>NZ_LZSW01000058.1:0-541 GCF_001665615.1 Mycobacterium sp. 852014-52144_SCH5372336
TGCCCGCGTTGGAGGCCGCCAAGTTCGACGCCGCCCTGCAGTCACACCGCGACGCGCTGATCAACGAACACCTGCGCGACCATGGCCCCGACACCGACGGCGACACCCACGAACGCCGCGAGCGGCTCGGTGATCTGCGGCGCCAACCGCCGTTTCCCAGCCTGGGTGATGCGTTCATGCGCCTGGTGGACACCGGCTGGGACACCGAAGCCACCCGGCGCCCCCACGGCCAGCACACCACGGTGATCGTGCACCTCGACCTCGACAAGACCGCCGCCTGGCCCCATCTGGGCCCGGTCTTATCGGAGGCTGACCGGCAGTTGTTGTTGTGTGACACCGGCTGTGAAGTCTGGCTCGAACGACACGGCCAACCCATCGGGGCCGGGCGCACCACACGGGTGATCAGCCGACGCCTACGCCGAGCCCTCGAGCACCGCGACCGCACCTGCCGAGTGCCCGGCTGCGGGGCCACCCGCGGACTGCACGCTCATCACCTCGTGCACTGGGAAGACGGCGGGCCCACCGAACTGGACAACCTGGT
>NZ_LZSW01000059.1:0-483839 GCF_001665615.1 Mycobacterium sp. 852014-52144_SCH5372336
ACTACGATCACAGGCGCACCCCACCAAAGGCGGGGTGATTCAACAAATGCAGTCTCCGGACTCACCGGGACGGGTCAACAAGCGGTCGGCAAGGCCATTAAGGTCTTCAAAGAGCAACTCCCACTGGCCTTCTTGAGTCCACTCGTAATCTCGCTGGAATGTGGGAACGACAAAGATGCGCTCCTTGCCTAGAATTCCTTTGAGCTCGTATGTGTCAGCTTTCATCGCTCTCCCGACGCCGTCATGCTTTCCTACGCGTTACCCAGTTGAAAACTTTCGCTACCACGCTCGGTGACGATCCGTGTTTGTCACCAGTACTTGTCCTGGCCCGTGGCTCGTCGTAATCGTCATCCAGCAAAACTCTTCCCCCTTCGAAGTCTTCGGGTTCAGACTCTAAAAACCACAAGAGCTTCTCCAGCATCGCGTCATACTCATCGATGCGTCGCCCTGACTTCGATGTGAACAAGAGCCGGCGCGCGCCTAGAAGTTTTGCCTCACGTTTTGTGCGGGAGAGAACGACATGCCAGGGAAGACCTGAGCCGCAATCATGGCGCACAACGAAGGTCGCGTGTTCGCCCTTACAGGGACTGACGGCAATTGCATTCTCAGCGCGGTCTCCCGGGTGGGCGATCGAAAGCACCACGTAGAGGTTATCCCGACCCTTCGACGGGAAGGCGCCGCGGTGTATCCGACATCGTGCTTGAGGGAAGTAATCCTCGAGCCGCTTTAGTACCTCAACGCGCTTCATGTCGATCTCACGCCCGTGATAGCTGCCTGTTGCGCGGAGTTCTCTGATGAACGAATGGAGCAATTCACCGGGCGGAAGGATCTCAAACGGCAGATCGCCGTCTACCGCCTGGGCCGACGACGAGGGCGCGCTCACCAGCTCCGCTATGAAGTCGAAGTCACCTCGTTCGAGCGTCAGCAGTTCATCCTGGCCGTTGACGAAGCGTTCTTCGAATTCATCCAGGTCATCGGTTAGGAGCTGCTCCACGAAACCGATCATGCGTTCCAGATTCGAGATAGCGGCGATTACGCGCTGTGGGTGGTGTCGCAGCGCGTGCGGCTCGGGCGGAGCCAACTGGCGCACCTTGTCGAGCAAGTGCTCTCTGCAGTCGTCGTCACCAAAGATCAGCAGAGAGGCGTGGCGTAAGAAAGTAATGCTCGCTCGCGCCCGCCGCAGCGCGTCGTCCGCCGACCACCAGCTGGCGTCAAGGTCGACTCGGTCGAATTCGGCGTCAATCGCGCGCCGGGTCACGCCTCGATTCTGGTCGAGGAATTTGCCGTGGCTTCGGATGAGCCGAGCGAGCACTTCTTTGTCGTCTCTGACGACGGTTGCGATTACCTGAAGGCGGCCCAGTACTGAACCATCGAACAAGAAGCCGGGGCGGGGGATTGCCTCTCGGTACCGCCAACTGAGGTATCCGACGTACTCGGCACTCCCGTCCAAGTCCAGCAGCTCTACGAATTCGATCACCTCGTCGGCGTCGAGATCCTCCGGACTGGATGAGAGGACCAAGTCCACCATCTCGTCCATGCCCGCAAAACCGGGATCCGACTCGACGTCATCACCCGGCGGTTCACCTGAGCCGGCATACTGCTCGCTGTCTTCACCCTCGAGCAGCTCCTCAACAAGGTGGAGGCACTCCTCGCGCGAACCCGTGAAACCCAGCCGGATGAACCAGTCGTAGAACTGGCCGTTGTCGGCTGGTCGGGAACTCTCGTCCCAGCGTCTGACTCCCAAACCGTGTGACTCGACTGCGTCGACCAGTCGGCGTGCGGCATCCTCCGATGCATCGAAAACCAAGTAGTGGCCGAACTGGTTGCTTTCCAGGTACCAGTCTTCGATTCCGAGGTGGCCGCTTTCAGAGAGGTCGTCCAGGCTAGTTTCAGGCCAATACGGGACATCGCTGTAAGCCGCTAGGAAGCGGTCGCAGTCGTCCTTGTCAGTCGGCTCATCGCTGATATCGATGTAGTTGCCTTCGCAGAGGGGATACACCGCGCCGTTGTAGACGACGCCGGCGTACCCGTCGGGCATGAGCCTCACCGGACGGGCGGTGAGCCGGGCAACAAGACGATCTCCGTCATGGACGGCAACATCCACCTTCTTGGAAGCCATTAGGTCCCCACGCTCAGTGCGGCCGTCGTCTGCGCCACCGTTGCTGCAAGCTGATCGACCTGCCGCAGCAACTCGGGCGTTGTAACGCTCAAGTCGAGCGCATGGCAGTGGATCACCACACCACTGCCCCTAGCGGTGTGCAAGTCCACTGGCTCATTGCCTTTCGCGTAGACCAGGTGCCCCTCGGGTAGGTCCAACACGGTGCAGTACGCCAGCATTTGATAGAGATCCGCGTTGGGGAAGCCCTCCGGCCGCTCGGCCTTGTACTTGGCGTCGACCACGGCCCGCACTTGCCCGTCCAGAAACCACATCAGATCGGGCCGCATCACTACTCGGTCCCGCTCGTCAAGGCTCAGCGACTTCTGGCAGACGCTGTGCCCGCCCAGGGAGTGAAGGGACTCCCGAAGCGCAGTCGTCACGAAGTCCTCGAACACACGCCACATGTCGAACATGTAGCCGGTGACCGTCAAGTCGCCCATGCGGTGTTCGAAAGACTCTGCCGCCAATACGATTTGGGCTAAGGCCAGCGCGGGGTGATACCGAGCGTTGAGTCGGCTGCGGTGCCAGGTCGGCGATTCCGCGCCGCGCGGAAGGACCGTGACGTCGGCGAGCATTCGTCGCAGCCGCTGCAGGCGGCGGCGCGGCGCCTCGCCTAGTCGCGGAACGGCAATGAGCCAATTTACGGCGAGAAGCAACAGTTGGTTCTCGGCAATGTCGACGGTGAAGTCGTCGTATTCGACGGCCACCGGGACGGGCAAACCATACAGGCGGGTCATCTGCTCGCTGGCAAGCAGTCGGCCGCGCAGGACGGGCAGCCGGTCGTTGATGGTCCGGTATCCCTGCAGCAGACCCTGCTCCACAGCACGCAAGGCGATCCGGCCGAACGCTTCCGCCAGGGCAGGCAGCAGGTCCTCGTCGCCGGATAGCTGCACCAGTTCATCCCGCCAAATTCCAGGATCTTGGGCGTAACCGAGCAGGAACAGCAGCCTGTTGAGGTTGGTAATCTTCGGGCGCACCACGACTTGGCGCTGCCCGACAAGCACAGCCCCGACCTTGCGGCCGGCCGCCACGTCGAAAAACCCATGCGTCAGCGTGGGAGTGACGTTCACGAGGGAGAGTTGTTGGAGCGCAACATATTCCGCGTCGGTTAACGCGACAGTCCGTGGGCTTTCCCCCTCAGTCAGTAACAGCGGCGTTGCTGCCATGATCGGTTGCCTGGAGAGTGGGGGTGGGAGCACCATCAGCGTTTTGGGAGGCCTCGCCGACAGCAGCCTTGTCCTTCACGGCCTTACGGATGGCGTCAAGGCCGTACCGGGAGCGGACGTCGGTTCCGTCGCCGTAGTGGTGCTCCTCGAGTAGTGGCAGGATGGCGGTGCGCCAGACCCGTTCCAGACCTTTGTCACCCGCCTCGTGCACGGCGGACCGCATGAAGTACGACGGTCCGATCTTGAAATCTGGATCCTCGATCCGTGAGTTGAGCTCTTCGAGCAAGTCGGCCACATCGTTGGGACGGTTGGTCGCTTTGAGCCACTTGCGGAGAATGCCATTGGTCGGACTCTCCGAGGGATGCAGCGGAAGGAAGGCGAAGCGCCGGCGCATCGCGGCGTCGACGAGAGCGATCGACCGGTCGGCGGTGTTCATCGTCCCGATGATGAGGATGTTCTTAGGCAGAGAGAACGGCTCGGTGTTGTCCGCGGAGTACAGCAGATCGATCGCGCTGTCGCGGTACTCCAGCAGGAAGTACAGCTCGCCGAAAACCTTCGCCAGGTTGCCGCGGTTGATTTCGTCGATGATCAGGACGTAGACCGCGTCCGGGTTGTCTTTGGCCTTGTCGACCAGGGAGCGGAGCGGTCCCGGGGTCAGGGTGAAGCCGACCTGCCCGCCGCCGTGCTCCTTGGGCCGGTATCCCTCGAAGAAGTCCTCGTAGGTATAGGCCGGATGGAACTGGACGATCTTGACGTTCGCCTCGGTGGTGAGGTGGTGGGCGAGTTCCTGCGCGATGTAGGTCTTACCCGTACCCGGCGGCCCATAGAAGATGAGTTGTGGACGGTCGCGTAGGAGGTCGACGCATTCCTGCAGCCACTCGGTAGGGACGTTAAGACGCGCGGCCAGATCATCGGTCGCATTCGGCAGGTTCAGTGACGCAGGCCCCTCCGGGGGCCGCCGGTGCTCGGCCAGGGCGACGAGAGTCTCCAGATGCTGGGTGAGATCCAGAACCTCGCCCTGCGCGCTAAACCGTGCCGAGACCTCGGGAGGCAATTGCGACACCGGCATCGAGCCTGGATACCACCTGACGGTCCGTCTGAGATTAGACCGCTGGTCACTGCTCTTCACCGACTCGGCAGGCCCGGTGATGGTCCCGAAGTACACGTGGCCCTGGCTGACGGTGACAACAAGATCTTCGGGGTGCATGCGCGCCAGGAAGGCATAGAACTCGTCGAGCTTCTCTTGGCGCTGTGCATATCCTGACGAGCGGTAGTCTTCCTCAACGAAACCTTTGAGTTCGTCTCGGGTGATGTCGGGTTCGACATGACGTAGCAGGCTCGCGGCCAGGGATACGGTGCCCTTGTGGCGCCAGATGGGCACCATGTCTTGGCCTTTCACGTTCGAGCCGTGAATGCGCCATGCGTGTCGCACCTCGTCCGTCGGTGACGCCTCAACCGCCACCGTCGGCTTTTGCCACTTGTCGCGCCACAGAGACTGGTAGAGGTCGACTACGCCGTGCTGATCCACCATCGCCTCGTAGATGAGGTGAAGATCTTCATCGACGTCGCCAACGGGACGACCCAGATACTCGGCCGCGAAAGCGTCGCGGATTTGGCGGCGCTGTCCGCGGTTCACGATTGGGAGAAAGAAGTCCGGGAACGCCAGATATAGGAGTGCTTGTCGCTGTGCCCATTGACCCGTGTGAATGGTGTCGACCTCGGAGCGGAAGATCAGCGGCTCGGTGAGCGCGTCGACTCTGCGTTGGTCGGGAAGTTCTTTGAAGCGATGGGCGATGGCGATGAGGTACGCGAGCTGGTTAGGTCTGTTTCCCCCGAATGCGGGCCCGCCGTGGAACGCGCGTCCCTCCAGCAAGGCCTGCCTCACCTCGTCGGGTACTGCGACCGGTGGGTTGCAGCGATTCAACACTGCCTCAACTTGTTGTAGCTTTAACTGTCCGCCGAGATTCGTGATCGGTAGAACGTTGGCGATGAGAAGCTCAGCGAAGAGCTGCACGGCACCCGATGAGGTTGTAGCCAACTGCTCATCGAGCTTCTCGATCAGCCCGCCGGATCCTATTTGCGGCCGATTGACATAGTCCTGCTGGAGTTCGGTGAGATGAGCGGCGGTCCAAACTGGTTGATCCGGCGTAAGGAGTGAGCTGTCTTGCCCGAAACCGAACTCAATCAGTTGGCGGCCGACCTTCTCCACGAGGAATGCATCCGCCCGCCCAAACACGCCGACATCATCAACGCTCACCACAGTTCTCCTCCCCTTATCGCGCGCGTGCAGGTTTCTCATCGAACGGCGACTTGTAGGCCTTACCCGTTCGCCCTGCCTCAGCCATCGCGTCGTAAATTTCGAGGATCAACTGCTTAGTTCGGTATTCACCATGTGCGGCAACGTCTTTGCGCTTGACGATCGGGAAACTCTCCATGATGTAGTCGGCGTCATCGCGTTCGACTCCATAGAGGCGGAAGAAGGCCGCGTCGAGTTCAGAGCGAATCCGAACGTAATCGTCACCCGACTTGGTACGTAGCGCAGCAACCCGCGCCCCTACCCACGCGCCCAAGGCCAAGTCGATCCTCCACGGTGCAGGCTGGGTGCTCATTGATGGAGAGGGCACCGGCAGTTGTTTGACGACGCTGAACTGAAGATGCATATTGCTCAGCTTTTGACGAACCACAAAATCGAAAGCGAAAGAGGAAAATACAGCGGCGAAAAACCGCAGAAGGCTGTCTTGGAGTCCCTGAACGATGTCGTAGTTACCCCCGCCAGGCACCGGCGGTACGATACATCCGATAGCCGTCCGCACATCCGTTGACCGCGCAATCCCTCTCCACGCGAACATGGATTCGAGCCCGTAATCGCCGGCCCTCTGAAGTGCCTCTTTCTCCTTAACCCAATAGCGCGGCATTACCACGAAGTTCTTGTTCCGCTTCTCCTCGGGAGTCACGTCGCGAATTGTGCCGTTCTCATACGTGGCCCAAGTGTCGTCGTAGAGATGGATCATCTTTGACTCATACAGCGGAAGCATCTTCTCTTTGCCTTTGTGAAACACGTTGCCCTGCAGTGCCCATCCGTCGCTTTCCAGTTCGTCGCGTGTACGGAATAGGTGCGAGTCACTGGTCATATTGAACAAGCCTTGCATGAACTTCACGCCCCAAGGGTTGCCTTTCGGATCGCCCTCGCGGATAAGGACGGGCACTCGCTTGTAGATGCCGATTGTGATCTCAGCGTCGCGGCGACTGCGAAACACCGGACAGGTGCCGGTATTTGGGTTGAGCAGGGTAATCTCCTCCGGCGTCAGGGTGAACCGGGTGCCGGGGCGTTGCAGGTCGGTAGGGTCGTGGGCGAAGAACGCGAAATCGGCCTCCGGCTCGCGCAGATCCCGGCCGGTCAACGTGAGCAGACAGAACTTGAAGCTGCGGTGCACCCCCTCGAATAGCGGCTTGGCATTCTCGAAGTCGTAGAGGCTCGCGACGGCGCCGTGCTCGACGAGGTCTTTGAAGAAGTACTGGGTGGTGGCGTCGGTCGCGATCCCGGTGGGCAGGATCAGTCCGAACCGCCCGACACCTGCAATCAGGCTGCGGCCTACTTCCGCGAACAGCGGATCGGTTTTTACCCTCCCCCGTCCGCATAAAGGGTATCGGCCTGAACTGGCCGCAAAATGTCGCATTCCGTCGAGACGGCGTTTGGCGGCTAGGTATTCCTGTCCAAGTGGAGCCTCAGCAGCGATGAGATTGGCTATGAGTTTCTTTCGCTTTGCACCCGCCGCTTGGGCAATATCAGGATCTCGCGCTTCGAAGAACTCCTGCTCCTTTAGTTCCACCTGCTCCCACGGCGGATTGCCGATTACGACTGAAAATCCGCCGTACCATCCGGTGGCCTCGTTGACCGTATCGTCACCAGTGGATTCGGTCGGAAAGATGTGAGGAAACTCCAAGTGCCAGTGGAAGAAACGGTATTCGGCGGCGAGTCGACTCATTTCGGCGTGCTGCTTGTCGGTTAGCTTGTCGTCACCGTCGATCAGCGCAGTGATGGTGCGCTGGGTAATGGCGGGAGGCGCACCGCGGCTTTTCGGCCACACGAATGCCGCGCACCAGGCGTCGGCTGCCAAGCGCTGCTGACGGTAGGCGGCGGAATCGGTGTAGGCGCGAAGACGTTGCTCTTGCACATGTATGTCGGCGAGTGACATCGTCGGCGCGGCGACCACTTTCGCAACCTGCTTGGCGAGTGCGGTGTTCGCGGCGCCCATGTCGACGTCGAATAGGCTGGCCTGGGCGCTGCGCTCGGCTTTGTTCTGCTTGGCCAGGGTTGCGGTGATTTTCTTGTCGTCGCCCTCGATCGGCTTGAACGTCTCATCGGGCAAGCCTTCGGCGAGCAGCCTCGGGGTGGCGCCGACGAGGGCGTTGCCGATTCTGATCTGGGCGTCCAGGAATGTCAGGGGCCGGCCAGGGTCGAGGGCTTCCAGCCACAGCGACACCTTGGCCATTTCGGCGGCCAGCGGGTTGACATCGACGCCGTAGACGCAGCGTCCGACGACGTCCCGCATCGCCGAACGCACCGCCTCGGGGGCCGGCTCGGGGTCACCGGTTCGCAGGGCGGCCACCCGTTTGGCGATCCGGCGGGCCGCTCCGACCAGAAAATGTCCGCTGCCGCAGGCGGGGTCGCACACGGTCACGCGTAGCAGCGCCTGCTCGGATTCGTTGGACTTCTCGGCCTCATCAAGGACTGGGTCTAGTGCGGTGTCGAGTAGAGACTCCACCAGCGACGTGGGGGTGTAGTAGGAGCCGGTGTCTTTGCGCTGGTTTCCCGATGCGACGACCAGCGAGTAGGTCTTGGTGGCGGGGTCCCAGCTGGGCATCAACTCGAGCAGCGACTCGTAGATGCTGCCGAGTTCTTCTGCGCCGAGGTTGCGGTAGTCGACGATCCGCAGGGCCTGTGAACGCGGTTCGCGCACCAGTGACAGTGAGTAGACCGCGGACTGCAGGGCCTGGTTGCTGAGCGAGCAGCCCATCAGGAAGTCCAGGGCACCGTTTTCGAAGAGTCCGCCGATTCCGGGCAACCCGAGTTCGGGCAGACCGTCGACATTGCCGAGTCCACGGAACACGACCTTGAGTGCCTCCCAGCGGTCACCGTAGCGGCCGCCCCGCCGGCGCCGCGATGTCCGGCGCAACCGCTCGGTGGAGAAGTAGTCCAGGTATCGGCGTCGGACCTCGGGGTCGGCGTCGGGGTCGAGCAGCGCGTTGCGGTCTTCGGCGACGAAGGTGAACAGCAGCCGGTAGATGATCCGCAGCAGGGCGTGATTCATGTCCTCGACGGTGATCAGACCGTCGGCAAGGTCTTGACGCAGCTTTGCGTTGTCGGGGTGAGTGAGGAACCCTGAACCCAGCGTGTGCAGTGCTTGAATCACGCCGTCGCGCAGGAGGTTCAGCGCACGGGAGCCTGTTTCGATCGCGTCCTGACGCCAGTGCTCCAGCCAGCAGGAGGCGGGGCCGACCTCGGGGTCGCGGGACTCAAGGCGAGAGACGTGACACAGCGAGTAAAGCAGCAGGAAGTCGGCGAAGAGATCCCCATCGAAGATCGCCTCCAGATCGAATTCCACGTAGGCGGACCCCACCAGCGAGGTCGAGTCGCGGACCAACCGCAGTGTGCTCGCGTTCGCGAGAATAGCCCACACGTGGTCATGGGAGCGGTTGAGCAGCTCCTGCACCATCGACTGCGGGGAAGCGCCCGCCGCCCCCGCCACCCCCTTCGTCCGGGTGTCCAACGCGACGCGGCCGAGCAGATGGATCGGCACGCTTCCCCACAGGTGCGAGATGGGGAAACCGCGCTCACCAACATGGATTCCACCTCTTCCGGTGGCGTGGACGCGGCCGTAGCCAAGCTGGTCCAGCAGCACAAGGGCAAACCGCTCTCGCGTCAATCCGGTCGCCGCGTCGTCATCGGGCAACGCGGCCAGGGCATGACGGTAGGTGGTCCAAGCGCCGCGCAGATACGCCCACACTCGGTTGGCAGCGTCGCGCACGGTTTCACCCGCGGCTAGATGAAAGTCATTGGAGGACAGTCCATCCGGGGCTTGTCCGGCGACGAGTCGGGCCAGTAGGTCCGCGGGAAGCAGCCCGCCGACAACGCGGACGCCCACGAAGTTGGCGGAGGCGGTGTCGGCGCTCACTTCTCACCTCCCACGCGAGGCACATAGACGAAGACGCCGAGGACATCAGCGCCCGGTTCGACTGTCACCTTCAGCCCGCGCACCACTTCCGCGGCAGCCTGTCGCACCCGGCGGTGTGACTCAAGCAGCCGGGCGGCGAGATCGTCACCGTGGTCGGCGACATGCTTCGCAATGTCGGGCAGACCATCGATGGCGCGGCTGATGAACTGAGTCGCTTGCAGCGGGGGCACATTGCCCGATGGCCGCGCGTGCAGAAGTGCTGTCACCGACTGCGGTGATAGCCAGTGCGGCTTGGCCGGTGCCCCTTCGAAGGCGAGTGTGGCGACATCCTCAGCAACCAGCTCACGGGTGCCGGAGCGGGACGGGAGTTGCAGATGGAAGCGGTAGCGAACGACGAGCAGCGTGGTGCGGGTCGACACCGCCTTGCTGCGGATGACCGCGCAGCGCCGCGCCGGCCGTTGCTCGTCGGAAAGATTTGTGTCGAGAGCAGATTCGAGAACGTAGTTTGCGACCGCCTCCACCGAGGCGTCGGTGCGGGTGAGCACGGCGTCCCCGCGGGCCACTGGCAACTCAGCGGCGAAGTGCAAAGGGTCTTTCCGGCCGGGCGGTAGTGCGTCACGGAGTGCCAGCGGCAGCGGCCCGAGCGTGGCGGTGAAGCCTGACTCCGCGGGGGTCACGGTGGAGCGCAGGGCTCGCAGCGCGTGGTCGACGAATTCGGCGACATCCGTGTAGGTGCCCAAGGTGGCGCGGGTTTCTTTCAGCTCGGCGGCGACCTCATCGGGCTTGATGCCGTGCTGCGCGTATTTGGTTTGGGCGTTACGTTCGCGTGCGGCCGCCGACTCCCATTGGTTATGCAGCGTGTCGCGTTTTTCCTCCAGGTCGAGTTCCAGACCCAATTGCTCCGCGTCGCGCCCGCGCAGCAGCAGGCCCTCCATCAGTGCCTCGACAACGGCCTCGCTGTTGTCGGGAACCGGCACCGCAACACCGGTGGCCTTGCGGATCGCCTCATGTTTGCGCAGCAGTACGTCGAGCACGATCCCATCGATCTGGTTGTCGCGGCCGTAGAGGGTCACCGCGCGCACCGTGTCGGCGCGTTGGCCGAAACGATCCACGCGGCCCTCGCGCTGCTCGTGGCGGGTGGGATTCCACGCCAGGTCGTAGTGGACCACGGCTTGGAAGTTCTCCTGCAGATTGACCCCCTCCGAAAGGCAATCGGTGGCGACCAGCACGTGCTGGCCCGGCTCGGCCGTCAGCTCCTCGATGCGGGCGAGCCGTTCCGCGGGGGGCAGGGTTCCCGTCACGGCGCGGATTGTGACGTTCTTCCCCAGCGATGCACTGAGTTGCTCGGCCACGTAGTCGGCGGTGTCGATGAACCGGCAGAAGACTATGGGATTGAACCCGTCGCCTAGCAGTTCCTTGACGCTCTTGACCAATGCGGCGATCTTGCGGTCGGGTTTACCTTCGAGTTTCAGAGCTTCGGCGCGAAAAGCCTGCAGCCGCCGGGATTTGGTATTGGCGGATTTGGTGTCGGTGTCAGCGCCAGGCGTGGTGTCGACCGCCTCGAGTGCCTCGTCATCGGCCTGGTCAAGCACGATGGCTCGGCCGATCGCGTCGGCTTCTTCCAGTGAGTCAGCGGCGACCGTCGCCGCACGGGTCTGCAGAGTTTGAGCGGCTGCGCGCGGTGATGAAGCCAGCGCCCGAAGCAGGGCCAGCGCCGACCACCAGTTGACCCGCCGAGCAAGTCCGCCTTCATCGGTGCGGACCGTTTGGCGGGCGTAGTCGAGGACCTTGGCGAACAACGCGTGGTACTCGGGGCTAAGCGAGTAGGGCACTTCCGCCGAGAGGCGGTCCTTCGGAAACGGGGTGTCCTCATCGAGGTAACGACGGATGTCCACGCGGCGCCGCTGAACGAAGTGCTTAGCCAAATGCTCACGATCGGCCTTCTTCTCCAAGTCAACAGTGGCCAACTCAGGCTTTAGCAGCCCCAGCAGGTTCCGGAACGCCTCCTCCTTCCCGCTGTGGGGAGTAGCGGTGGCCATGATCAGGTGTCGAGAGGGATCAGCCGCAAGGTCGCGGACCAGTTCGTAGCGCTGAGTGCGGCCTGAACCGCTGGTGGTGGAGTCCGCGACGCAGGTGTGCACCTCATCGACGATCACTAGATCCGGGCAGGTACGAAGGAACTCGTGGCGACGCCGCGCACTCTTGATGAAGTCGGTGGACACCACGGTGATCGGGTATCGCTCGAAAATCGACTCGGCGCCGATACGTCCGCGTTCTAGGCGGCGAACCGTACTGGGCAGGACTAGTTGTACTGACCTGAGAGGTTAGGTACGCGGCTGGCTGGTGGTTGACCGCCGAGTGCGGTGTGGCCGCGGTGGTGATTGTAGTTGTGCAGCCAGCGCGGATACTCCTGGCAGCGTTCGGCGTCACTGGTGTAGAGCCGGGCGTAGGCCCATTCGTCTGCGAGGGTCCGATGGAAGCGCTCCACTTTGCCATTGGTCTGCGGCCGGTAGGGTCGGGTGCGACGGTGCTCGATACCGCCCAGCGCATCACGGAAGACGTGTGAGCGGTAACAGGAGCCGTTGTCAGTCAACACTTTTCGTACCGAGATACCGCGTTGGTCGAACCAGGCGCTAGCTCGCAACCAAAAATCTGCCGCGGTGCCCTTGCGCTCATCCGCCAGCAGCTCGGAGTAGACCAGCCGTGAATGCGCGTCCAGTGCGGTGTGGATGAAGTGATAACCCCGCACCGGCTGGCGGTACTTGTTGGTCACCCCAGTCTTATCCGCTTGAGCGTTGCGCTTGCCGGCCGAACGGCCCAGCATGCGCCAGCCGCCCCCGGCGGGGATCTTGCCCAACTTCTTGACGTCGACGTGGACCAGGTCTCCGCACTGCGCCGATTCCATTCGACGGATCACCCGTCCGGTGGCACGGTCGAGCCAGCGCAGCTTGGCGATCCCGTACCGAGTCAGTACCCGATGCACGGTCGAGGGGTGGATCCCGAGCAGGTAGCCGATACGGGCCGGCCCCCAACGACGGGTGACACGCACGCCGATAATGCGCCGCTCGGTGCGCGTGGGCGTGCGATTGGGGCTGTGATGCGGGCGTGAGCTGCGGTCGGCCATCCCGACCTCACCCTCGGCGCGGTAACGGCCAGCCCATCGTGCAGCTGTGCTCACCGACACCTGGAAGCGTTCCGCTGCCTGGCGCAGCGTCCACCCCTCATCAACGATGCAACGAGCCAGCCGCAAGCGACCGGTTTCAGACAAAGTGGCATTACGGTGAACCACGAAGACCTCCGAGATCGGTGAGCGTTCCTAGACAGCTCGCACTCCACTCGGAGGTCTTCGTTATGTCACCCCGCCACGCCGTATCTAACGTCCGTGGTCAGTACAACTAGTTCAGCCTCGAGACCGAACTTCTCTCTGAGTTCGCCCCGCCACTGCTCGGCCAGCGCGGGGCTGCACAGCACCGTCAGTCCGCCGGCGTC
The DNA here is from genome assembly GCF_001665615.1 of Mycobacterium sp. 852014-52144_SCH5372336. Lineage (NCBI taxonomy): Bacteria > Bacillati > Actinomycetota > Actinomycetes > Mycobacteriales > Mycobacteriaceae > Mycobacterium > Mycobacterium sp. 852014-52144_SCH5372336. The sequence continues at coordinate 12,990 of NZ_LZSW01000059.1, forward strand.
ACCGACCTCGAGCAGCTCGGTGGCCACCAATGCGGCCTCGATGGTCTTGCCGATGCCCACGTCGTCGGCGATCAGCAGGCGAACGACGTGCTGCCTGAGCGCCATCATCAGCGGCACCATCTGGTAGGCGCGGGGTTCGACGGCGATGGAGGCCAGGCTTCGGAACGGTCCGGCGGTGGAGCGGAATCCGATCCGGAGCGCGCTACGCAACATCGATGCGCTCAGGTGGTCACCGAGATCCTCCGGTTGGGGCGGAGGAAACGACGCCGGGCTAACACCCTCGCTGGCGAGCACGCCGGCAATGTCGTCATCGATGCCGCCGATGGGCCGCAGCACCAGAAAGTCATCTGTGCTTTCCGGCAACACCACCCATTCGCGACCGCGTGCCGTGACGAGATTTCCAGGAGCGAATCCCACGGTGCCTAAACCCTTCCTACTCCGAACGCGTAGGAGTGTTCGCGCACCCGGGACAGCCAGTCGTCGCCAGGATGAAGCCGCAGCACCGTCCAACCCGCGTCGTTGAACATGTCCTCAACCTCCTCGGCATCCGGAGGGGATGCCTCTTCGACGAACACCGCCAGCGCTGACCCGTCGGCATGAAACGCGAAGTCCGCCCTGACCCCTGCCGCACTGACGGGCTGTCCGACTTCATCCGGCAGGGCAAACTCGTGCTGCACTAGGAGATCGATGAAGGCCCGTTGCAGTTCGGACTCACAACTCGCTCGCATCTCGTGCGCTTTGTCTTCTCGGTGTTCCGTCTCGATGGCGGGCGTGGTGTTCGACGCGGCGAGCCGCAGCAGGAGGTCGGCGATCAGATGCCGGTCGATGGCCGCGTGGTCGGTTTGGTTGGAATAGGCGAGCAAGCAGTCGTAGCAGGCTTTTTCGCAGCGTTCCCGAGCCCCTTCGGCGCTGCCAAGGTCGGTGCCGTCCGCAGTGAAGTGCGTAATCTCCAACGCGGCCCTCGCGACCTTCGCGATGGCGTCGGGTTCGCCGAGCAGCCGCCGCAGAACACCAGCACCGCCCTCGGCAGATTCGGTGAAGAGCATGCGGCCGCGCGCTTCATTGTCGGGGAGGGCCTCGCTGGAGAGTTCGGAGTCCTCCAACTGGAACTCGGCTTCGACACCGCGCTCCAGGGCGTAGCGCAAGCTGGTGGAAACTTCGGGCGCGACCGGTTGGCCGAGCCGCAGCACTAAGATGTTGCGGGTGTCCTCGACGTAGGGAATTACCTTTTGCTTGGTGGGCACGTCGGCGGCGTCGTCGAGGGCATCGTCCTGGGGTGTGATGTCTTCGGCGTCTCGTTCCGATAGCCAGTTCCCTTTGACGGTGTCGAGCCAGTAGCCAAGGTCGTTGGGGTGTTTGCGACGCCGGCGGCCGACGTTGGTAACTCGTACCGTCGCGGTATCGCCGTAGCTCAGGGTTAGCAGTTCGCCGTCTTGATCTTGCACAGTGGCATCGGAGCGTCCGAGGCGCGGCCCATGCTGGCTGAACCGGTACGACGTGTGCAGCTCGAATCCGGCTCTGCGGCGCTCTTCTTCGTCGCTGGAAATCCGTTCACGCCGGCGTGCGAAAACGGTTTGCATGCGCATCAACCCGTATTGGGGTGTGCCCAGCGGCGCCTCGCAGTTCTCGCACACGTCGAGGCCGGGGCGGCGCACGTGGTGATAGCCGCACGACTCGCAGCGGTATGCGTCCTGTGTGTCGACGGTGCCGATGCCGCCTGCGCTCATTGGCACCTGGATGCGCTTGACTTCGTAGCGCGCGCCTTCGTGGTAGATGATCGCGCCGGGACCGAACTCGCTGATGGCTAGGAATCGCGGACGCTGTAGATAGTCGCCGCCAGCGCGGTTTCCGATCGCCGCTCGGACGCCAGGAATATAGGCCGCCAGCGGCAGCCTCGGAAAGCTGTATCCGGGTAGGAAGCCCTCACTGGCGAAGTAGCGGTAGGTGTAGAAGTCGGAATGGGTGCGGTCAGTGTCTTCGTTGCGGAGTAACCGAAGTTGCCCTTCCGCTTCACGCCGTCGGCCCTCTGCCGCATCTCGGGCGCGTTTATTCACCGCGCTGTCGAGGACAATCCGGTTCTGCTCAGCCTGGTCGTCCAGGGCGGCTTGATACAGTTCGCGCCAGCGGTTGCAGGCGTGATCGAATTCCTCTGGCGCGGCGGAGATTACGGCCGCGGGCCAGTCTTCGTGCCACCAGGAAGTGCGTTGGAGGTCTTCGATAAGGGGTGCGATCAGGACGGTCGCCCGCTCGGTGGCCCGCCGGATCGCGTCGGGGTTGATTAGTGCTTTCTCCAGATCGGAGGTCAGCGGCATGCCGGGTGCATCGAGTTCGAGAAGCTGCGGCATCCGCGAATGGAGGTCGGCGCCAGTTTCGGAGAGCCATAGCGCCTGCAGATGCGACGCCAGCAGAGCCTCGTTGGTCAGGTCCAGCCGCGGCGGGGCGACTGATCCGGCGACCATGTCGACCGAGCGCCGGAAGTAGTACTGGTCGTGAGCGTTGCCGGTGGCGCAGTAGGTGGTGACCAGGGCAGGTTGGCCGGACCGGCCGGCGCGTCCGCTGCGTTGGGCGTAGTTGGCCGGTGTGGGTGGGACGTTGCGCAGCGCCACAGCGTTGAGACTGGCTATGTCGACGCCGAGTTCCATGGTGGGCGAGCAGTACAGGACCTTCAATTCGCCTTTGCGGAAAGCCTTTTCGCGTTCCTCACGATCCGAGGCGGCAACTTGGGCGGTGTGTTCGCGGGCGTACATGCCGACCAGTTCCGGAGCGGTCTTGCGGTAGAGATCCAGGAAGAAGGGGTTGACGCGGGTGCCCTGGTCGGGGTCGAAACCCTTCCGAAGCGGATCGGGCGCCCCGACGCGGCCGTCACCGGGCTTCCAGATCACCGCCGATGCCTTCAAACGGTAGTTGGGACCGGAGAGGCCCTCGACATCCACGGTGGTCAGCAACCCAGCCCGATCCAGAACGCGGAGTAGATCCTCGATAACCTTCTGCGCGTCGGCGGTGTCCATCCGGTCGCCCCGCAGCGTGAGTCCGCTGGCTTCGCGGATGTACCGGCCGAGTGCCGTGCGGCCGGTCAGGCGGGCGATGACTCGTGGGGCGCCGGGCTTGCCGATCTCGGTGGACACTATCGCCGGCCGCGGCCGCGGCTCGTGGGGAGGGATCGACCACAATCCCTTCAACTGTTGATCGGACTGCCGCTTGACCCGATCGAAGCCGTCGTCGGTGAGGCATTCGATGGCGACGGCGAGATCGCGGCGGAACTCGTCAAGAACGATGCGGCACAACTCTTCTCGCTGCACCGCCCTGGCGTCGCGCAGCGGTTTGTAGGTCCGTTCCCACAGCGCGGCGTCGGCGGCGATTTCCGACAGCGATTCGTATCCGACGACAAGCAGTCCGGTCTGTTCCAGGTTGGGCATGGTGACCCGCCACCCCCGCTGGAGGTCGGAGTACAGGCGGTATTCGATGAACTCCTTGAATGCCCGCTCAGCCGACGCCCGCGCCCCGTACACCGCCTCGGGGTTGGCAGCGTAGTCCTCGAACCGCAGGCCCAGGCTTTCGACCACCCGCTGCGCAACGTCCTCGTGGTGAAGGCTGCCCGATTGGAGTGCCCGATAGAGAGCACCGCGAAGCTGAACCATCTGAACAAAGTCGTTGAAGTGTCCAGCCTGCAGGCTGGCGTCTTGCCGATTGTCGACGAACGTGAGCAGCTTGCGTGACTCCGGGCTGAGCTCTTCGGGTGGAATCTCGTTGAGGGAGCGCACGATCGAAGTGCTCAGCACTGACACCGCGGAGCTTCGGCCCTCAGCGTCTAACGTAGCCAGCTTGGCGAAGTCGTTGCCGCGCGCCTGCTCGTAGGACACCTTGCAGCGGAGACAGAACCGGAACGGGGCTGGGACGAACGCGGCCGCCACACCGCCCGATGCGACCTCGCTGCCGCCGACGTCGACTCTTACCCGCCGGGGCAGATACGGGCGGCGCCGTTCGACCACCTGGCCGTCGGAAAGCCAGGAGTCCGGTAAGCGACCTTCCGCCAGCGGATCCAAGGGCCAGGGCTGGCCCGTGGAGATATACAGGTATCCGTTCGCCTGGTCGCCACCGCTGGCGTCGCGGTCCCGGCGCGGGCGGTAGAGCACCTCTGAACCCTCTGTGGTCCGCGCCACGACCAGGTACTCCTGGCCGCACTCGCGGCAAAACGCCAAGGGCATGAGTACGTGGTCCGGCCGATCCGGCACGGCGACTTGATACTGGGAGGTGAGGTGGCGTCTGGCTTCGTCCTCGATCGAGACATAGACGGTGTCGCCCTTGGAGAGGAATTGGTGCAGCCGGAAGGCGAACAATGGCCGGCCGGTGACCGGATTCCGGGCGGCTGAGCCGGCCAGCAAGGTGGTGCGGATCGCCGGCGCGCACTCATCGACGGTGCGACCCGTGAGATCGGCCAGACGCGCCGCCGATTCGCGCACTCGAGCGGGCCGTTGCCGTATCACCCGCCGCGAATCCTGCTCCATCGCGAGCCCGAAGGTCGACTCAATCCACGATGCCAGCGAGGAAGCCGCCAGTTCCTCATACTCGCCAGTGGCTCCCCCGGCCTGAACTGCTCGGGTCAGTTCGGCCACGTCGTCCGGGTCTCCGCCCGTGGCGTGATTGAGGGTCTCCCCGATCACCCGGTCCGGTGTGACTTCAGCGCCGAACAGCCCAGTCGCCACCTCGGCGACCACACGCCGTTGGTCGACTTCAGTGCCGGCGCTGGCCATGGTCGCCGACGTGCCAACGCACTGCATGTTGGGCGACTGGCAGGCGTCGCGCACCCTGCGGACCAGCATCGCCACGTCCGCACCCTGACGACCGCGGTACGTATGGAGCTCGTCGAGGACGAGAAACTGCAAACCCTTCGCCGCGTCGACCAGCTTCCGCCGTTCCTCCGGCCGGGTGAGCATCAGCTCGAGCATTACGTAGTTGGTGAGCAGAATGTCGGGCGGGTTGCGCAGGATCTCCTCGCGACGCTCGCCCTTCTCCTGGCCGGTATAGCGAGCGAAGGTCACCGGCTCGTTGCCCTCGCCATAGCCAAACATCAAGAACTTCTCAAGCTCGCCCACCTGGCTGTTGGCCAGGGCGTTCATCGGGTAGACGATGATGGCCTTGACACCGTACTGGCGTGGTTCCTGGCGCAGCACCCGGTCGACGATCGGGATGATGTAGGCCAGGGACTTACCGGAGCCGGTGCCGGTGGTGAGCACATAGCTCTTGCCGGACTTTGCGGCTTCGATGGCCTCTCGCTGGTGGCGGTGCAGCGTGATGGGCCGACTGCCGGGGTCGACGATGTCCTGCTTCGGGCGAAAAATCTTGGCGCATTCAGGGTGTAGCAGATCCTCGGCGACCAGCTCGTCGATCGAACCGCCAGGAGCAAATGTGGGGTTCAGGGACAGCCACGGCTCCGGCCACTGTTTGCCCTCGGCAAGCTCGTCCGCGACGTACTGCTCAATGCGCGGGTCTCGGGGGACAACGGCGCTGGTGGTGAAGGACTTGTAGTCGTCAATCAGCTCCTGGTGGACGCGGAAGATGTCCATCTGCCTCCCCATTGTTGTCCCGCTTGTGACGACTAGTTCACCAGGCGCGGTAGTCGACCCTCTCAAGCAATCATTCCAAACGTCTCGCTACTGGCGTGCGGCTATGAACAACGGCAGAACAGGCGGCCAGCGCGCGTTGTCGAGGCCGGATAGCCTCGCAGCGACGTCCGACACTTGGCCCCACACACGGGAGGAGAGCCTTCTGACCGAACCGAGTCTGCGGGAGCGATTCAAGGGGTGCCTTCTCGGCGGTGCGGTCGGTGACGCGCTGGGCGCACCGGTCGAGTTCATGAGTTGGAGGAACATCGTCGAGCGCTTCGGCGCCGACGGCGTCACCGACTACGTCCCCGCCTACGGACGAATCGGAGCAATCACCGACGACACCCAAATGACGATGTTCACCGCCGAAGGACTGATCCGCAGCTTTGTGCGCGGCTCGATCAAGGGCATCACCACCGAAGTCGGCGTGACCGCGCACGCCTACCTGCGATGGCTGCTGACCCAAGGTGAGCGCCCGATCCTCACGATCGACTTGCTGAACGAGGAGGAGAAAGGCTGGCTTTTCGGCCACGCAGAACTTCACCATCGACGAGCGCCCGGCAACACGTGCGTGTCGGCCCTCCGGAGCCTGGGAGATCTGGGGGACCGCGCTCGTAACGACAGCAAGGGATGCGGAGGTGTCATGAGGGTCGCTCCAGCTGGACTGTTCGTAGCCAGGGCCGGGAGCACACATGATCTGGAAGCCGCATTTGGCCTGGGAACTGAGCTGTGTGCGATCACCCACGGACATCCCACCGGCTCACTGGCCGGTGGCGCGTTCGGGGCGCTCATTCTCGCGCTCGTCGGCGAGTCACCGCTTCTCGATGCTCTGACCGCGGTGAAGTCGCTGCTGACCACTCGGCCGCGGCACGACGAGGTGCTTACAGCACTCGATTCGGCGGAGCGGCTGGCTACTTCCGGCCGACCGCACCACGAGGCCATTGCCGATATCGGCGAGGGTTGGACTGCCGAGGAAGCTCTTGCCATCGCGATTTATTGCGCTCTGGTCGCGCGGGACTTTCGCCACGGTGTGTTAATGGCGGTCAACCACGGCGGTGATTCGGACTCCACCGGTGCGATCACGGGCAACCTTCTGGGTGCCATGCACGGTGTAGAGGCGATACCCGCGGAATGGCTGCGCCAGGTGGAGCTCGGCGATGTGATCAGCGAACTGGCCGACGACCTCTTCGCATTCCGAGACTGGGATATCGACGACTACGAATTCGACCCCGAGACGGAGCGAATATGGCATAAGTACCCCGGCTTCTGATACGTGGGCACGGATGCCGGCAGGCTTCGTCGAATCGCTGATGGGGTAACCGGCCGGTGGGAGGGAGATCAAGCGATGGTTGATTCTGGCAAGACGGTGGTCCCGGTATGGACGCTCGCCACGCGCGACGTTCCGCTGCCCCCCTTATTCGGCGACGAGGCCATGACACCCGAGCGCCTTGGTGAGTTGCGAACGGTGTTGGCGGCTCTCGCCGACGCCCCTATCGCCACGCTGGAAGCGCATCCAATGCCGAAGAACGTCGACCGCAGTCGAGGGCTGCACCTGGACAGTGCAAGTCCACTGGCCATGCATCTGTCGCAGTTGATGGGCCAGACGTCGAGGGCAGCACCAGTCGCAGGAGCCGCGGTCGGTGGTGAGGTGCTGTACCGCATGGTGGTTCCGGCCAAGGTGGCGGCCCAATTTGGTGGCGGGATGCTCAAACCGATGGCCGCCAAGACGGGCGGTGTGCACAGCGCATTGATCGGTGCGTCGGGAATCAAGGCGCAAGCCTCCTTCGTACCGGTTGCCGGCAAGTCCGCAGTCGCGGGGGCGGCGGGAGTCGGTGCATTGACCGTTGCCGCGCCGCTTGTGCTGATGGCGGTTGCGGCGGGAATCAGCGCTCATGCCGACCGCGGTCGCCAAGAGGCGATCGAGAACATCACCGCACTGCTCGAGAAGCTGCACGACGATGCGCTACAGCGCGAGCGCAGCAATCTCAATGGTTGCCGCGGAGCCATCGACAACGCAACCGCTATTCTCCTTGACCAGGGCCGCATAGGCGTCTCCCTTGGATTGGATTCTGCCGTACACGCGATAAGTGTCGCGATGGCCGACGCCGAAGAACGGCTCAAGAAGTGGCAGCGTGGTCTGGCTCAGATCGGTAACCGCCCAGTCGAGATCGCTACTTTACGTAGAACCTTCAGCGGCATAGATGAAGGTGCTGGAGAGTTCTACGCGCACCTCGAACTCGCCCGGCTTGCCATCGCACTGAAGAAGCGCGTCCTCGTCCTTCAGGCGGTGGAGCACGCTCAAATGGATCCATCGAATCCCTTTGAAAACTTCGTCCGCGCCCTGAGAGCCGATCAGAGACGCGTGGCGGAGTTAGAGTCCGGCATCGCCGAAGTCCTGTCGAGGTTGTCGACGCTGCAACTGGACCGGCCACATGGTGTGCGGGACGTTTTCATCGCACGGGCCGTAGTGGACAACCTGCTACGCACGTCTTACCGACTGCGCGAACTGGGCGAGGGGGTCGGCTACGCGGGGCATACAGATGATGTGACGATCGAGATCGCGCAGACCTCAGACGGATCCGTGGTCGTCTTGCCCGCCACTGCCGCCGCCTAGTACCGCTCTCTTCAAGCGATCGAATCTCGAAGGCTAGGGCACCTCGTGACCCTGACCTCGACTCGACTTATCTCGGCAAGTGCGGCGCCACAACACAAGTGCCGGACTGTCGGTCCAATGGAAAAGAGGGCCCGCTCGACGTCGTCGGAGCGGCATGTCCGTTTACGCCCCCACGCCTCACACCACTCGACGTAGCGCGCGTATTTCTCAGGGACATATCGGCTATCCCACGTGCCGTCTTGGGGCGGGCAGTGGGGTTCCGCGGGAGTTGATGGCCGGGAACCCCTGACCCGCCCCAGACGGGCTTACAGGCGTCCGGCGCCCTCCTCCTGGGACGGCTCGTTCGTCCACGCGAACATGACCGGAAGCCAGGTCGGCACCTCGTAGCCGTCGACGCCCAGATCGTCGCCGAAGTCGATGGCCGGCAGCGGCACCTCCTCGTGACCGTCGTCGGAGTAATCCTCCAGCAGCTCCATCCCGCTGAGCCTGTAGTGCTCGACGGTGGTGCGTTCCAAGACGACGTGCCGCTCGGCCAGCACGGCTTCGACGAGTTCCAGGAACTGCGGCGCCGCGCCGTTCCAGAGCACGACGTTGGTCGGGTCGGCCACCGTCGTCATGGTCGTGCCGTCGCCGACCGTGTGGTTACCGATCGTCATGGTTTTGTCGCCGTGAATCTCGATGCCGAACCTGTCATCGACCCGGTCGGCGAGGCGCATGAACGTGATGGCGCCCTCGGTCTCCACAAGCTCGATCGCCGCCCCGACGGCCGCCTCGAAATTTCCTGTCTTGCTTGTCATTTCGTTACTTCCTCTTTCTATTCTCGGTCCCACCGGTCACTCGCCGGCGGGAATCTTGGCTGCGAACGCGATCTCGTCGGCGCCGGTGTCGGCCACCCGGATGCGCGGGTCTTCCGCAACCCTCAAGAGCACGCCGTAAAGCAACTCGACGCCGTGTGCAGGTGTGCTCAGCCCGTCGAGGTCGAGCAGGCTCCGGTCGCGATCGTCCAGGTACGCGTACAGTCCCGCCAGGCTGATCGGCGCGTATGGGTTGCTGACGATGAACTCGACGGCCTTGTCGGCGATCCATCGAGCCGCGGCCCCGACGTACTCGCCCATCATCCACGGAAGCTCGGACTCGATGGTGTTCGAATCATCGAAGCCCTCATCGAAACCCTTTGAGCAATCTGACATTTCACCTACCTCTTATCTTCTCCTCTTTCCCGCAGGCGGTTGCCCAGCGGTGGTCTGGTGGCGGCTCATGTCACGCCGCGGCGGGCATCGTTGAGTTCCTGCATGAGCCGGCGATCGCCGCCGACGAGATCGGGATGCAGCACCTTGCTCAACGCCTTGAACACGGGCGCGGCTCGATCTGGTCCGACCGCGGCAAATAGCATCTGCGCCCAGGTGCCCTGATCGGCAGCACGATCGCGGCGATCGTCGCGGTGCCGATCGTCGATGCCGGTGACGCTGTAGCCGGCGCGGCGCATGTCGTCGACGAGCCATGCGGCGTGCCGATCGCTGACCCACCAGGTTCTGGTCGACTTGTTCCACGATCGGGCACCGGCCGGCACGGTCTTCACAAGGTCGACCAACCGCAGGTCGTAGCGGAAGCTGACGGCGTATCCGCCGCCGGCGATCGGGACGAACCGCACCGTGGTCATGGCCGGGTCCGATAGGGCGTAGGTGCCACGGAGGCCACAGAAGCCACAGAAGGGATGACCCTTCACGGGTTTTGTGGCTTTCGTGGCTTTCGTGGCGTGGTCAGGCATTTCTCACATGCCTCCCATCACGACGGGGTGGACCTTGTACCGCGGTGACGGTGGGCGCCCGCCTGTGGGCTTCGCTGCCGGCATCGGCGCCAGGTAGCCGTGCTCGACCAGCCGTTCCACCGACGGCAGCAGGTCGGCCTTGCTGCGGAACCGGGATCGGCTGCCGGCCACATGCAGGTCGCGTTCGGACACCTCGTCGGCACCCAGCCTGGTGATGACGTCGAGCAGGTAGACGGCGTCGGCGGTCACGCGGTCGGCGCCCATCTCGGCGAACGCGGCGATCGCGCAGCACTTGAAGTACCTGCCGATCCGGTGGGCGGCCCTGACCGTCTCGGCGTCGATCGGTTTTCTCGGGCCGGCGTCGGCGCCGCGCTGCGCGAGGTGGATGATCCCGGCCAGTCGGGCAATCGCGCCGACGTACTTGGCGCCCCAGTCGGCCAGGGCGGCCAGTTCCCCATCTCCTGCCAGGGTCGGCTCGACGGCCTTCTCGATCGCCGTGATCGCCTTGTGGGCCGCGTCGCTGAGCACGAGCACCGCTGGGTCGCCCTGCCAGCCGGCCATACCCTCAGCGAGCGACGTCACGGCCTGCCCGTAGGCCCGCACAGCGTCCTCGTCGGCCGGGTCGGCGCCGATCTTGCGTCGACCGACCTTCGACGCCGGGTAGGCGTACAAGATCCTGGCGAGCAGTCCGCGGCCGCGGAACTGGCGATTGGACGCGACCGTGGTGAGCACGTCGGGCTGCACCATCAGCCCGATGGTCATCGCGGGTCGGCGGATGTATTCCGGCGGCCGGCCCTTGCGGTCCACCTTCACCGGGTCACCGGAGTGACCCTTAAGCCACAGGTCCAGGTTGGCGATGCCGCCCTGGTAGCGGCCTGCGACGATGTCGAAGATGCCACCCTCGGCGCTGATGATCGCCAGCCGGCCGCCCTGCTCGGCCATCAGCGTTCCCGCCGCTTCCGGCGTGACGTCGTCGGCGACGATGCGGGGGATCGGCGGGACCTCAATCTCGTCGGCGAGCATTGCGAACCCGATCGCGTCGGCAAGGGCTTCATCCTGCTTGTCTGATGAGGCCGCGGCGCGGCGCGCCCTGATGGTGGCTTCGTCGGCGACCTGCTTGCGAGTCTCGGCTTCCCGGCGGCTGGCCTTGGCCTTGGCAACGAGGTTCTGTTCGACGTCGAGCAGCGGCCGGACCATCGCTGCCTGGACCGCGGACTTGCGTTCGCCGGGAGCGGCGACGGTCACCGTGAAAATGTTGCACGGCTCCCGCCACCCCCGCCGGACCTCAACCTCAGCGTGCCCACCGGTGCAGGCCGAAAGTGCCGACAGCGCAGACGTTCCCGCCATCGCTTCGTCGGTCTGTGTCGCCTCGGCGACTTCGCGCACCATGCCGGCGATCGTGTCCGGCAGTGCCGACGTCGGGAACTTCGGGATGCTGGGGCGGCGGTTGAGGGGGATCGGGTCGCCGTCGAACAGTCGCTCATCGTCGGACATCGGGGGAACGCTGTCGGCGTCGATCATGCTGCCACCCCCTTGCCAGTGATGGCCCGGTATGCGGCTTTCAGGTCGCCGACGTGATCGAGGACCGCGTAGGCACGAAACCTGGTGTAGCCCTTTGGGTTTGACGCCGCGGTGACGTCGAACGGGGTGTTCGGCGAGTAGACGAACAGCAGACCATGCTTGACGGTGGCCGACCACGCCGAGGTGGCCGCCGGGTGGCGCCAGCGTGCACCGTCACCGTCGGGGTCAGCATCGAGGCACCGCCAGCCGTGCGGGCCGAGGATGTCAGACCACGACGTGGCGGCGCTGAACTGGTCGGCCGGCGACGGCCCGGTGAACGTCGAAAACTCCTGTCGGCGCCGCGGCTGCTCCTCGACGGGTTCGGGCCGCAGCAGGTCGATCAGCCACGCCGGCGGGTCGACCACGGGATGATCGATGCGCCGGTACGGACGGCCGGTGTCGGGGTGGATCGATGGCGCCGCCACGACGTAGCCGGTGTCGAGCTTGATGTCGATGCCCGGGCCGAGGCGGGTGCTGGACAGCTTGCCGGCCGGTCGGCGGTAGAAGCGGTGGGAGCCGCCGTCGCCGCGGCCTGAGATCGTTCTGAGCGTCCGCGGCAGCGGCCCGTGCTCGGCCTTGAGCGCTTCGATCGTGTCGGCGCCGCCGTTGCGCGGGTCGACGTCGAGCACGAACATGCTGGCCGGCACACGGGCGCCGATGTTGCATCCGGCGTATCGGCCACCCCACCATCGGGCGACCTGCTCGACGTCGTCGGTGGCGTCGAGGACGCCGCGGCCGCCGGCGATCGCAGGGATCTTGCCGACGAGCGGGAAGACCCTCCAGCGGCGGCACGCGTACTCGACCGCGCAGGCGCCGATGTCGTTGATGCTGAGTCCGGTAGCGCCCAGTCCGCGGATCGCGTTAGCTACGCAGAGCAGGTCCGCCGCGGTATCGTGGTCTTCTTCTTCTCGGCGAACAGCCCCGGCGTCCGGCCGGGGTTGTTTCGTTTCGGCCACAGTCAGCGGCCTCCAGGCGAATCGGCGGTCACGCCGCCGAATTGGCTGTTTTCCCAAGTGATCACGTCACTGAGTCGGTATCGGACGTGGCGACCGAACCGGGCGTACTTGGGGCCGCGGCCCTGCGACGCCCACTGGTTGAGCGTGGCGGGCGGCATCTTCCAGCGGTCAGCGAGTTCTGGGCGGGTGAGCCAGGTCTCGTCCATCAATTCTCCTAAATTGCGTGATAATCCCGCAGTTCTTATAAGTTCTGCGTGTTGATGGGCCGATCTCAACACATCACGAACAGACGCGCAAGCTGCTACGCTTTTGCGTTATGAACACGCAAGGCTGGGCTGAGGGTCAGACGTTGCGCATCGGGAAAGAGGTTCGCCGGCTGCGCGACGCTCAGGACTTGTCAGCACGAGAGCTGGCAGACCGCACGGCAGACCTGGGCCATCACGTCACCAGAACCGCGATCACGGACCTGGAGATCGGGCGCCGCAAGCAGCTGACCGTCGCCGAGTTGACCGTGCTGGCGTATGCGCTCAATACCGCCCCGGTCGCTTTGATCTACCCCGGGCCATACGACCACCCCACCGAAGTGCTGCCTGTGCACGAAGAGGTGTCGGAAGCGCGTGCCGCACAATGGTTCTGCGGTCTGCCGGAGGGTCACCGCTCTCTTGCCGATAACCCCCGCATGCACCGCATGAACCTCAGGCGGTTACGGCTGGCTCGCCAGATCTGGGACCTCGAAGAGAAAGGGATTGCACTGAGGGCGCAGATGACGGCTGCTGACGAACCCGACACGAAAGCCCAACTGGTCGACGCGCTCGCAGATCTGCAAGGCCGCATCGACGATTTGAAGGCGGCTGACGATGGCCGGTAGGCCGCGGCTGCGGATCGGGCAGCACGGCAGGATCAACCGGAGCTACCTCGGCGCCGGCGTGTGGGAGGCGTCGTGCCGCTTTCGCGACAGCGACGGCGTGGTGCGCAAGGTGCAGCGGCTCGGGCCGGCCGACGAGTTCGACAAGCGCGGCAAGCTGGCCGAGGACGCGCTCATCGAAGCATTGGCCGAACGCCGCGCACCATCGGCCGACCAGATCGACCACGACACCCTCCTCGTCTCCCTGGTAGATCAGCACCTGACCCGGTTGACCGAGGATGGCCGCTCTCCCTCCACCATCGACACCTACCAATTCGCCGCGGGCAAGCTGGCCAAGTTCATCGGTGGTGTGCGCGTCGGCGAAGCATCGACTGCACGGCTCGACGCGGCCCTGAGGTCCATGCGCGCGGCCCACGGCGCCACTATGGCCAAGCAGGCCAAGACCGTTCTGCGGGGCGGCCTGCAGTTGGCGGTGCTGGCCAACGTGCTCACGGCCAACCCCGTGCGCGACGTGGCGCCGCTGCAATCCAAGAACCAGCCCAAGGGCGCCGCGGCGATCGGCGCCGACCGGCTGCCCGAACTGTTGGCCAAGCTGCGTGCGTCGATGTTCTGCCGGGAGCACGATCTGGTGGACCCGGTCACCATGCTGATCGCCACAGGGTTGCGGCGCTCAGAACTACTCGGACTGCGATGGGCCGACATTGACGCGAAGGCTGGCACAGTCGCGGTCAACGGCAAGCTGGTGCGTATCGCCGGCGAAGGGCTGAGGTGGATTCCCGTCACGAAGTCGGCCGCCGGCCGGCGCACCATCCCACTTCCCCGGTTCGCCATCGAGATGTTGACAGACCGCCGCGGTGTTCCCTATCTCGGTGAGCAGCCGATGATCTTCCCCTCCACAGCGGGAACCTGGCGCGACCCGAACAACTTCGGCAAGCAGTGGCGCAATGCCCGTGAAGACCTCGGTGTGCCCGAGGTGACCACGCACAGCTTCCGCAAGACAGCGGCCGACCTTATCGACGACGAGGGCCTGTCGGCTCGCGTCGGCGCGGACCATCTCGGGCACAGCAATGTGTCGATGACGCAGGACAAGTATATGAGTCGGGGGCGCATCCATGCCGAGGTTGCTGACCTGCTGGACCGTGCGGTAATAAACGCCGAATAAACGCCGACTAGGCCGCCCACTGAGAGCAGAAACACCCTCTGAAGTGGGGCGGGCGGGACTTGAACCCGCGACCAACGGATTATGAGTCCGCGGCTCTAACCGACTGAGCTACCGCCCCGGCGCGTTGCGCGGCACCATCGTCCCATATCGCGATGTGCCCACCTTGCAGCGACTAATTCGCTCCCAGCGAATTTTTCGCTGCGAGGTGGGCACCTACAGCAATGGCCCCTCAGAGGTGGGCACCCCACACAGCTTGCCCGTCAGAGGTGGGCGTCTAGAGCGCTCCGGGAGCCGTCAGGCGATATCGGCGTACACCGGCTGCCCGTCGTCACCGATCGAGTACCTCTCGGTGCCCGAAGACACCCGCGGCGTATCGGCGCCCAGCGATACCGCGATCTTGTTGCACGCGTTGCGCATGACATCCAGCGTCAGCTCCAACGACTGCTTCTCCGAGAAATTCCGCCGCACCTCCGCCGCCACCTCGGCGTCGATGCGCGCCGGCGACCAGATCAGCGCGTCGACGTACCGTAGCGCCGCCTTCTGCGCCTCGGTCAGGCTCTCGGCGGATTCATAGTCCTCGATCTGCCCATACATCTCCTCCGAGCCGCCGGAGTCCAACGCGTCGCCGTCGCGCAACGACTTGCACAGCCTGCAGTTGTGCTGCATCGCGCCACGCAATCGGACGATCTCCGTGGTCAGCGGATCGAGCGCCCGCAACCGCGCCACCGCCGGTGCGAACCCGTTGAGCAACGCATCGACGGGATCGGACTCCGGATCCCATTCCACGACGCTGACGTAACCGGGTCTCCCTAACCCCAGCGCTTCACAGCCCGCCCACACCCGCGGCACGAAGTCCGCGATGAAGGTCGCGACGACCGTCCTAAATACGTTGTCGCCCAGAGTCTCCGATAGTCGCTTACGCTGGTTGTCACCGATACCCGACACGTCCGTCGCGAACTGCTCGGCGAACGCCGCCACCACCCGGTCCGCTTCGGTGGACTCGTCGAGCAGGTCGACTTGCACCGCCAGCGGCGGTAACGACAGCGACCTGCCGCACGTCAACCGGATCAGCGTGTCCCGTTGGTTGTCACCCGACGACATCGCCACCAAACCGGCGATCCGATCGGCAAGCTCATCAGCGCCCACGCCCCGATTATTGCGCCTGACTGACCGAGGACATGTGAAAGTCCGGAATCCGCAACGACGGCATCGCTGCCCGCGTGGCCCAATCGCCCCACTCGCGCGGCAACGTGAACTCGCTGACCCCCGCTTCCGTCGCGCGGCGCAGCAGGTCCAACGGGCTTTCGTTGAACCGGAAGTTGTTGACCGCCGCCGTCACCTCGCCGTCCTCGATCAGATACACGCCGTCACGGGTCAGCCCGGTCAGCAGCAGCACCGACGGGTCGACTGCCCGCAGGTACCACAGTGTGCTCAGCAGCAGACCGCACTCGGTCGCCGCGATCATGTCCGTCAGCTCAGACTCCCCACCGGTCATCAGCAGGTTGCCCGCCGGCACCGCCGGCGCCGTGTCGAATTCCGCGGCGGCGGCCCGCGAATACGCCAGCGCGTTGATCGCGCCGTCGCGGATCCAGTCCACCCGCTCGATGTCCATGCCGTTGTCGAACACCGAAATCCGTTCCGACGACGTCGACGTCGCGACGAACGGCGTGCACGCCAGCCCCTCGGCCAACGGATCGGAGTACAGCGTCAACGGCAGATCGGTGAGCCGCTCCCCCACCCGCGTGCCGCCGCCCGGCGCCGACAACGCCGTGCGACCCTCCTGCGCGCCCCGGCCGTCCATCGCCCATGTCAAAAAGATCATCAGGTCTGCCACCGCCGACGGGGGCAGGATCGTCTCGTCGCGGCCGGCGGGCAACTCCACCGTGCGCCGGGCCCACGCCAGGCGCGTCGACAACTCCTCGAGCATGGAATCGATGGGCACACCGCCGAAGTCGGCGGCGTTGACGCCGACCCACGCGCTTGCGCCGTCACGCTTGCCGTTGATCTCCACCGAGCCCGTCGGCTGCGTGTAGCGCCGCCGCAGCCCGCCCGACGTCGCGACGAACGTCGTCTCCAGGATGTGCCGGGCATACCCGTACAACCGGTCGCTGCCACGAAACGCGCGGGCGAGGCCGTCAGCAACCGGCAGAAACACCTCCGCTCCTGTGTTCGGCACGGGAGCATCCCAGTCCGGCGGTGCGTCGCCACCGGCCAGCAGCGGTGCGCTGTCGCGGGCCTCGGGCGCCGAGCGCGCCGCCTCCTGCGATGCCGCCACCAGACCCGCGATGGTCGACGGGTCCACCTCGCTGGATCGCACCGAACCGACATGTGATGCGCTTCCCTTGCGCACCACCGAGATCACCGTCGTGTAGCGCCGCCTCGACTCGCCGTTGGTGGTCATCGAGTTGCCCGCCCACCGCAACGACGCGTCGGCCTGGTCGGTCACCAACACGACCGTGTCGTCGGCCCCTCCCAACCGGGCCGCCTCCGCCAGCGCGATCTCCACCACCTGCTGTGCGCCGATCATCACTTACCGCCCGCCCTCGGCGCGGGTGTTGAGCACGTTCACCCCGCGGAACAACGCCGACGGACAACCATGGCTCACCGCGGCCACCTGGCCCGGCTGCGCCTTGCCGCAGTTGAACGCGCCGCCGAGCCGCCATGTCGACCGACCACCGACGGCCTCCAGCGAACCCCAGAAGTCGGTCGTGGTCGCCTGGTACGCCACGTCGCGCAGCTGGCCGTCGAGCCGGCCGTCGCGGATGCGGAAGAAGCGTTGCCCCGTGAACTGGAAGTTGTAGCGCTGCATGTCGATTGACCAGCTCTTGTCTCCGACGATGTAGATACCGTCGTCGACGCGGGCGATCAAATCCTCGGTGCTCACCTCGTCGGCGCTGGGCTCCAGCGACACGTTGGCCATCCGCTGGATCGGCACGTGGTGCGGCGAATCGGCGTAGGCGCACCCGTTGGAGCGCTCCTCCCCGAGCCGCGGTGCGAACACCCGGTCCAGTTGGTAGCCGACGAAGATACCGTCACGCACCAGGTCCCACTTCTGCGCCTGTACTCCTTCGTCGTCGAAACCCACCGTCGCCAAACCGTATTCGACGGTCCGGTCGGCGGTCACGTTCACGACCGGTGAGCCGTAGCGCATCGCGCCCAGCTTGTCGGGCGTGGCGAACGAGGTCCCCGCGTACGCGGCCTCGTATCCGATCGCCCGGTCGTATTCGGTGGCATGGCCGACCGATTCGTGGATCGTGAGCCACAGATTCGACGGATCGATGACGAGATCCGTCGGCCCCGCCGTGACGCTGGGCGCCTTGACCTTCTCGGCCAGCCACGTCGGCAGCATGGCCAACTCCTCGGTCCAGTTCCACACCTCGTCGCCGGCGACGTACTCCCAGCCCCGCGCGGTCGGCGGGGCCAGCGTTCGCATCGTCTCGAACGTCCCCGCCGCGGCATCGACGGCGACCGCCTCCAGCGACGGCTGCACCCGCACCCGCTGCTGGGTGATCATCGACCCGAACGTGTCGGCGTAGAACGTCTGCTCCTTGGCGGTCTGCAGTCCCGCCGAGACGTGATCCACGCCGTCTGAGGCCAACAGCCGTCCCGAGTATTCGCCGAGCACACCGAGCTTGTCGGTGGTTGCGACGGTGAACGGGTCGACGTCGTAGTCCGAAATCCAAGTGACATCGGAGTACACGGGCTCGGAGGCCAACTCGATGCGCTCGGCGTTGAGCGCAGCCAGCGTCCTGGCCACCCCCACGGCGCGGCGCGCGGTCTGGGCCGCGACGTCCGTGCTGAGTTCGGCATGCGACGCGAAGCCCCACGTCCCGTCGACGATGACGCGGACCGCCAGGCCGATCTCCCGGTCGACGACCGCGGTCTGCAGGACACCGTCGCGCAACTGCACGAACTCCGAAGTGACCGCCTGGATGCGATGGTCGGCGTAGCTGGCGCCCGCGGCCACGGCCGCCGAGGTCGCCGCCTCAGCCAGCTCGCTCCTCGGCAGGTCGAGGAAGTCTGCGTCGACGCGTCGAGTAGCTGCCACGACACCACCGTAGTGGTGGCGCCGCCGGGCCGCTTTAATGACTCGGATGGCACAACGCCGCCACACGACCACGACCGCGTACGCACTCCTGGCGCCAAGCCTGTTCGGAGTCGTCGCGTTCATGCTGCTGCCGATGCTCGTGGTGGTGTGGCTGTCGTTGCACCGGTGGGACCTGCTGAGCCCGATGGAGTATGTGGGCCTGCGCAATTGGCAGTCGGTGCTGACCGATCCGACGTTCGGCACCTCGCTGGTCGTCACGCTGCTGTTCGTCGTGCTGGTCGTGCCCGCGCAGACCCTCCTCGGATTGGTCGCGGCATCGCTGCTGGCACGCGGGCTGCCCGGCAGCGGTTTCTTCCGAACGGTGTATGTGCTGCCGTGGATCTGTGCGCCGCTGGCGATCGCGGTGCTGTGGCGCTGGATCCTGGCACCCACCGACGGAGCGGTCAGCACCGTCCTCGGCCGCCAGATCGAATGGCTCACGGATCCGAGGCTGGCCCTGCCGGTGGTGTCGGCGGTAGTCGTATGGACCAACGTGGGATACGTGACGCTGTTCTTCCTGGCCGGCATCCTCAACATTCCCGAGGACATCCACAACGCGGCCCGCACCGACGGCGCGACGACGTGGCAACGGTTCCGGCACATCACCCTTCCGATGTTGCGACCGACGTTGTTCTTCGTACTGGTAACCGGAATCATCAGCGCCGCCCAGGTTTTCGATACCGTGTACGCGTTGACCGGTGGCGGTCCGCAGAACCGGACCGACCTGGTGGCGCACCGCATCTACGCCGAGGCGTTCGGCGCCGCGGCGGTGGGCCGGGCCGCGGTGATGGCGGTGGTGTTGTTCGTCCTGTTGGTCGGCGTGACCACCGTCCAGCAGTTGTACTTCCGTCGACGGATCAGCTATGACCTCACCTAGCCGCGTCACGTCCGCCGCCGTCATCTACCCCATCCTGCTGGCGGGCGCGCTGATCACGTTGGCGCCGTTCATCCTCGGCGTCCTGGCCTCACTTCGGGATCCGCGCACCTTCGACACCGAGTCACCGCTGTCCCTGCCTCTGCCGCCGACCCTGCAGAACTACGCGAACCTGGCCGACGCCGGCTTCGGCCGGGCCGTCGTCGTGACCGCGCTGATGACCACGGTGATTCTGCTCGGCCAGCTGACGTTCTCCGTGCTGGCGGCGTATGCGTTCGCACGGCTGCAGTTTCCCGGCCGCGACGCGCTGTTCTGGGTGTATGTCGCGACGCTGATGGTGCCGGCGACGGTCACCGTCGTCCCGCTGTACCTGATGATGGCCGAGGCGGGGCTGCGTAACACCTTCTGGGCGTTGGTGCTGCCGTTCATGTTCGGTTCGCCGTACGCGATCTTCCTGTTGCGCGAGTACTTTCGCACCATCCCCGGCGATCTGGTCAATGCGGCCCGCATCGACGGTGCCAACACGTTGGACGTGATCGTGCATGTGGTGTTGCCCGCGAGCAGACCGATCCTGGTGACGCTGGCGCTGATCACCGTTGTCTCGCAGTGGAACAGCTTCATGTGGCCGCTGGTGATCACCAGTGGCGGCCAGTGGCAGGTGCTGACGGTCGCGACGGCGGGTCTGCAGTCACGCTACAACGCGCAGTGGCCGCTGGTGATGGCGGCGACGACGGTCGCGATCGTGCCCCTGCTGGTGTTGTTCGTCGCGCTGGGTCGCCACATCGTGCGCTCGATCGTGGTGACGGGGGTGAAATGAGCGCGCGGCCGAGGTTTTCCACGCTCTTCGCGACAGGTGTGGCGATGACGGGTGTGCTGCTGCTGGTCGTGGCCATGCTGCTCGGGCAACCGAATGACGCGGGCGGCCGGACGGTCGTGACCGTGCGGTTGTGGGATGAGCAGGTGGCCGCGGCCTACCGCGCGTCGTTCTCCGAGTTCGAACGCGCGCATCCCGGCATCGAGGTGCGCGTGAACGTCGTCGCCTACTCGACGTATTTCGACAGCCTGCGCACCGACGTCGCGGGCGGTGGCGCCGACGACATCTTCTGGATCAGCAACGCCTACTTCGCCGAATACGCCGGCAGCGGCCGCCTGATGGACATTGAGATGGCGGCCTCGCGGGCGTGGGAGCCGTCGGTGGTCAACCAGTTCACCCGCGACGGAACGCTGTGGGGTGTACCGCAACTCACCGACGCCGGGATCGGGTTGTACTACAACGCCGACCTGCTCTCGGCGGCGGGAATCGAGCCGAGCGAGTTGGCCACGCTGCGCTGGGCACTCGATCCGGCCGTCGACACGATGCGACCACTGTTGGCCCGACTCACGCTCGACCACCAGGGCCGCACGGCCGACGCAGCGAACTTCGACGCGCAGCGGGTCCGGCAGTGGGGGTACAACGCCGCCAACGACCTTCAGGGCATCTACCTCAATTACATCGGTTCGGCGGGCGGGGTGTTCGCCGTCGGCGACCGGTTCGCGTTCGACAACCCGCAGGCTGCCCAGGCGTTCAGGTATCTGGTGGCGCTGATCACTACCGATCACGTCGCCCCGCCCGCATCGGCCACCAACGACAACGGCGACTTCTCCCGCAACCAGTTCCTCCAAGGCAACATGGCGCTGTTCCAGTCCGGGACGTACAACCTGGCAGCCATCGCCGACGCCGCCCCGTTCCGCTGGGGCGTCGCGATGCTGCCCGAAGGATCCGCCGGCCGCATCAGCGTGACGAACGGGATTGCCGCCGCCGGCAATTCGGCCACCGCGCACCCCGAGGCGGTGCGCGAAGTGTTGGCCTGGATGGGCAGTGCCCGCGGTAACGCGTATCTCGGCGCCGGCGGCGCGGCGATCCCCGCGGTGCTCGACGCGCAGCCCGTCTACCACGAGTACTGGCGTTCCCGCGGCGTCGACGTCAGCCCGTTCTTCGATGTGCTCGACGGCCCCCGCATCGAGGCACCCGGGGGCGCCGGTTTCGCCGCGGGATTCGACGCGCTCAAGCCCTATTTCGACGAGATGTTCCTCGGCCGGCGCGACGTGGCGACGACGCTGGCCGAGGCTCAGGAAGCCGCGAACGCCGCCGCGCAGCGATAGCACTCACCGAGACTGCGGTTTCTGACGAGATTCGATGGAATTCCGTCATAAACAGCAGCCTCGGCGCAGCGCTAGATCATCGGGTGACGGCGCTGGTGCCTGCCACCGTCAACTCCAGCGCCAACGCCGTCCCGCACACTGCGGCGACGATGAGGAACGCCCACCAGTCAATGGCTTTGGGACCCGACGGTGCGGCCGAGATCTGTCCGGCACCACCGCGTGCGGTGATCGCATCGCCCATCTCGTCGGCGCGGCGCAGCGCGACGGTGATGGCAGCGGCCAACAGATCGATCGCCTCGAGCCACCAACGACGCCACCGTCCGCGGCGGCTCGGGTGCACCTGCTTCGGGCGCAGATTGCGTGCGGCGTAGAGCACGCGAAACTCGTCGATCAGCATCGGGAACGCACGCAGCGCCAGCGCCAGCGCGACCGCCCACTCGTCGACCGGTATCCGGAACAGCCGCAGCGGTCTGCCCAGCTTCGCGACCGCGGGCGCGATTTCGGCGACGTTCGTCGTCCACGACACCATCGCCCCGAGACCGAGCAGCACGATCGACAGCGCGGTGATGCGCAGGAAGTTCAGCAGGCCACCCAGCCCGATGTCGACCGAACCCATGGAGATGATCGGGCTGCCGCCGGCGAAGGTCGCCGTCAAGCCCCCGAGAAAGAGCAGGAACCACAGCCACCCGGGGATCGACGGGAGCACGCCGCGCGGGATGTTGGCCAGCCGCGCCGAGATCAGCACGATCACCGCGACGGCACCGATCGGCACCCAGCCCGGATAGAACGTCATCAACACACCGATGGCCGCGACCAGCAGAAGCTTCGTACCGGCCCAGAGTTGATGAACCACGCTGTTGCCGGGCACGGGCCGCAGCAACACGACGCCCCTGCGCTGCCGACGCTTCGTCGGCGCCGTCATGACAGTCCCCCCGCCGTCGTCGGTGCGGGCACCAGGATGCCACCTTCCAGATGCAAAGTGCGCGGGCACAATTCCTCCAGCCCGGCGAAGTCGTGGGAGATCACGACGACGGTGAGCCCGACGCGGCGGCGCAGGTCGACCAGCAGCCGAAGCAGACCCCGCTGACTCGCGCCGTCCAGGCCGGCAAGCGGCTCGTCGAGGATGAGGGCCCGCGGCGAGCGGGCGAGCAGCCCGGCGAGGACGACGCGACGCATCTGTCCCCCGCTGAGCTGGTCGATGCGCCGGTCGGCCAACGTGGAATCGAGGCCGACGGTCGACAGCGCCTGGTTGACCCGACCGCGGTCACGCGGAGAGAACCCGGCGGCGGACGCGATCTCGAGGTCGACCCGGCTGCGCATCAGCTGCAACCGCGCCGCCTGGAACGAGATCGCCACGGCGCCAACCTGTTCTGATGCCGGCTTCCCGTCGAGCAGGCATTCGCCCGCGGTCGGCTCGGTGAGACCGGCCATGATCCAGGCCAGCGTCGACTTGCCCGACCCGTTGAGGCCGTGGATCAACAGGTTGTCGCCCTCATGGACCGTGAAGGTGATGTCGCGCAGCGCCGTGGCGGCCCACGGTGTGCCGCTGCCGTACTCGTGGCTCACCTCCACGAGTTCCAGCACGGGAGGGGCATCGACGCCGGCAGCGACGGTCCCGGCCGGAGCATCGGCGGATTCCACCATGTCGGCGTTGTCGGCTGCGCCGCCGTTACCGGACAGGTCGACCGTGCGATCGGCCGCGTCGGCCTCGTCGTTGTAGTGGGTGATGTGCACCAGCGACATCTGGTGGCGCCGCGTCAGCCCGGACAGCACCGACATCAGTCCCTCACGGCCCTCCTGGTCGACCATGCTGGTGACCTCGTCGGCGATCAACAGCGACGGTTCGCGCGCCAGCGCCGCCGCGACGGCGAGCCGCTGCAGTTCGCCACCCGACAACCCGCCGGTGTTGCGTTCGGCCAACCCGTCGAGGCCCACCTCGGCGAGCAGCTGGCCGACGTCGGTGGCCTTACCGGGGGGCAGCCCCCAGACCACGTCGTCGGCGACGCGGGTGCCGAGCACCTGGCTCTCCGGGTGCTGCATGACGACCGCCGTGCCGCCGATGCGGCCCAGCCCGACGGCGCCCGGCCGTTCGATGGCGCCCGCCGTCGGCTCCCGTCCGGCCAGCATCAACATCAGCGTCGTCTTGCCCGAGCCGTTGGCACCCGTCACCGCGAGGTGCTCACCTGGTTCCACGCGCAGCGAGACCGGCCCGAGCGCGTCGTGGTCGGCGGTCGGATAGCGGAACCGGACGTCGCGCAGCCGCGCGGGCACCGGGGCGATGACGCCGACGTCTTTGGAGGACTCCAGTTTGTGGACGTCGGGGATGCCCGAGAGCCGCTCCATCACCCGCGACAGGGCCCACCACCCGACGAGGCTGACGAAGGTGATCGATATCACGCCGGCGCTGAAGAACAACAGCGGCCAGTAATCGAGCGCCGTGGCGAAGTCGCGCTTGAGGCGCTCGGCCGCACCCTCCATATCGGGGATGCGGGCGATCACCGCGGCGAGGCCGTTGATGTTGGCGGTGACGGACTCGAAGATGAGGTGACGCAGCCGCGACAGGATCGACAGCGCCACCACCACCGCCGTCCCGAACACCGCTCCGGCGATCAGCGCCGCGAACAGCACGGTCGGCGTGCCGCGTCTGCGGCGCTTGACGATGCCGGTCAGTCCGCCGATATAGGCGCAGTTGACGACGGTCATGAACCCGCCCATGCCCGCGATCAGGAACGCGATGATGCCACCGGCGATGGTCGCGGTGAGCAGCACCCGCAACCGGTAGCGGTAGGCCAGCAACCCCATCGGAGCCGTGCCCAGCAGAGAAAGCCCCGCCGCGAACGGAACGACCACGGAGATGATCGCGGTGGCCGCGCACAGCGCCGCCATGACGGAGGCCTGTGCGAGTTCGACGGGACGCAAACGACCGGTATGTCGAGTTCGGGCCCCGGTCGCGGTCATTGCACGATTCTGCCAGTCGCGATGGGAGCGGCCACACTGCGCTGGGATCGATCGGGGCGGATTCGGCGTTTGGAACACCTAATCTGGCGGCATGACCCAGACGCTCGGAGCCGATCTGTTGTCCGTGGTCGCCCGAATCAACCGACTGGCCACGCAGCGGGCCCGCCTGCCCCTCGGGTATGCCCAGGCGCGACTGCTGTCCACGATCGAGGACCAGGGCCAGGCCCGCATCTCCGATCTGGCCGCACTCGACCACTGCTCACAGCCGACGATGACGACCCAGGTCCGCCGTCTCGAGGAGGCCGGCATGGTGTCGCGAACCGTCGACCCCGAGGACGCACGCGCGGTGCTGATCCGCATCACTCCCAAAGGGGTGGACACGCTGCGGCAGGTGCGCGTGATCCGCGGCGCGGTGATCGATCCGTACCTCGAACGGCTCGGCGGCGCCGACCGGAAGACGCTCACCGACGCGGTGCGCGTATTGCGACGGCTGCTGGACGAGGCGTCGACGTCCAACACCGTCGCCAAGTGACCACCAAAGGAGAGGTCACCGTCGGCGACAGCTGATGCCTGCTTCGTCGCGAAGCCGCATTCGAGCAGCAGAAGTTCGACGAGTGGGAGCCCGCCGGAATACAATCTCGCGGTTTGAACTCAAGCGGTGACCCGCGACTGCCGCATCTGCGAATATCGCAGTCTCCGAACATGTTCAGCAGCACTTGGGTCGCCTGGCAGCGGGCCATTCGGCCGGCGGGTGTGATCCCCGAGGGGTTCATCAGCTGCTTCACTCACAGCGGATGCAGATCCTGGACCGCCCGGTCAGTCAACGAGGACAGCGGTCGCGGACACCGGTTGAAACGTCTGGGAGGATCAAGGGCCTTGCGACGCTCGCGCCGATTCTGCGAGACGAGTAGCGGTGCGAACCGCTTCGCTCACGTGACGGACGTGCCGACCAGCAGTCCGACGACGTAGGTCGCCGCGATGGCCACACTCCCGAATGCCAACTGACGTAGAGAGGCGAACCAGATGGGTCGCCCGGTGAACCGCGCGGCCACACCGCCCGCGACGAGCAGGCCCACGCCACCACACGCCAGCCCTGCCCACAGCGAATGGAAGCCGAGCAGATACGGGATCAGCGGGATGATCGCGCCAAGCGTGAACATCAGGAATGACGACCCGGCCGCGACCGACGGCGACGGCTTCTCCCGGGGGTCGACGCCCAACTCCTGGACGAGGTGGAAGTTCAGGGCCCGGTCCTCGTCGCGATGCACCTCATCGGTGGCCTTGACCGCGGTTTCACGGGTCATGCCCATGTCCATCAACATCGCCACCAGCTCCGCCTTCTCGGCCTGTGGGTGCTTGCGGAAAGCCCTCCGCTCGACCAGGACCTCGGATTCGATTTGTTCGTTGGCGGTGGTCACCGAGGTGTACTCCCCCAGCGCCATCGAAAACGCACCGGCCAACAGCCCGGCAACGCCGCTGATGACAACGGTGTCCGCGTCGGCCGCTGCCGCGACACCGGCGATGAGGGCGGTGTTGCTGACGAGGCCGTCCATGGCGCCGAAGGTCGCGGCGCGCAGCCAGCCGCCGGTGACGTCGGCGTGCCGGTGCGTCGAGGTGTGCGGCACTCCGGTCGGGGCGGTCATACCGACGATTCAACGCCACGGATTTCGCCTGGTCCAGTGAGGATTGCCTGGGTTTACCACATCACAGTTTGCGCGAACCCGCGGACGGCTACGGTCGAGTCATGACCACCACTGCCGAACATCTGCGCAATGCGCTCGACGGACGTTGGCGCGACGTGAAGAACCGGATGCGCGAGGAGCTCTCCAGCGAGGTCTTCCGACCGCACTACACCCCCAACACCGTCATCGCCCGTACGAAAGTGGCGGAACAGCTCAAGATCATGGCGGCCATGGGTGCCGCCGAGGACGGCTTCAAAAAGGAGCACGGCGGTAACGGCGACGTCGGCGCGGCCGTCACCCAGATCGAGATGCTGGCGATGAGCGATCTGTCGCTGATGGTGAAGGCCGGTGTGCAGTGGGGGCTGTTCGGCGGGGCCATCGAGAACCTCGGCACCGAGCGACATCATGAGAAGTACGTCAAGCCGATCATCGACTGCGAGCTTCTCGGCTGCTATGCAATGACCGAGACCGGTCACGGCAGCAATGTGCAGGCGCTGGAGACCACCGCCACCTACGATCCGGCCACCGAGGAGTTCGTCATCGACTCCCCGACACCGACCGCGCGCAAGGACTACATCGGCGGGGCCGCCGAAACCGCCCGCATCGCCGCTGTTTTCGCCCAGCTGATCACCCCCGACGGCGAAGGGCACGGTGTGCACTGCGTGCTGGTGCCGATCCGCGACGAGGATGGCAACGACCTGCCCGGGGTGACGACGTCGGACTGTCACTACAAGGGCGGACTGCCCGGCGTCGACAACGGCCGGATCCAGTTCGACAAGGTCCGCGTCCCGCGGGAGAACCTGCTCAACAAATACGGCGACGTGGCAGCGGACGGTACCTACACCTCACCGATCGAGAGCCCCGGCCGCCGGTTCTTCACGATGCTCGGCACCCTGGTTCGGGGCCGGGTCACGGTGGGCGGCAGCGCCGCGGCCGCAGCCCGCGTCGCCCTCGACATCGCGACGCGATATGGGTTGCTGCGCAGGCAGTTCGAGGCACCGGGCGAGGACCACGAAGTAGTCATCATGGACTACCTGGTGCACCAGCGGCGGCTGCTGCCGCTGATCGCCGAATCGTATGCGCTGCAGTTCGCGCAGAACGAACTCGTCGCCAAGTGCCATGACATGCAGAGCGCCGAAGATCCCGACCCGGAAGAACAGCGTGAGCTCGAGGGCCGCGCAGCCGGGCTCAAGGCCGCCAACACCTGGCACGCCACCCGCGCGATCCAGGAGGCGCGCGAGGCCTGCGGCGGCGCGGGTTACATGGCCGAGAACCGGTTGATCGCGCTGAAGGCCGACACCGACGTGTTCACCACCTTCGAAGGCGACAACCACGTCCTGACGCAATTGGTGGCCAAGCAACTGCTCACCGCCTACGCCGACGACGTCAAGAGCATGAGCCCGGTCGAATGGGTGCGCTTCGCCGCGAACTTCGCCGGTGAACGGGTGCTCAAACGCACTGCGGCCGAGACGATCATGCAGACCATCCTCGACACTCGGCAGGACAACGAGGAGGAGGGCAGCCTGTTCAACCGCGGCACCCAGGTCCAGATGTTCGAGGACCGCGAGGAATACATGCTCTCCACGGTGGCGCGCCGGTTGCAGGGCAAGTCGAAGGAGATGAGCGAGTTCGACGCGTTCAACGCAGTGCAGGACCATGTGCTGCACTGCGCCCAGGCCCACATCGACCGGGTGATCCTCGAAGCGTTCGTCGCCGGCATCGATGCCTGCGAGGACGAGGAGGCCCGCAAGATCCTGAACATGGTGTGCGATCTGTACGCGCTGTCGGTGATCGAAAAGGACCGGGCGTGGTTCATCGAGCACAGGTTCATCTCGACCGAACGCGCGAAGGCCGTCACCCGTGGCATCAACGAACGCTGCCGGACGCTACGCCCCTACGCCGAACTCCTCGTCGACGGCTTCGGCATACCCGAACAGTTGCGTTATGCGGAGATGCTGCATCCCGAGCGCATTCCCGACGCCGACGAGCACACCGAGCAGAATGCGATCAGCTCGGGCACGATCGAGCCGAAGTAGCGGGGTTCTTGGGATCGGTAGCAGCGGGACGGCCGTGTACTCGATCGCGTAGGCACCGCCGACGCGGCGGTGCCGTGAGGCAAAGGATGCGATCATGAAGGCCTTTTCGCGATACGCCGCAGCGGCAGCGGTTTCCAGCGGCATGGCGCTCGCCGGGCTGGGTTTGGCAAGTGCCGCCGGGGCCGACTACTACTGGTTCAGCTGGTGTCCCGGTCAGACTCCCCCGTCGGCGGCGTCGAACCGCCCGCTTGACTGGGATTGGAATGTCTGCCACCAGTATCGATATCAGGGCAACGACCTCATCGACGAGAGCGGCCGCCTCTATCCGGCGCCCCCGCCGGCGCCCGGTGCGGTCTGCGGTAGGGACCTGTTCTCCGGGACGCCCATCTACTGCGGGCACTGACCGAACTCAGCTCCGCGTCCACAGGCAGTCGCCGCTCAGTTCGATCAAGAACATCCGCGGGGACACGTCGAACTGCAGCGGTTGACCCGGGTTGCCTTCGACGGCGGTCGGCGTGCTGAGCTCACCGGGGCTGACGACGACCTGCTGCTCTGCGCGGCAGGTCTTGCTCGAATCCCGCGGTGTGCCAACCCATCTGCCTGCGAACATGTCCGGATTGCGCATACCCTGTCCGTGTAGTTTCAGCGGAGACGCCTGGCCCACCCAGCGGTCGGCGGGCGGCTGCGGACCGGTCACGTCCTGCCACGCGCCGCCCCGGCACACCGACCGGGAGTCTGTGCCCGGCAACTGCGTCATGGCGCCCTCGAGATCGGCGGTGCACTGACCGGTCTGCGGCGGCGGCCCTGGCGGTTGACCGGGGTCTGCGCATGCGACCGGCGCACTGATCAGTGCGGCCAGCAAGCCAACGAGTCCCGCTCTCAACACGTCACACCTTGCTCAGGTCGGTCTTCATCATCATCACGTTGTAGGAGTTCCACTCCGACAGGTTCCAGTACAGGTCGGTGCCCGTGCCCTGGGTCGACGGCGACCAGGGATGCATCATCGGGGCGTAGATGCCGCCGGGCTGCTGCTTCATCAGCACCTTCGGTTTCGACCAGGTGCCCTGCGGGGTATCCGACGTCCGCATCACGATGTTGTTGAACTGGTCACCGTGCATGGCGACGTACTTGTTCAGCTGTTTGTTGTACTGCACAGACATCTCGCTGACCTGATTTCCTTCGGCGGCGGCACCGCAGGCACCTTGCTCGACACCGAAGACGACCGTGGCCGCGGCGGGGTTGCCCTTGACCCAGCCGGCCGGGGCTCCGCCCCAGGCACTGCTACCGTTCCAGTACTCGTACTTGCTCAGGTCCAGAATGTCTTGCTCGGGCACCCGTGCCAGGTAAGCCGCGCCCTGACGGCCGTTGGGGGTGCCGTACGCGTAGACATATCCGTCGCCGGGCCGGACGAACGCCATCTGCTGGAAGTTCTGGTTGCCGGTCCACGGCTGGTTGTAGCGAACGGTTTCCGGTGCGACATGGAAGGTTTCGCCGTTGTCATCGGACCAGGCGATCGCCGAGTAGTTCGTTGTCCAGGTTCCGGGTGCGCCCCACTGCGTCACCGACATGAAACTCACGTATTGAATCGCGCCGTACTTGGAATCTTCTACGGGCACCGAGATTCCCGCGGTGGGGATCAGGGTGATCCCGGCGGGCAGACCTTCGGGGAAGATGACCTGCCTGGCTCGGGTGGGGAAACCGTCGGGGCCCAACGGCGCGCCGCCGAACATGTTGCCGTTGTACCACTCGCCGTCGGGGATCTCCATCCCGTTGGCCAGGTACCAATCTTCACTCCGCATGATGGTATTGGACCGCCAGTCATCCGACATGTTGCCGTCGAGGAACGTGTCACCGAACGCGATCAGGATCTGACTGCGCTCGATTTCGGGAGTGTCGGGATTGTCCACAATTCCGTTGTCCCACATGATGCCGAGGTCCGTGCCACCGACTGAGAAGCGGTCGACGGTGTTGGCCATCAGCGGATTGCCGGGGTACGACCAAGGGCCCGTGACCCAGGAGACGAACTGCGTCGACGGGCTCACCTGCGGGTTGGGGAACGGTGAGTACAGCGGAGTGAAGGGTTCGGCGGCCGTCAGCGCCATCCTGGCCATCGGGGCGTCTTCGACCATCAACGTCGGGGTCATCACCGTCGGCGTGGTGGAGGGCCGTCCCGACAGCGCCGCGAAGAAGTTCTCGAACTCACGACGCGCGAACGCGAGCAGGCCCCAGATCAGCGGCGGCTGCGCAGGTGACGACGGCACCGTGCCTGCCAGCGGGTTGAGGATCCAGTTGATCGTGTTGGTGACCAGATTCGTCACGGCGGTGAACAGGTTCGCAGGAGCCGCCGGCGTCACGGTCGTCGGCTGGTAGGCGAGCATCAACGGCGAGGCGTTGTTCATCGTCGTCGTCGCCAGTGATCGGGCATCGGCGAACACGACGTAGTTCCCCATTTCCTGCACCGCCGCGGCGGGATCGGAAAGCGACTGCGTGGCATCCGTGTCGGTCGTGGTGCGGGCTTGTTGGGTGGAAGTGTTCGAGGTTCCGTCGGGCTTCGGTTGGGATGACGGGTCAGCCTCGCGGGTGTCGGAGTCCTTACCCGGCTCGGCGGTCGGCTTCGGCTCGGCGGAGGGTGTCGCGGACGGCTCGGCGGTCGGCGTCGCTGTGGGCTCGGCGGTCGGGGTGGGTTCGGCCGTCGGGGTGGCCGTCGGCTCGGGGCTCGGTGTTGCCGTGGGCTCGGCGGTCGGCGTCGACGTGGCCTTCGGTGCTTCTGCGGTCGCAGTCGAGCCTTCTTCGTCCTTGGTTTGCTCTTCGTCGGCGTCGTCGGCGGTCTTGCGCGACGACCCCGTATTGGTCTGGGCGCTGACCGTCACCCCGCCGGTGACCGTGCGGGTCCGCGTCGTCGAGTCGGACACGTCGTCGTCATCGTCGTCGTCCTTGTCGTCCTTGTCGGTTCCCGCCGAGGTCGAGGTGGACGTCGAAGTCGAACCCGTCGTGGACGTCGACCCCGTCGTGGAGGCGGTCGCACCGTTGCCTGACGTCGCGGACCCGGTCGCGGTTCCCGTGCTGCCGGCGCCGGTTGTGCTGCTCGCAGACTCCGATTTCGAGGAGTTGTCCGATGGCGAGTCGGTGGTGTCGGCCACTGCGTAGCCGTGTCCCACGGCGATCGCGGTGCCCACTCCCATCGCGACCGCCAGCCCCCCGACGCGACCGACGTACCTTGCTGCGCCCATGTTTGCCCTCCGAAGAAAATCCCCCGCCCCGTCGAAGCAATGTAATAGCAGTTACGCGGGGTGTACAGCAAAATCGGCAGATGTCCCATTCGCAACAACTGTCAGTGCAGTCATCGCCGTGTAGGGGTTTTGCGTTACGGGCTCATGGAGGAGCTATCGCCTATGGGGCCAGAAGACCGCCCTTGCGTAGCGCCTTCTCATACAGGTCGAACGCCTCACCGAGGCCGTCGTTGACCCACGCGTCGACCATTCCGACGCTGTCGGCCACCAGCTGGACCTGAGTCACGAACCGCTGAAAGTCCTCGTCTCGACGCAGCGTGTCTATCTGCTCTGGCGAGCCTTGGATCAACACGAACCCGCCGAGCTGCATGCTCTGTGGGCGCAACACGGCGACGTCGTAGCGCTCGATCGCTCCGTCGCGCAGAAGCTGGGCGCCGTAACCCTCGAGGGACTCCCGGAAAAGTTCGAGTGCTTGCACTTCGCGTCCGCGGGTGGGAATCCCCCACGCGATCCAGATGCCTGCGTCAGCCATCCGCCCATCATGCGCTGCGCGAGGTGAGATGGGTTGGCCCGACACGGTTGCGAAGCCGAAAGTGGTGGTGTTGCTCCCCCGGCTGGACTCGAACCAGCAACCCTTCGGTTAACAGCCGAATGCTCTGCCAATTGAGCTACAGGGGACTGCTCTCCCGCCATCGCGCTGTGTGCGGGACGGGGGTTGACTCTAGCTTACGTGTCGGCGGCGCCGCCAATACGCCGCCACCGCTCGCGCTCTCAGGTACGTGAGGCAGGATGGAACGCAACGCACCGTCGTCTGGAAGGGACCCTGTGATCGGGTATTTCGTCGTATTGGGTGTCGGCTATGTACTCGGCTCGAAGGCCGGCCGCCGCCGATATGAGCAGATCGCCGGCACCTACAAGGCGGTCACCGAGAGCCCCGCGGCGAAAGCCGTGCTCGACGCCGGGCGACGCAAGATCGCCGACCGGGTGTCACCGGATCCACCGATGATCAAGTTGACCGAGATCGACAACGGAACCGAGATCATCGGCCCCGAGACAGCGCAGGTGAGACGGGTCCGTTAGCGGTACGGGTCGGTGATTGTCTGGCCCGGGACCAGGGGACCCGTGTTGACGCCGGTCTGACTCTGGTTGAGCCCGAAGTCGGGAGTGCCGACGTTGATGCCGTTGCCGTTGGAGACGCCCAGGCAGCGACCATCCTCCTTGTTCCCGAACCACGCCAGGCACTGGCTGAGCGGCTGCGGGTCCGCGTTGGATTCAGACAGCGCGGAGGCTGCGAGCGGCGCAGCGACCGCGGCCACCGCTAACGCGCCTGCGGCGACGAACCGTCGCGTCCGGTTGTTGGTCGATGTCACGTGCACGCCTTCCTGACCGTTCCCACGGTTGTATAGCGCGCCCACCATATCGCGTTACCGGGGGCTACGCAGAGATGTCGTCTCCGCT
Source organism: Mycobacterium sp. 852014-52144_SCH5372336 (assembly GCF_001665615.1). NCBI lineage: Bacteria > Bacillati > Actinomycetota > Actinomycetes > Mycobacteriales > Mycobacteriaceae > Mycobacterium > Mycobacterium sp. 852014-52144_SCH5372336. Next base: position 45,985 of record NZ_LZSW01000059.1, read on the forward strand.
GGCCTGCTCGAGCAGGCTGCGCCGATACGCCTCCATCGCGACCAGGTCCCCGAACAATGCGTGGTACTCGTCGCCCTGCTCGACCGGTGACATGCGCTGCAGCTTGGACTTGACTTCGGCGATCTGGCGGCCCACCCAGACTTCCTGCAACCGGGCCAACACTCCACCGATGTAGCGCGGCAACCGCTCCTCGTCGTCGACGTTGATGGCTTCCACCCCGAGTTCGTTGACCAGGCTCGCCGCGGCCGGCGTCTCGGTGTGCGTTCGAATCGTCTCGATCCACTCCGCGCCGGACTGGCCGGTCGACGTGCCGCCGGCCGCGTCGAGGGCCGAGCGCACCGCGGCGTAACCCGGGTGCGTGAAGCTTTCGACCGTCAGCGAATCGAACACCGGCCCCGCCAGCGCCGGATACTGCAGCGCGGCCTTGAGCGCCTCGCGCTGCGGCCACAGCGTCGGATCCGCCGGGTCGGGCCGCGAACCCGGGTCAGGGGTACGCGACCTGCGTGGCTGCGCCTGCTCGCTCGCGGCGCGCCTGCGACCGCCGCGTTCGGGCATCCCCCGCTTCTGCGCTTCCTCGCGCACCCGGGCCAGTACCTGCGCCTCGTCGGCCCAGCCCACCCAGCCGGTCAGCCGCCGCGCGTACTCGTCGCGCAGCATCGGCTCCTTGATGCGGGCCACCATCGGCACGCACCTGCGCAGCGCGGAGACCCGCCCCTCGGCGCTGTCGAGGTCGTGTTCGGCCAGCGCGGTGCGAATTGCGAACTCGAACAACGGTGTTCGACGGGCTACCAGGTCGCGTAGCGCACCGTCGCCGAAATGAAGGCGGATGTCGCACGGATCCATCCCAGCCAACTTGTCTTCCGAAGCCACCGCCACGAACGACTGCCCGGCCAGGTTCTGCTCCCCCTCGAATGCCTTGATCGCCGCCGCCCGACCCGCCGCGTCGCCATCGAAGACGTAGATCAACTCACCGCGAAAGAAGTTGTCGTCCATCATGAGTCGGCGCAGCATCGACAAGTGCTCGTCGCCGAACGCGGTTCCGCACGACGCGACCGCGGTCGTCACCCCAGCCAGGTGCATCGCCATCACGTCGGTGTAGCCCTCGACCACGACAGCCTGATGCCCCTTGGCGATATCGCGCTTGGCCAGGTCCAGCCCGAACAACACCGACGATTTCTTGTACAGAACGGTTTCAGGGGTGTTGACGTACTTGGCTTCCATCGGGTCGTCGTCGAAGATGCGGCGGGCGCCGAAGCCGATCACCTCGCCGCCACTGGCCCGGATAGGCCACAGCAACCGGCGGTGGAAGCGATCCATCGGACCGCGTTTGCCTTCCCGGGACAGGCCGGCCGCCTCGAGCTCCTTGAACTCGAAACCCTTGCGAAGCAGATGCTTTGTCAACGTATCCCAGCCCGACGGCGCGAAGCCGCAGCCGAACCGCTTGGCCGCCTGGCCGTCGAAGTTGCGCTCGATCAAATACTGTCGCGCCGGTGCGGCCTCGTCGGACTCCAGCATCGTCGCGTAGAACTCCTGGGCTGCCACGTTGGCCGCTAACAGCCTGCTGCGGCTGCCGCGGTCGCGCTGCACGTTGGTGGTCGAAGCGCCGGTGTAGGTGATCGTGTAGCCGACGCGGTCGGCGAGCAGTTCGACCGACTCGACGAAGTTGACGTGCTCGATCTTCTGGACGAAGGCGTAGACGTCGCCACCCTCACCGCAGCCGAAACAGTGGAAGTGGCCGTGGTTGGGCCGCACGTGGAACGACGGCGACTTCTCGTCGTGGAATGGGCACAGCCCTTTCAGGGAGTCCGCGCCCGCGCGCCGCAACTGCACGTAGTCGCCGACGACGTCCTCGATGCGAACCTGGTCGCGGATGGCTGCGATGTCGCGATCAGGAATGCGGCCGGCCACCGGGCCAGTCTAGAGCGCCCCTGGGGGACGCCTAGGTGGGTTCCAACCGCTCGAGGCGGCCCTCGGTGAAGGACGCGACCTGGTCGATGACCACCCGCAGGCGGGCGCCGTCGTCGCCGGCGGCGTTGTACGCCGGCACGAAGATCGGGTCGAGCGTCGCAGGTGCGCCGGCAGCGACCCACGCCACCACCCGGTGCACGCGTTCGCGCTGACGGGCCTGCAGTTCCAGATGCCGGGGATCCGACATGATGAACTGCAGCGCGAGGATCTTGAGCACCGCAACCTCCGCCCGCACCAGATCGGGGACCCGCAGGTCGGCCTGGTAGCGGACCAGAGGTCCCCGGCCGGATTCCTCGCGGGTCGCGGCGATGGCCGCCGAGGCGAACCGGCCGACGAGTTCGCTGGTCAACTTCTTGAGCGCGACGGATGCGGTCAGCGTGCCGTCGTACTTACCCACAGCGGCCACGACCGGCAGGCTCGACAGCCGCGCCGCGGCGGCCACCAGGTCGCCGGACCGCAGCCCGGCGCCCATCCCGCTCGACTCGCCCAACCGACCCAGTACGGCCGCCGCGTCCTTGTCGGCCAGCACCCGCATGTCGATGCGGCCGGAAACCACCCCGTCCTCGACGTCGTGAACCGAGTAGGCGACGTCGTCGGCCCAGTCCATGACCTGCGCCTCCAGGCAGGGCTTCTCGGCGGGCGCGTTCCTGCGCACCCAGTCGGCCACCGGCACGTCGTCGGAATAGAAACCGAACTTGGCCTGCAGCGACCCGCGCCGCCACGGATACTTGGTGACGGCGTCCAGGGCGGCCCGAGTGAGGTTCAGCCCCGCGCTACCACCCTCTGCGTCAAGGGTTTTCGGCTCGAGGCGGGTCAGGATCCGGAAGTTCTGGGCGTTGCCCTCGAAGCCGCCGCAGTCGGCGGCGATCTCGTTCAGGGCGCGCTCGCCGTTGTGGCCGTAGGGCGGGTGACCTATGTCGTGGGCCAGGCCTGCGAGGTCGACGAGGTCGGGGTCGCAGCCCAGGCCGATCGCCATGCCGCGGCCGATCTGGGCGACCTCCAACGAATGGGTCAGCCGGGTGCGCGGCGTTTCGCCCTGGCGGGGGCCGACGACCTGTGTCTTGTCGGCCAGTCGGCGAAGCGCTGCACAGTGCAGCACCCGCGCCCGGTCGCGCGCGAAATCGGTGCGATGCTCGGTGTCGGTGCCGGGCAGCGCAGCGCTCTTCGGCGGCTCGTCCACCCATCGCTGGCGGTCGAACTCGTCGTACGGATCTCCGTTGCCTGTCACCGACGGATAGTCTGCCAGCACCAACCGGCTTGACCGTGCCGCGCACTAGATTGGCGGGCATGCGCCTCGTCCGCCTGCTGACCCTCGTGCTCGCCATGCTCGCCGGCAGTGCACTCATCGCGCCGACGGCGGCTGCCGAGCCGCCGTTTCGGCTGCCGGGCTACGTCACCGACAACGCGGGCGTCCTCGACGGCGCCGCTCGGGCGGAGGTGACCTCGGCGGTCGACTCGCTCTACAACAGCAGCAGGACCCGGTTGTGGGTCGTCTACGTCGATACCTTCTCCGGTCAGCCGGCCGAGACGTGGGCGCGCAACACCATGCGTACGAGCGACCTGGGCACCTACGACGCGCTGTTGGCGGTGGCCACGGTTGACCGTTCGTACGCGTTCCTGGTGTCCGACAGCGCAACGGAGTTGAGCTCGAGCCGGGTGGAAAGCGTTCGGCGCAACGGCATCGAGCCTGCACTGCGCAACAGCGACTGGGCAGGAGCGGCGGTCGCGGCGGCCGAAGGGCTCGCCCGGTCAGGCAGCTCGGGTTCGACGCTGAGCTGGGTCGGGTTGCTCATCGCCCTCGGAGTGATCGCGCTCGCGGTGGTGGTGCTGATGATCTGGCGCCGACGACGGCAGCGCAAGCGCCGGGACGCCGAATTCGCCGCTGCGCGCAGAGTCGACCCGAGCGACCCGCAGGCGCTGGCGGCGGTGTCGCTGGACGCGCTCGACGACTTGTCGCGAGCGATGGTGGTCGAGGTCGACAATGCGGTGCGGACCAGCGACCACGAACTGGAGTTGGCGGTCGAGGAGTTCGGCACCTCACGGACCGAGCCGTTCACGCGGGCGGTCAACAACGCGAGAACGACACTCGCCCAGGCATTTAACGTCCGGCAGATCCTCGACGACGCCATCCCCGAAACCCCGGCGCAGCGGCGCGACCTCTTGACCCGGGTGGTGGTCGCGGCGGCCAAGGCCGACCGTGAGCTCGACGCGCAGCGCGACGCGTTCACCGAGCTGCGGAACCTGGTGATCAACGCCCCGTCGAAACTGGACTCGATGACGCAGCGGGTGGTCGACATCACCGCCCGGCTCGAGCCGTCCCGCCGGAAAGTGGCCGAACTGCACAGCGAGTTCGATTCGACCGCGCTGAGTTCGGTGGCCGGCAACGTCGACGCGGCCAAAGAATTGCTCGACTTCGCCGATACGAGCATCAGCCGTGGGCGCGACCTTGCCGCCCGCCCGGTGCCGGGCCAGCAGAGTGAGCTCGTCGAATGTGTGCGAGCGGCGGAGTCGGCGTTGGTGCAGGCGCGCGGTCTGCTCGACGCGGTGGACAGCGCCGCCAGTGACATCCGTCGCGCCGCTGCCACGTTGCCCGCGGCGATCGAGGACATCCAGAACGGCATCAAGCAGGCCGGCGCGTTGCTGCAGCAGGGCAACGTGCCGCAGGCCGCGCAGTTGGCCGAGGCGCGTGACGCGGCAGCGGCTGCCGTCGCCGCCGCGCAGCGCTCCAAAGCCGCTGACCCGCTGGGCACTTTCACCGAACTGACGAAGGCCGACGCGGATCTCGATCGGCTGCTGGCCGCCGTCGAGCAGGAGCGGGAGGCCGCTGACCGCCTCAACCGAGCCTTGGACGAGGCGCTGTTCACGGCGCGGTCGCGGGTCCGGTCGGTGTCGGACTTCATCGACACCCGTCGCGGCATCGTCGGTCCCGAGGCCCGGACCCGCTTGGCCGAGGCCGTCCGTCAGATCGGCGCCGCCGAAGAGCGGCGGGCCACCGATCCGGCCGAGGCCATCAAGCACGCCAACGGTGCGGCGATGCTCGCGTCACAGGCGCAGAACCTGGCCAACGCCGACGTTCAGAACGCGCACAGTTCGTACATGGGTCCGTTCGGCGGCGGCGGCCGCGGCGGTGGGGGCAACATGGGCGCGATCATCGGCGGCATCCTCATCGGAAACATCCTCAGCGGAGGAATGCGCGGCGGCTTCGGTGGCTTCGGCGGCGGCGGGTTCAGCCCCGGTTCGTTCGGCGGCTCCGGTGGCGGTGGCGGAATGTTCGGCGGCGGCGGCCGCTTCTAGCCCGTTCCTTCGCAACGTTCCTTTGCACCGCGAGCGCGCGTGTCTGCTCAGGACACGCCGCTGTTTTTGCGCAGCTCGCGCACGCTCGACGCAGCGCGACGGTGCGAAAACTGTTGCCTTACAACGGTGTGTTGTCGACAGACACGCACGCTCGCGACGAGTGAGAGTGCGCGCAGTGCTCAATTTTCGCGGCGTGGCGTGGGCAAACACGCACGCTCGCGGCAAGGGAGGGACCACGCACGCGCGCGCCGCTAGTCAGCAGCCTTTGAGACGGGCGGCGAGGTAGTCGCTGACGTTGTCGAGCGACACCCGGTCCTGTGTCATCGCGTCGCGCTCGCGGACGGTGACGGCCTGGTCCTCGAGTGTGTCGAAGTCGACCGTCACGCAGAACGGGGTGCCGATCTCGTCCTGGCGGCGGTAGCGCCGCCCGATCGCGCCCGCGTCGTCGAACTCGACGTTCCAGCACTTACGCAGTTCGGCGGCGAGGTCGCGCGCCTTCGGCGAAAGGGCCTCGTTGCGCGACAGCGGCAGCACCGCGGCCTTGACCGGCGCGAGCCGCGGATCCAGCCGCAACACCGTGCGCTTGTCGACGCCGCCCTTGGCGTTGGGCGCCTCGTCCTCGGCGTATGCGTCGACGAGAAACGCCATGAACGACCGCGTCAGGCCGGCCGCCGGCTCGATCACATAGGGGACGTAGCGGGTGTCGTTGGCCTGGTCGTAATAGGACAGGTCGGCACCGGAATGCTTTGTGTGCGTGGACAAGTCGAAGTCCGTACGGTTCGCGACGCCCTCCAGCTCGCCCCACGGGTTGCCCTGGAATCCGAACTTGTACTCGATGTCGACGGTGCGGTCGGAGTAGTGCGACAGCTTCTCCTTCGGATGCTCGTAGAGCCGGAGATTGTCGCGGTCGATGCCCAGTTCGACGTACCACTGCAACCGCTCGTCGATCCAGTACTGGTGCCACTCGCGTGCGGTCGACGGCTCGACGAAGAACTCCATCTCCATCTGCTCGAACTCGCGGGTCCGGAAGATGAAGTTGCCCGGCGTGATCTCGTTGCGGAAACTCTTGCCGGTCTGGGCGATGCCGAACGGGGGCTTCTTGCGCTGCGTGGTCACCACATTGGCGAAGTTGACAAAGATGCCCTGCGCGGTCTCCGGCCGCAGATAGTGCAGGCCCTCTTCGCTCTCGATCGGACCGAGGTAGGTCTTGAGCATCATGTTGAAATCGCGCGGTTCGGTCCATTGGCCTTTGGTCCCGCAGTCCGGGCACGCGATCTCGGTCATCGCCACGGATTCGGGGTCGCTGATCCCCTTCTTCTCGGCGTATGCCTCCTGCAGGTGGTCCTGCCGATGCCGCTTGTGACAGTTGAGGCACTCGACCAGCGGATCGTTGAACACGTCGACGTGCCCGGACGCCACCCACACCTCGCGGGGCAGGATGATCGACGAGTCCAGGCCCACCACGTCGTCGCGGCTGGTGACCACCGACCGCCACCACTGGCGCTTGATGTTCTCCTTGAGTTCCACGCCGAGCGGGCCGTAGTCCCACGCCGACTTGGTGCCGCCGTAGATCTCCCCCGCCTGGTAAACCAGCCCGCGCCGTTTGGCCAGGTTCGCAACGGTGTCGATGATCGAGGAAGAGTGAGCCACGACTGCATAGCCTAGCGACCCGCTCACCACCGCCGAGCGACCGCATTTGTACGGCGACACGCCGCGATATCGCGGACAGACACGGTCGCTCGCGGCCATTGGGCAGCCGTATCCCGGCGTTGGCATGCATAGAAGCGCATGTATTGTTGGCCGTAATGAAAATCGTTTCCACTTTGGCGGACGGAAGCGTCCCCACCGGGGACGCCCACGACCACGGCGGCGCACCGTGTCCCGACCTGCCGCCGCGTGACGTGCTCGACACCTCCGGCGACCTGCTGCGCGCGTTGGCCGCCCCGGTGCGGATCGCGATCGTGCTGCAATTGCGGGAGTCGGCGCGCTGCGTGCACGAGCTCGTCGATGCGCTGGCGGTGCCCCAGCCGTTGGTCAGCCAGCACCTCCGCATCCTGAAGGCCGCGGGCGTCGTCGCCGGTGAACGGTCCGGGCGCGAGGTGATGTACCGCCTCGTCGATCATCACCTCGCCGACATCGTCGTCGCGGCGGTCACTCACGCGGGCGAGGCGCACGAGTGATCACATGCCGATGAGCACGGGAGTGCGCGCCACGAGGCAACGCGCAGCCATCGCGGACCTGCTGGAGAACGTCGACGAATTCCGTTCGGCACAGGAACTGCACGACGAGCTGCGCCGCCGCGGCGAAGGCATCGGGCTGACCACCGTGTACCGCACCCTGCAACAGATGGCGGCCGCAGGCGTCGTCGACACGCTGCGCACCGACACCGGCGAGTCGGTGTACCGCCGCTGTTCGGAGGACCACCATCACCACCTGGTCTGTCGCGCGTGCGGTTCGACCGTGGAGATCCAGGGCGGCGACGTCGAGACCTGGACCGCCGACATCGCCCGACAGCACGGCTTCTCCGACATCAGCCACACGATCGAAATCTTCGGCGTGTGCGGGCAGTGCACGACGACGAACGGTTCAGCCGACTAGCGCCCGGCGCACCTCGGCGCCGGTCGCGAGCACCATGAGAATCAGCGTGCGCAGCGCGTCATCGGTCAACCCGGCGGCCGGAAAGTTGTAGCGCAGCAGCACATCCGCGGCCTTCCTGGAGTTGCGCTTGGCGCCCGCGGCAATCTCTTTCGGCGCGCTCTTGGAGGCCAGCGACACCGTGCCCAGCAGCGTGTTGTGGGCGTGTTCGGCGACCGCGGCGCGCAGCTTGGCATCCAGCGGCAGATCCCAGGCCAGGATCTGGGTCAGCGACACCAATTCCAGACCTTCGGCGACCGCCACCGTGCGCAGCGAGGCGAAGGTCTCGTCGTGGTGGACGGTGACCGCCCCGTCGTCCTCTCGCGTCACGGGCACCACGCCCTCGAGGATCTCGCCGAGCCGCTCCTGCATTGCCATCACGCTCTCCCGCTCAGGTACATCATCAGGCTCTGCCGAAGCGACGGTTGCGGTTGACGTACTCCTCGCAGGCCGCCCACAGGTCGCGGCGGTCGTAGTCCGGCCACAACTTGTCCTGGAACACGAACTCGGCGTAGGCAGCCTGCCAGAGCAGGAAGTTGCTGGCGCGCTGCTCCCCCGAGGTCCGGATGAACAGGTCCACGTCGGGGATGTCGGAGCGGTGCAGGTGCTTGGCGAACGTCGCCTCGCTGATGCGGTCCGGCTTGATCCTGCCGTCGGCGGCCAACCGCGCGAGCTCGCGCGTCGCCTCGACGATCTCGGTCCGTCCGCCGTAGTTGACGCAGTAGTTGATCGTGATGACGTCGTTGCCGACGGTCATCTGCTCGGCGATGTCGAACTCCTTGATCACGCTGCGCCACATGCGGGGCCGCGAGCCGACCCAGCGCATCCGCACGCCCATGTCGTTGAGGTTCTCCCGGCGGCGACGCACCACTTCCCGGTTGAAGCCCATCAGGAAGCGCACCTCTTCGGTGCTGCGTTTCCAATTCTCGGTGGAGAACGCATACACCGTCAGGTGTTTGATGCCGATTTCGATTGCCCCGCAGGTGATGTCGATGAGGACTGCCTCACCCATCTTGTGCCCCTCGGTGCGGTGCAGGCCACGCTGGGTGGCCCAGCGCCCGTTGCCATCCATGACGACGGCGACGTGCTTGGGCACCTGATCGGCAGGGATGCGCGGCGCGGCCTCCTTCGACGTGTGCTGGGGCGGGCGCGCGAACCGGCCGTTGGTTCCTGCAGGAATGTCAGGAAAGACGACGGGCCACGTCGACTTGTCCGGGAACGTGGGATAGTCGTCAGGCGCCGGAGGCAGCTGTGGGTAGGTCGGCGGAGCCTTTTTCCTCCGCCCATCCCGTTCGCTCGCCATGTGGCACATCCTGCCCGACCACCGTCGCGTGCTGGTCGCCGACACTCCTATCCACCCGGTACACCCGTTCCACCAGCGGCAACGTCCGCAATTGGCGCTCCAGATGCCACTGCAAATGCGCGGCCACCAGCCCGCTGGCCTGGCTGCGGTGCGACGCCGTCGACGTCTCGGCGTACTCCCAGTCCCCGTCGTGCAGCGCGGCCATCAGGTCCAGCACGGCCTGAGGCGGCGTCGCCGATCCGGAGGGTCGGCAGTGCACGCACACGCTGCCCCCGGCCGCCACGTGGAACGCCCGGTGGGGGCCCGGGGCAGCGCAGCGGGCGCATTCGGTCAACGCCGGCGCCCAGCCCGCGATCCCCATGGCGCGCAACAGGTACGCGTCCAACACGAGCTCACGGGGCCGGCCGCCGTCGGCCACCGCCCGCAACGCGGCCACCGTCAGCCGGTGCAGCGCGGGCATCGGCGCGCGTTCCTCACCGGCCAGGCGCTCCGCGGTCTCCAGCACCGCGCAGGCGCAGGTGTAGCGGCCGTAGTCGCTGACGATGTCGGAAGCGAACGCGTCGATGGCCTGCACCTGGGTGACGATGTCGAGGTTGCGGCCCGGGTGCAGCTGAACGTCGATGTGCGCGAACGGCTCCAGCCTGGCACCGAATTTGCTGCGGGTGCGCCGAACCCCCTTGGCCACCGCCCGCACCAACCCGTGATCGCGGGTGAGAAGAGTCACGATGCGGTCGGCCTCGCCGAGCTTGTGCTGGCGCAGCACCACCGCCCGGTCCCGATACAGCCGCATCGGTTCAGTCTCCCACTGCGGTCCGTCAGATTCCGATCCGCACCGCCGATAAGCTTCTACTCGATGGTCAAAAACGCGCGATTCCCCACCCTCACTCAACAGCTCTTCCAGCTCGCGAGCGGCTCCATGACGTCGGTGGAACTGGTTCAGCGCTCGCTCGACGCCATCGCGGCCAGCCAACCGACGCTCAACGCGTTCCGCGTGGTGTTCACCGAGCAGGCCCTCTTCGACGCCGCCCGCGCGGACCGCAAACGCGCCGCAGGCCAGGATCTTTCGAAGTATCCCCTGCTGGGCATCCCGATCGCGGTCAAGGACGACGTCGACGTCGCGGGCCATCCGACCCGGTTCGGCGCCGACGGCAACGTCCGCCCCGCCACCCGGGACGCCGAGGTGGTGCGGCGGTTGAAGGCGGCGGGCGCGGTCATCGTCGGCAAGACCAACACCTGCGAACTCGGTCAGTGGCCGTTCACCAGTGGACCCGCCTTCGGCCACACCCGCAATCCGTGGTCACGCGATCACACACCCGGCGGTTCGTCCGGCGGCAGCGCCGCCGCGGTGGCGGCCGGGCTGGTGACCGCCGCGATCGGCTCCGACGGGGCGGGCAGCGTGCGCATCCCCGCCGCATGGACACATCTGGTCGGCATCAAACCGCAGCGCGGCCGAATCTCGACATGGCCGCTGCCCGAGGCGTTCAACGGGATCACGGTCAACGGCGTGCTGGCACGCACCGTCGCCGATGCGGCGCTGGTGCTCGACGCCGCGTCCGGCAACGTCGCTGGCGATCGCCATCAGCCCCCAGCGGTCAAGGTTTCGGACTACGTGGCGCAGGCGCCCGGTCCCCTGCGGGTCGCGATGTCGACGAAGTTCCCGTTCACGGTGTTCCGCGCCAAGCTGCACCCGGAGATCCAGGCGGCGATGGCCGTCGTCGCCGCTCAGCTCGAAGACCTCGGGCACAGCGTGTTCGGCGCCGATCCGGACTACAGCCTCGAGATGTCGTGGAACTTCCTGTCCCGGTCGACGTCGGGGCTGCTGGAGTGGGCCGACCGGCTCGGCCACGGCGTCACGCTCGACAAGCGGACCAAGGCCAACCTGCGCACGGGCCGGTTGCTGTCGGAGCACGTGCTGCGCAAGGCCCGCGCCCGCGAGGCCCGCGCGCATCGCCGCATCGGATACATCTTCAACATCGCCGATGTGGTGCTGGCCCCCACGACCGCGCAGCCGCCGCCCAAGGTGGACGAGTTCGACGAGCTCGGCGGGCTGGCCACCGACCGCACGATGATCAAGGCGTGCCCGGTGACCTGGCCATGGAATCTGCTGGGCTGGCCGTCGATCAACGTGCCGGCCGGGTTCACCTCCGAAGGCCTGCCGATCGGCGTTCAGCTGATGGGCCCGGCCAACAGCGAGCCGTTGCTGATCTCGCTGGCCGCGGAGTTGGAGGCGATCAACGGCTGGACGGTGCGCCAGCCCGAGCCGTGGTGGTTTCCCGCCCCCGCCCCCGACCCCGAGCCCGCGGCATCCGATAAGCCGGTAGCGGCCTCCGACCGGCGCGAACCCGAGGACGTCTCCGACGAGGTCGCGTAGAGTCTCCCGGCATGAGAGCGCTGGGTTATGCGTGCGCGTTACCGGTCCTCGGGCTGGTGGGCGGCTTGGTGACCGGGGTTCCGACCGCCGCCGCTGACAACAAGCGGTTCAACGACGGTGTGGTGGCCAACGTCTACACCATCCAGAAGCAGGCCGGCTGCGACACCGACATCAAGATCAACCCGAAGCTGCGCCTGGCCGCCGAATGGCACACCAACGACGTGCTCAACAACCGCGCGCTGGGCGGCGACATCGGCTCGGACGGCAGCACGGTCGCCGACCGTGCGCGCAACGCCGGCTACGCGGGCCCGGTGACGGAGACGGTGGCCATCAACCCCGCGCTGGCGATGAGCGGCATCGAGTTGCTCAACCAGTGGTATCACCGGCCGGACTACAAGGCCATCATGGCCGACTGTTCGAACGTCGACATCGGCGTGTGGTCGGCCAACGCACTCGATCGCACGGTGGTGGTGGCGGTCTACGGCAAGGGCGACGGCGCCCCACCGGCACACGGCCCGGGACGGCCGTTCGGGGAGCCCGGCTCGGGCGCCCAGAGCTGACGCGCTAGAAGCCCAGGCGGCCCAATTGTTTCGGGTCGCGTTGCCAGTTCTTGGCGATCTTGACCCTCAGGTCGAGATAGACCTTGGTGCCCAGCAGCTTTTCGATCTGCTGGCGCGCGGCGGTGCCGACCTCGCGCAGCCTGGCGCCGCCCTTGCCGATGACGATGCCCTTCTGGCTCTCGCGTTCGACGAACAGGATCGCGTGGACGTCGATCAGCTCGCCCTGCTCGGGTGTGCGGCCCTCGCGCGGGGTGACCTCATCGATGACGACGGCAAGCGAGTGCGGTAGTTCGTCGCGGACGCCTTCGAGCGCGGCCTCGCGGATCAGCTCGGCCATCAGAGTCTCCTCCGGCTCGTCGGTGAGCTCGCCGTCGGGGTAGAAGGCCGGTCCCGGCGGCAGTTCGGAGGCGAGCACGTCGACGAGCACGTCGAGGTTGTCCCCCGCGGTCGCCGACACCGGAACGATCTCCGCGTCGGGTCCGACCAGCTCGCTGACCGCCACCAGTTGCGCGGCGATGCGGTCCTTGGGCACCTTGTCGATCTTGGTGACGATCGCGACCAGTGTGGTCTTGGGTGCGACCGCGCGGATCTGGTCGTGGATCCAGCGGTCGCCGGGACCGATCCTCTCGTCGGCGGGGATGCACCATCCGATGACGTCGACCTCGGAGTAGGTGTCCTTGACCAGGTCGTTGAGCCGCTGCCCGAGCAGCGTGCGCGGGCGGTGCAGCCCCGGGGTATCGACGAGCACGATCTGAAAGTTCTCGCGGTGCAAGATTCCGCGAATGGTGTGCCGGGTGGTCTGCGGGCGGTTCGACGTGATCGCTACCTTGGCCCCGACCAGCGCGTTGGTCAGCGTCGACTTTCCGGTGTTGGGCCGGCCGACGAAACAGACGAAGCCCGAACGGAATTCGTCGCTCATAGGTTTCGCACCGGGTGCCCGGATCGGTCTGTGACGATCACTATCGCGTCCGCGGACAGCTCGTGCACCGCGGCCACGCCCGCGTCGTCGGCCGGGCCGCCGAGCACCACTGCGGCCTCCAGCCCGGTCGCGCCGCTCGACACCGCTGCGGCCACGGCGGCCTGTAATGCGGTCAGCTCCAACGCCGTCAGCGCCACCGGAGCCGCCGCGTAGGTGCGGCCGTCGCGGTCGCGGACAGCGGCTCCGTTGCCGGCCTCCGCCCGCGCCATCGCCCCGCGCGCCAGCGTCACGAGCTTGGCGTCCTCACTGTCCAGGTCGGTCATCGTGCCTCACCGCTCTTCGCGCAAGCGCTCATCGTCATCATCACCGTCGTCTTCTCTTTGCGGAGGCTCGGTGCGGCTGACCAGAACCGTGCCGATGCGCACCCGCCCGCGAGGGTCCGGCCCGCCTTCGGCCTGCAGCCGCAGCCCGTCCCACGTCACCTCGGCGCCCGGAAGCGGGACGCGGCCGAGTTCCAGCGCGACGAGACCGCCGACGGTGTCGACATCGAGGTCGTCGTCGAACTCGATGTCGTAGAGCTCGCCGAGGTCCTCGATCGGCAATCGGGCCGAGACGCGATAGCGGTTGTCGCCCAAGTCTTCTACGGGCACCACTTCGCCGGCGTCGTACTCGTCGACGATCTCGCCGACGATCTCCTCGAGGACGTCCTCGATGGTGACCAGGCCGGCGATCGCGCCGTACTCGTCGACCAGCAGAACCATGTGGACGCGGTCGCGCTGCATCTCGCGCAGCAACTCGTCGAGCGGCTTGGAATCCGGTACGAACACCGTGGGCCGCATGACATCGGAGACCTTGGTGCCGCGACCGCCGTCGGTTGAGTAGTACGTCCGCTGCACGAGGTCTTTGAGGTAGACGACACCGACGATGTCGTCGACGTTCTCCCCGATCACCGGGATCCGGGAGTGGCCGCTGCGCACCGCAAGTGAGGTCGCCTGCCCTGCGGTCTTGTCGCTTTCGATCCACACCATCTCGGTGCGCGGCACCATCACCTCGCGTGCCGGGGTGTCACCGAGTTCGAACACCGACTGGATCATGCGCCGCTCGTCGTCGGCCACCACACCGCGCTGCTGCGCCAGGTCGACCACCTCGCGCAGTTCGATCTCGGAGGCGAACGGGCCGTTGCGGAAACCTCGGCCCGGCGTCAGCGCGTTACCGAGCAGCACCAGCAACCGGCTGATCGGTGTCAGCAGCACCGAAAGCGCTTGCAGCGGAAGGGCCGCGAGCAAGGCGATCGTGTAGGCGTGTTGTCTGCCGAGCGTGCGCGGGCCGACGCCGATCACGACGAAGCTGACCACCACCATGATGGCGGCGGCGACGAACAGCCCCCAGGTGACGCCGAGATGCCCGTCGAGGTAGGCGGCCAGCAGCACCGTCGGCCCGACCTCGCAGGCGATGCGCAGCAGCACGATCAGGTTGATGTAGCGAGGCCGTTCGGCCATCACCCTGGCCAGCCGCACCGCTCCCGGTCGCTCGTCGCGGACGAGTTCCTCGACGCGCGCCATCGAGACCGTGCTCAGGGCCGCGTCGATCGCCGCGAACAGCCCGCCGAAGAAGACGAGGACGATCGCGAAGATCAGCTGTCCGACGCCGGTCACAGTTCGTCGAAGTATCGGGAGTTGTCGAGAAGCCTGCGTTCCTTCTCCGACTGGCGGTCGTGGTGGTAGGCCTCGACCTGGTCGGCGACCCACTCCTCGAGCAGTTGACGCTGCAGGGTGAACATCTCTTTTTCCTCGGCGGGCTCGGCGTGGTCGTAGCCCAGCAGGTGCAAAACCCCGTGCACGGTGAGCAACGCGAGCTCCTGGCCCAGCGAATGCCCGGCCGCAGCGGCCTGATCTGCGGCGAACTGCGGGCACAGCGCGATGTCACCCAACATGGCCGGGCCGGGCTCGGGTGCGTCGGGCCGTCCGCCCGGCTCCAGCTCGTCCATCGGGAAGCTCATGACGTCGGTGGGGCCCGGCAGGTCCATCCACCGCATGTGCAGATCGGCCATCGCCGCGGTGTCGAGCAGCACCATCGACAGTTCGGCCGCGGGGTTGACCTTCATTTTGCGGATGACGAAGCGGGCGACGCTGATCAGTTCCTCTTCGGAGACGTCGATGCCCGACTCGTTGGACACCTCGATGCTCATATCGGCCGCTACCGTCGGGCTCGGCCGCCGGAGGCGCGGCGCTGGGCCCGGTTCAGCTGCGTGGGCTCGTCGTGTCGCGCGTACGCGTCGACGATCTCCGACACCAGCCGGTGCCGCACGACGTCGGCGCTGGTGAGCTCGGCGAAGTGGATGTCGTCGATGCCGTCGAGGATCCGCATCGCCGCGTGCAGGCCCGAAGCGGCCCCGCCGGGCAGGTCGACCTGCGTGATATCGCCCGTCACAACGATTTTCGAGTTGAAGCCCAGCCGGGTCAAAAACATCTTCATCTGCTCGGCGGTGGTGTTCTGCGCCTCGTCGAGGATGATGAAGGCATCGCTAATCGTGCGGCCCCTCATGTACGCCAGCGGCGCGACCTCGATCACCCCGGCGCTCATCAACTTCGGGATCAGCTCGGGGTCCATCATGTCGTGCAGCGCGTCGTAGAGCGGGCGCAGATACGGGTCGATCTTCTCGCTCAGCGTGCCGGGCAGGAAGCCGAGCCGCTCACCGGCCTCGACGGCCGGCCGGGTGAGGATGATCCTCGACACCTGCTTGGACTGTAAAGCGTTGACGGCCTTGGCCATCGCCAGATACGTCTTGCCGGTGCCCGCGGGACCGATGCCGAACACGATGGTGTGCGCGTCGATGGCGTCGACGTAGCGCTTCTGGTTCAGCGTCTTGGGCCGGATGGTCTTACCGCGCCGCGACAGGATGTCGAGGGTGAGCACCTCGGCGGGCGACTCGTTGCCGGTGCCGGTGAGCATCCCGACGCTGTGCCGCACGACGTCGGGGTTCAGCGCCTGGCCGTTGGACACGATCGCGATCAGCTCGGAGATCACCCGTTCGGCGAGCGCGACGTCGGCGGGTTCACCGGACAGGGTCAGCGCGTTGCCGCGCACATGGATGTCGGCCGCCAGGATGCGCTCGAGCGCGCGCAGATTCTCGTCGGCGGAACCCAATAGGCCCACGACGAGGTCGGGCGGAATGTTGATGCTGCTGCGTACCGACTCAGAAGACTGATCAGAGTCAGCGGTCGTCTCGCGGGGCGTCAAGAGGGTTCAGTGCCTGCTTTCTGGTTCTGGCCTGGCCGTTGCTGATGTCTGTTCACAGTTTACCGCTGGTCAGCGACACGACCCAATGGATAAGGCGCCCGCCCATCACGACCACCGATCGGTCAGCACGCCCAGCGCCCCCAGCGCGACCGCCGCGGCGGTGGAGGTCCGCAGCACCGTGGGCCCCAGCCGCACGGCCGTCGCACCTGCATCACACAGCGCGGCCAGTTCGTCGTCGGCGATGCCGCCTTCCGGTCCCACGACCACGACGACCGCATCGGCCGCGGTGACGGGCACATCGGCGAGTCGCTGGGTCGCCGATTCGTGCAGCGCGAGCACGACGGCGTCCCGGTCTCCGAGTCGGTCGACCAACTGGGTCGTCGAGACCGGGCCGCTGACCTCGGGGATGCGGGCCCGCCGCGACTGTCGGGCCGCCGAGCGGGCCACCGCACTCCAGCGGCGCAGACCTTTTTCGGCCTTGGCCCCCGAGTCCCACCGGGCCACGCATCGGGCGGCCTGCCAGGCCACGAACGCGTCCGCGCCCGCCTCGGTGGCCAATTCGATCGCCAACTCCGAGCGATCCGACTTGGGCAGCGCCTGCACGACGGTCACGGTCGGTGACGGGGGCGGCACGAAGCGCCGGTCCAGCACCCGCGCCGTCAGCCTGCCCTTCGCCACCTCGTCGACCTCGCAGTGCGCCAGCTCTCCGACGCCGTCGCTGAGCTGCAGGCGCTCACCGGGCCGGATGCGGCGCACATTGGCGGCGTGGAAGCCCTCGTCGCCCTCGACGACCGCGAGCTCACCGACCCCAGGCAGGGCGTCGACGTAGAACAGCGCCGCGGACATCGGCGTTACCGAGGCGTCCGGGTCGAAATCTGTGGCCGGGTCGTCATCCGAGCGGGATCGCGACCGTCAGCGGCCGCTGAACGTCTCACGCAGCCGGTTGAACAGCCCGCCGCCGCTGGCGGCCGTCGGCTGCGCCGAGCGCACCTCGGCGACGTCGCGGGCGCGCTTGGCCTTGAGCTTGCGCAGCAGTTCGGCGTCCTCGTTGTCCAGCCGCGACGGCACCACGACATCGATGTGGGCGTGCAGGTCACCGCGGACCCCGGAGCGCAGATGGGGCATGCCGTGACCGCGCAGCGTCACGATGGCGCCGGGCTGTGTGCCGGACGGGATCGCGATCTCGGTCGGCCCGTCGAGGATCGCGTCGACGGTGACGGAGGTGCCCAGCGCCGCGTCGACCATCGGCACCGAGACGGTGCAGTGCAGATCGTCGCCGTCGCGCAGGAAAGTGGCGTGCGGCTGCTCGTGCACCTCGACGTACAGGTCGCCCGCGGGTCCCCCGCCCGGTCCGACCTCGCCCTGTGCCGCCAACCGCACCCGCATGCCGTCGCCGACGCCTGCCGGGATCTTCACGCTGATCTCCCGGCGGGCGCGCACGCGGCCGTCGCCGCCGCAACGGTGGCAGGGGTCCGGGATGACCTCGCCGACGCCGCCGCACACCGGGCAGGGCCGCGACGTCATGACCTGGCCCAGCAGGGAGCGCTGCACCGTCTGGATCTCGCCGCGACCGCCGCAGGTATCGCAGGCCATCGGGGCGGAGTTGCCGTGTGTGCCCTTGCCGTGGCACAGGTCGCACAGCACCGCGGTGTCGACAGTGACCTGCTTGGTCACGCCGGTCGCACACTCCGACAGGTCCAACCGCATCCGCAGCAGCGAATCCGACCCGGGCCGCACCCGGCCGATCGGCCCGCGGGTGGTCGCGCCGCCGCCGAAGAACGCCTCGAACACGTCGCCCAGGCCCCCGAAGCCACCGGAGAAACCGGCTCCGTTCGCCGCCGACTCCAGCGGGTCGCCGCCGAGATCGACAATGCGGCGCTTCTCCGGATCGCTGAGCACCTCGTAGGCGGCGCTGATGTCCTTGAACCGGGCCTGAGCGGCCTCGTCCGGATTGACGTCGGGATGCAGTTCACGCGCCAACCTGCGATAGGCGCGCTTGATCTCCGCATCCGACGCGCCCTTGCTCACGCCGAGCAACCCGTAATAGTCGCGTGCCACGCTGACTTGCCTGACCTTCCACCTGTGCCGGGTCTACCGGCTGCCTAAGACTTCCCCGATATAGAGAGCAACCGCAGCGACATTAGCGATAGTTCCCGGATAGTCCATTCGGGTGGGCCCTAACACACCCATGCCGCCGTACACCTTGCCCGAACTGCCGTACGCGGTCGTCACCACCGACGTACCGGCCATCTCCTCGGCCTCGGTTTCGTGGCCGATGCGCACGGTCACCTTGCCGGCCTCCTGCTGCGCCGCCAGCAGCCGCAGCACCACCACCTGCTCCTCGAGCGCCTCGAGCACCGATCGCAGGGAGCCGCCGAAGTCGGCGGTGTTGCGGGTGAGGTTGGCGGTGCCGCCCAGCAGCAGCCGCTCCTCGCGGTGCTCGACGAGCGTCTCGACCAGCACGGTGGCCGACCGGCCGACCGCGTCGGCGAGCCCGCCGTGCCCGTGCAGCTGGGAGGCCAGGTCTGCGACGGCCACCGATGCGGCCGCCAGCGGTTTGCCCTCCAGGGCCTGACCGAGCAGGTCACGCAGCTTGCTCACGTCCTGCTCATCGAGCGTGTCGCCCAGCTCGACCATGCGCTGGTCCACCCGGCCGGTGTCGGTGATCACCACCAGCAGCAGCTTGGCCGGGGTGAGCGCGACCACTTCGAGGTGGCGCACCGTGGAGGTGGACAGCGTCGGGTACTGCACGATCGCGACCTGGCGCGTCAGCTGCGCGAGCAGGCGCACGGCGCGGCGCAACACATCATCGAGATCGACGCCGGATTCGAGGAACGACAGGATCGCGCGGCGCTCCGACGACGACAGCGGTTTGATGTCGTCGATCCTGTCGACGAACTCGCGGTAGCCCTTCTCGGTGGGCACGCGCCCGGAGCTGGTGTGGGGCTGGGCGATGTAGCCCTCGGCCTCCAGCACCGCCATGTCGTTGCGCACGGTCGCACTGGACACCCCGAGGTTGTGCCGCTCGACGAGCGTCTTCGACCCGATCGGCTCCTTGGTCGCCACGAAGTCGGCGACGATCGCGCGCAGCACCTCGAACCGGCGGTCGTCGGCACTACCCATGTCTGCTCACCTACCCCTCGAATCGAGTTGTCACCCATTTTAGGGGCACCAACAGCGCCGATAGCGCGTGCGCGGCTCTTCGACACGTGCAACAGGCGCGATCGCGGTGCACTAGCCTTGCTTCTTGTTGTCACAGTCCGGGGAGGACTCGGGGGACGACTCGAAGGACGCTGGCCCGATGATCTTCAAGGGAGTCAGGGAGGGTAGGCCCTACCCCGAGCACGGGTTGTCTCACCGCCAATGGGCGCAGATCCCCCCGCGCCAGATACGCCTCGACGAGTTGGTCACCACCACCACGGTGCTCGCGCTCGATCGACTGCTCTCCGAGGATTCGACGTTCTACGGCGACCTGTTCCCGCATGCGGTGCGGTGGAAGGGCATCATCTACCTCGAAGACGGGTTGCACCGCGCGGTGCGGGCCGCGTTGCGCAACCGCACGGTGCTGCACGCGCGCGTGTTCGACATGGACGTTCCGTCCCCGGCTGACGCCTGGGCCCAGACGCGACAGGTCTAGAACCGCGTCACCGAACCGATTGACGCTCATGTCCTTTCGGTGACGCGCCGGTGGCCTCGCCCAGGTCGGCGCCGAGGATGCGGTCCGACAACAGGCCCAGGCACGACAGGTTGGGAAAGCCCGGCCCCTGCGTGAGTCCCGACAGACCCGGCAGGAAGAGCTTGGGCCGCAACCCGGAGACGGCGAGGTCGTCGCCGATGGCCTCCTGCAGCACGTCCGGGGTCAGCGGCGCGCCGAGGCCGAGTTCCAGCAGATCCAATGCGTCCTGGCCGAGCAGTGGCACGAACCACATCGCGTCAGCGCCCGAGCCGTCGATGACCAGGTCGAAACCGTGCACTGTCTCGAGCGATTCGCCGCCCTGAGTTGTGCTCAGCGTCAACCGGATACGGCCTTCGCGCGCGACCGCGTGCGCGACCCGCCCCCGCAGGTGGCGGATCCGGTCGTCGGCGAGCAGCGCCTCCTGCACGCGGGCGGAGAACACCCCGCGGTCGGTCCGCAACAGCGCGTCGCGGCGCTCCGTCATGGTCAGGCTGGTCCAGCCGGTGGGGTCGGAGAACAGCGTGTTCTCGAAGAATCCTTCGCCTCGGGTGAACAGGGTCACCTGCGGCGAGATCACCGTGATCGTCGAAACACGATGCCGGAACAGCTCGTTGAGCATCGACGCCGCGGTCTCTCCCCCGCCGATGACCGCCACGCGTTCGGCGCGGATCAGCTCGTACTGCGCCGCGCGATGCCAGAACTGCGCGATCGACAGCACCCGCGGATTGCCCGGCAGGATCGAGCGCTCCGGCTGACCGGGGCCCGTGATCATCAGGCCATCGGCCGTCACGGTGCGGTCGGGCGTCTGCAGCGCCCACCGCGGCTCGCCGGATTCGGTGTCGACCGAGATGCCGCGCACCTCGCCGCGGACCACGTTCATCTCGACGTTGCCCGCGACCCAGCGCAGGTACTGGCTCCACCTGCGATGGGTGGGGGCGGGCCGTCCGCGGTCGACCCACTCGGCGAACTGGCCCGTCGAGATCAGGTACTGCTGCCAGCTGTGCCGCGTCATGCGCTCGTCGAGTTCGGCGTTGCGCCGCGGCACCAGGGCCGAGCGGTACGGGAAGCCGACGTCCTTCTCCGGGCTCGTGCCCAACCGGTGCTGCCCGTCGGTCCAACCGCCGTCGGCCTGCCAGTTGGCGGCCACGCCGGTCTTCTCGACGGCGACGACCTCGGGCACGTCGATGCCCATGTCGCGAAGTTCGGCGGCCTTGGCGGCGACGGCGACGGCCTTGGCGCCCGCACCCACCACCGCAAGCGTCCGGCTCATGAAACGACCTCTCGTAGCGATTCCAGCCACATCGTCTGCAGTGCGGCGACATCGTCGGCGGACAGAATTTCGGGAAGCGTGCGCCATTGCGTGCCCAGCACCGGCGCGTCGCTGTCGCCGAGCACGGCGGCGAGCACGGTCAATTCGTGCCGGACCGCCAGCCGCGGTTCGGGCAGCGGCGACACCCCCGCCAGCAGTGTCCGGTCCGGACGCAGCGCACCGCCGTCGAACCCCGCGTGCACCCGGCCCAGGAAGTTGAGCAACACCTGCGGTTCGGGCAGCGCCGCCAGGCGTTCGGCGGTGTCGGGCCGCAGATAGCGCAGCAGCCCGTAATCGATGCCGTCACCGGGAATCTCGCCGACATCGCGGGCGGTCTGCACACGCAGCGGGTAGATCGCGGTGAGCAGGCCGACGGTGTCGGAGGTGTCGACGGTGTCGATCAGGTTGTCGGCGCGGCCGTGGGTCTCCAGGGCCAACAGCGGCGGCGGGGTGTCCTGGCCGCGGTGCAGCCGCCAGCGGGTGACGGTGCGCGCCGCCGCGGCAGCCAGCAGGTGGGGCGCGGGTTCGGACGCGTTGAGCAACCGCAGGGTGAGGTCTGTGTCGGTCACCGCCATCGAGACGACGACGTCGCCGACCCGATCGGTCTGCGGGCGCAGCCTGCGGGCGCCGAGCGGTGGGTCCTCGCCGTCGAGTTGAGCCGCCCAGAAGTCGGCCGTGTCAAGCGTGTACGCCCGCTCGCGCAGCAGCCTCGACCAGCGCCGGTAGGTGGTGTGCTCGCGGATGGGCGCCGGTTCGCGGCCCGATGCGATGGTGTGCCAGGCCGCGTCGAGTTCGGCCAACAGGATCCGCCAGGACGCCGGGTCCGCGGCCAGCACATGGGCGGTCAGCAGCAGGATGCCGGGCCCGCTGGGCGGGTGCAGCCACACCGCGGCGAGCAGCGAACCCTGTTCGGGGTCAAGGCGTTCCACCGACCGATGGGCGTGTTCGGCTACGGCTGCGACGAGGGCTTCGTCCGTGTCGTCGTCTACGGGCACCTCGGTCAGCAGATCTTGTGGCTCGTGCTCGACGAGCGTCATCGTCTGCCGGTCGATCCGGCTTCGCAGTATCGGATGTCCGCCGACCACGACGCGCAGAAGCTGCTCGAGTGTTTCTCGGGTGACGCCGTCGGGCAACCGGACCGCCTCGGTCTGCGCCAACCGGCGCGGTTCGCCGTGTTGGTAGAGCCAGTGTGCGCTGGGCAGCACGGGCGTCGGACCGTCGGGGTCGTCGTCGTGCTCGGCCAGCGCCGATTCGTTCTCGATGGCCTCGGCGAGCTCACGCAATGTCGCGCACTCCAGCATCAGCCTGGCGCGCAACGGGATTCCGCGCCTGCGGGCGGCCTGCACCACCGACAGCGCGACGATGCTGTCCAGGCCGAGGGCCAGAAGGTCCGCGTTGACATCGATGGTGGTGGCGTCGGGGCTTTCAAGCAACTGGCAGAGCACGGCGGCCAGCGCCTTCTCGGTCTCGGTCTCCGGCGCGGTCGAGGGCCCCTCGGCGACGGCGATCGCGTTCAGTGCGGCCTCGTCGACCTTGCCATGCGTGGTCAGCGGCATCTGGTCGATGACCACGATCGAGTGCGGAACCATGTAGCGCGGCAGGCGTTTTGACACCATGGCGC
The DNA here is from genome assembly GCF_001665615.1 of Mycobacterium sp. 852014-52144_SCH5372336. Taxonomy (NCBI): domain Bacteria; kingdom Bacillati; phylum Actinomycetota; class Actinomycetes; order Mycobacteriales; family Mycobacteriaceae; genus Mycobacterium; species Mycobacterium sp. 852014-52144_SCH5372336. Next base: position 68,880 of record NZ_LZSW01000059.1, read on the forward strand.
GCAACTCGGAGGCCGCGGGCGCGGGTTCGGCGGCGACGAACGCCACCAGTTGTGCGCCCCACCGTTGCTGGCGCACCACCACGTGGGCGTGGCGCACCGCGGGGTGGGTGTGCAGGACCGCCGAGATCTCGCTCGGCTCCACCCGGAAGCCGCGGATCTTCACCTGTGCGTCGGAGCGCCCGAGGAACTCCAGCGCGCCGTCGGGTTGGCGCCGCACCACGTCGCCGGTCCGGTACATGCGCTCGCCGTGCCCGAACGGGTCGGCGACGAACCGGCAGGCGGTCTCGCCGAACCGGGCCAGATAGCCGCGGGTCAGTTGGCCGCCCGATAGGTACAACTCGCCCGGAACACCGTCGGGTACCGGCCGCAGCCACGAGTCCAGCACGTAGGCCCTGCTGGGCGACGTGGGATGCCCGATGGTCGGTTGGTCGTGTTCGGCGATCGTGGCGACGACTGCTTCGACGGTGGTTTCGGTTGGGCCGTAACAGTTGTAGGCCGCCATGCCGGTACGCGCGCACTCGTCGCGGATCAGGTTCCACGCCGGGATGCCGACGGCCTCGCCGCCGAGTGCGAGCACCCCGAGCGGCACCGTCGTCAGCAGTCCGACCGCGTGCAGCTGGGCGAACATCGACGGGGTGGTGTCGATCAGGTCGATCCCGTACCGGCCGATCGTCTCGACCAGCGCCTCGGCGTCACGCTGGATGTGATCGTCGACGATGTGCACCGCATGCCCGTCGAGCAGGGCGGCCAGCGGCTGCCATGCGGCGTCGAACGTGAACGACCAGGCGTGCGCCACCCGCAGCGGATGACGCAACCGAGCCGCCGCGGGGCGCAGCACATTTCGGGCGTGGTCCTCGGCGTAGGCCAGCAGCGCCTGATGGGTTCCGATGACACCTTTGGGCCTGCCGGTGGTGCCGGAGGTGAACACCATGTACGCGGCCTGACCCGGCAGCGCGGTCACCAGCCGGAAGTCCTGGGCGGTCTCGGACGGCACCTCTGCGAGCATCGCATCGTCGACGACGACGGTCGCAGCGCACTGGTCGAGGATGTCGGCGATCCGCTCGGCGGGCATCCCGGGGTCCAGCGGCACGATCACACCGCCTGCCTTGAGCACCGACAGCATCGCGACGACATACTGCGGTCCTCGCGAAAGGCGGATCGCAACAGGCGTTTCGGCGATTACGCCCTTGGCCACCAGCACGGTGGCGAGCTGATCGGCGGCCTCGTCGAGCTGTCGGTAGGTCAGCTCACCGCCGGACCAACTCAGCGCCGGTGAACCCAACCGCGCGCTCGCGGCTTCGGCGAACGCGGTGTGCACGCCGAGATGTTCGCTCGCCGGCGCGGGTTCGGCGGTTGCGATCGCGCCCTCGCCGTCGAGCAGGACATTGACGTCGCGCAGCGGCCGATCCCAGCCGGTGATCAGTCGCTGTGTGGTGGTGAGCAACCGATGCCCGAGCGACTCGGGAGTCATCTGGCCCAGCGCCCCTTCGACGACTTCGACCAGGACAGTGAGCTGGTCGTCGATCATGTGCGCGGCGATGGTGACCGGGAAGTGCGACACGCTCTCCAACGCAGCAGGCCGGAATATCGCACCATTGGCCTCGAAGTCGCCGCCACCGACCAGGCCGCCGGGCGGGAAGTTCTCGTACACGAGAAGGGTGTCGTACATCTCGCCGATGCCACCCACGGCCCGCAGTTCGTTGTGGGGCAGGTATCCGTGGTCGCGCAGCTTGGCCGCTTCGCGTTGCAGCGCAACGCATTGGGCGCCCACTCGGGCCGTCGGGTCCAACCGGACCCGCAGCGGCACCGTGTTGATGAAAAGCCCGACCATGGTCTCCACGCCCGCCAACTCGCCGGGGCGTCCGGACACCGTCACGCCGAACACCACATCGGAGCGGTCGGTGAACGCCGAGAGCACCGCGGCCCAAGCCATCTGGACCAGGGTGTTGACCGTGACACCGCGGGACCGGGCGGCCTCGGCCAACTGCTGCGTAGCGTCCCGATCCAGGCGCAGCTCGGTACGGTGCGGTTCACCGGTGGGCGGCTCCCCGGAGGTGAGGGCGGGTGTGACGAGCGTCGGGCCGTCGAGGCCGGCGAGGTGCTCACGCCACAGCGCGCGGCTGGTCTCCTGATCGCGGCCGGCCAGCCAACCGATGTAGTCGCGGTAGGGGCGCGGCGGCGGTGGTAGTACGGACGGATCGCCGCCCGAGCGGTACAGCGAGATCAGCTCGCCGACGAACAGCGGCAGCGACCACCCGTCGATGATGATGTGGTGGGCCACGACGACGAACCGCCAGTGCGATTCGGGCACCTCGATCAACAGGAACCGGATCGCCGGTCCGCGCGCGAGGTTGAACGGCCTGCGATATTCATCGGTCTCGAGTGCCTCGACCTCGTCGGCCGCCGCGGTGATGTGACGCCACGGTACGTCGACGCGGTTCGGCACAATCTGGACCGGTTTGCTCTGCCCCCGAACGAAACTCGCCCGCAGGTTGGGGTGGCGGGCGAGCATCGTGGCCGCGCACTCGCGCAGTAGGCCCGCGTCGAGCGATCCGGTGACATCGGCCGCCATGGTGATGACATACGGGTCCTCGCCGCCGTCTTCGGCGCTGCTCAGCTGCGCCAGCGAGAACAGCCCCTGCTGCAGCGGGCTGAGCGCCATCACGTCCTCGATGGCGACCTTCGGTTCGGCCTGCGTCGAGGTCACGGTGCGCCCTCTTGGGACGCCGACCACATCGACGTGACCGCCGCCAGTTCGTCGGCCGACAGGCCCGAGGCCGCCATCGGCTCGTGATGGACGTCGGGCGTCTCCGTCTCCGCGCCACCGTCCACCTTGGCAGCCAATTCGTGGATCGTGGGGTGCTCGAACACCATTCGCGCAGTGACCGCCAGCCCGACGTCGCGCGCCCGGGCGGCGAGCTGAACCGCGAGGATGGAATCGCCACCGAGCTCGAAGAAGTCGTCGGTGCGGTTCACCTCGGGCACGTTGACGACCTCGGCGAGCAGCGATGCCAGCACGCGTTCGGTTTCGGTGCGCACGGGTTCGGCCGGCCCGGCAGGCGTCGCCGGGCGACGCGCCGCGACGGCCTCGATGTACTCCAGTTCACCGTCGGCGGTCCAGCGCCCACGCCTGCCGGTCGCACGCAAGTCGGCGCCCGTCTCGTCGACGACGTGCTCGTAGACGTCGCCGACTACGCCGATCGCGACCGGGTCGCGCCAGCCGTCGAGCACGCTGGCCGATGCCGCCGCGCTGAACCGCTGCACCAGCCGGCGCTCTTGGCCGTCGGCGATCTGCACGTCGCGCACCCGTTGACCGGGATCGTCGGCGAAGGCGGCCAGCACACGATTCAGCCACCCGACGAACCGTTCGGCGGTGCTGCGCCGATACAGGTCGGTGCGGTAGATGACGTGGCCGCGGTAGCCGTCGTCGGCGCCGAAGAAGTTCACCGACAGGTCGGCGTGCGCGACGTCGAACGGCGGCTCGAGCGCGGTGAACGTGGTATCGCCGTCGGGCCGTGATTCGATCACCTGGTCGGCGGGCAGCGCCTCCCGCACGTGCACGACGACACCGAACAAGGGGTTGCGCGACAGCGACCGCGCCGGGCTGACCGCATCGACCACCTGGTCGAACGGCAGGTCCTGGTGGGCGTAGGCCTCAAGCGCGGTGTCGCGGGCCCGGCGCAGCACCTCGCGCAGCGTCGGGTTGTCGGTCAGATCGTTGCGCAGCACCACGATGTTGATGAAGAAGCCGACGAGCTGGTCGAGTTCGGCCTCGGTGCGGCCCGCGACCGGGGTGCCCAGCGGAATGTCCGGGCGCTCACCGGCTTTGTGCAGCGCGACTGCCACGGCCGCCTGCAGCAGCATGAACTCGGTGACGCCGAGCTCCTGGCTCAGTTCGGCGAGCTTGCCGCGGGTGGCGGCGTCGATACCGAACTTGACGGCGTCCCCCTCCCCGCTGAGCACCGGCGGGCGCGGGACATCCGGGGTCAGGCCCGGATCCTCGTGCAGACCGGCCAACTGCGCGCGCCAGTAGTCGCGCTGCGCGGCGACGGGCCCGTCGGTTTCGCCGAGCAGGGCCGCCTGCCACGCCGCGTAGTCCGCGTACTGCACCGGCAGCGGCGCGAAACCCGGTGCCTCACCGGCGCGCCTGGCCCGGTAGGCCGTCAGCAGGTCGGTGAACAACACCATCGCCGACCAGTGGTCGGCGGCGATGTGATGCACCACCAGCGAGACCACGTGCGCCTCCGGCGTTGCGAGCACGGCCGCGCGAACGGGTGGGTCGGCTTCCAGGTCGAAGACGTGCCTGCGCTCCTTGCCGAGCTCGGCGTCCAGCCAGTCGTCGTCAGCGCCGTGGGCGCGGCGCACCGCGACCTCCAGTTCGTCGTTGACGATCTGATATGGCGCACCGTCGATTTCGCGGTAGGTCGTGCGCAGCACCTCGTGCCGGGCCACCACGTCGCGCACCGCGCGCACGAACGCGTCGGCATCGCAGGGCCCGTTGATGCGGGCCGCGAACGGGATGTTGTTGACCGGGCTCGGTCCGTCGATGCGGTACTGGAACCACATCCGCAGCTGCGAGGCCGACATGAGCAGCGGCCCGTCGTGCGGGACGGGGACCAGCCTGGGGCGGGTGGGGCCGCCGGCGGTCGATGACGAGTCGATCCGTTGCGCCAGGGCGGCCACGGTGCCCAGTTCGAAAACCTCGCGCACACCGATGTCGACGTTGAACGCACTGCGCACCCCGGCAACGAGTTTGGTGGCCAGCAGCGAGTGGCCGCCGAGGTCGAAGAACGAGTCGTCGGCGCCGATGCGGTCGCGTTCCAGCAGTTCGGCGAACAGGTCGGCGATCCGGCGTTCGGTACCGTCGGCCGGCTCGCGGAACGCCGCGCCGGAGTCGATGTCAGGTTCGGGTAGCGCCGCCCGGTCGATCTTGCCGTGGGCGGTGATCGGGATCTCGTCGAGCACGACGTAGGCCGCCGGGGTCATGTACTCCGGCAGGGCGGCGGCGACCCGGTTGCGGATCCGCTCGACATCCACCGATTCGATGTCCTCGGCCGGCGTGACGTAGCCGACGAGACTCTTGCCCACCCCGGGCAGGTCGCTGACCACCACGACCGCCTGGCCGACGCTCGGGTCGACGGAGATCGCCGCGGCCACCTCGCCGAGTTCGATGCGGAACCCGCGGATCTTGACCTGCTCATCGGCGCGACCGACGAACTCGATGTCGCCGTCTGCGTTGCGGCGGGCCAGGTCACCCGATCGGTAGAGCCGGCCTCCGGGGTTGAACGGGTCGGCGACGAACCGCTCCGCGGTCAGCTTGGGCCGGCCGTGATAACCGTGCGCGACATGGGTTCCGCCGATGTAGATCTCGCCGATCACCCCGACCGGGACAGGCCGCAGGGCGTCGTCGAGCAGGTGGATCTGGGTGTTGATCTTGGGCTTGCCGATGGGCACGATGCGGGTGCCCTGCTTACCCTCGACCTTGTACCGGCTCGCGTTGATGACGGTCTCGGTCGGGCCGTAGAAATTGTGCAGCAGCGCGTCGAATGTGGCGTGGAACTTGTCGGCCAGCTCACCGGGCAGCGCCTCGCCGCCGATGGGCACCCGTTGCAGGGTCCGCCACTGGTTGACGCCGGGCAGCGACAGGAACAGGCCCAGCAGCGAGGGCACGAAATGCATTGAGGTGATGCCCTCGTCGTGCAGCAAGTCGGTGAGGTAGCCGACGTCGCGAAGCCCGTCCGGGCGCGGAATGACCAGCCGACCGCCGCACGCGAGCATGCCGAAGATCTCGGCGATCGAGACGTCGAAGCTCGGCGAGGCGACCTGCAGCAGCCGCTCGCTGTCGTCGATCCCGTAGTCGCCCTTGAACCACACGAAATACTCGGCGACGGGCTTGTGGGCCACCGGGACGCCCTTGGGCAGACCGGTCGAACCCGAGGTGTAGATCAGGTAGGCGGTGCTCTCCGGGTACAGCGGGCGGACGCGCTCGGCGTCGGTGGGGTTGGTGGTCGGGAACCGGTCGAGGTCGGTGATCGGTTCGCGGATGGTCATTTTCGGATCGGAGTCCGACAGGATGAACGTCAGTCGGTCCTCGGGGTAGGTCGGGTCGACAGGCTGATACACCGCGCCCGCCTTGATCACGCCGAGCGCGGTGATCACCAGCTCCGGTGAGCGGTCCAGCAGCACCGCCACACGATCCTCGGTGCCGATGCCACGCTCGATCAGCCAGTGCGCCAACCGGTTCGCCGACTCGTTGAGCTCGCGGTAGGTGTAGTTGCGTCCCTCGTAGACCACGGCGACGGCGTCGGGTGTGCGCGCCGCCTGCGCCTCGACCAGAGCCGTCATGGTCGACGGGGCGGTGTCGAATTCTTCTCCCGCCGAGACCCGGCGCAACCATTCGACGTCCTCGGGCGCCATCAGTTCGAGTTCGTTGACGGGGAGGTCGGGGCGCTGCAGCGCGTCGTCGAGCAGCACCGCGTAGTGCTCGAGCAGCTGGCGCACCAGCGGCGCGTCGAGGATCTCGACGAGGTACTCGGCCTCCACCACGATCCCGGGTGCGTCGAACTCCACCATGAAGCCCAAGGGCAGCTGGGTGAGATGGCCGCGTAATTCGGCTCGGCGGCAGGTGATTCCGGGCGGGTTGAACCCCTGCGAGTCGGCGCCGCGCGCGCCGAAGGTCACCCGCGTCATCCGCTCCACACCGTGGCGGCGGTCGGGGTTCAGTTCGCGCACCACCCTGTCCAGGTTCACGCGCTGGTGGGCGAACGCGCCGACCGCGGTGTCGCGGGCGTGTGCGAGGACGTCACGGAAGCTCTCGTGAGCGCCTGGGCGCAGGCGCAGCGCCACCGTGTTGCCGTAGTACCCGATCACGTCCTCGACTTCGGCGGTGCGGTTGAGCACCGGTGCGGCGACCAGGAAGTCGTCGGAATGGGTGTAGCGCTGCAGCAGTACCCCGAAGGCGGCCAGCAGCACCATGTACGGTGTCGCGCCCGCCTCTTTGGCCAGCGCGGCGATCCGCTCGACCGTTGCGTCCGGCAATTGCAGTGTCAGCCGCTGCGAACGCCAGTTCGTCGGCACCGCAGAGCCGTTCGGTCCGGGCAGCTCCAGCGGCTCCGGCGGGTCGGCGAGCGTCTTGCGCCAGTAGTCCAGGTCCTCGTCGACCGGGCCCAGCGCGTGCGACGGTGGTGTGACCGCGGGCGCCAAGGCCTCACCGGCGTACGCGCGCGTGAGATCGCCGAAGAAGACCGGCCAGCAGCCGTCGTCCCAGGCGATGTGGTGCGCCACGAGCAACATGACGTGTTCGTCGGGCGCGGTGCGCACAACGGTGAGCCGCAGCGGCGAGTCGGTGCTCAGATCGAAGGGGGCGCAGAACTCGCGCTGGGCCAGCACCTCCAAGCGCAGCCGGCGGGCATGCTCGGACAGCTCGGTCAGGTCGTGCACGGTCCAGCCCGGGGTCAGGTCGTCGTGGACGCTCGGTTGTGGTTCGCCGTCTTCGTCGACGCCGTAGGTGGTGCGCAGCGCGGCGTGACGCGCGGCGACCGCGTTGACGGCGTCGTGCAACCGGGCGACATCGAGGTCGCCGGTGAGCCGGTAGGACAGGCAGATGTTGAGGATCGCCCCGGTCGGGTCGGCGGCTTGGACGAACCACATGCGGCGCTGGCCGTCGGACAGTCCGTCTTGTTCGCCGGTCGAGGTGTTCTCACCGCGCAGACCCCGCTCGGCGAGCTTGCGGCGCAACAGCTCCAGCCGGCGGTCCTCTACCTGCTCGCGGATATCGACCGTGTCAGTCACGCGTTGTCCACCTTCTCTGATCGTTCTTTGCTGTCGAGGTCGGCGATGAGTTCGCCGCCGGTGACGCCGCCGAGCAGGACCGCCAGCGACACCCTGTGTCCGGTCGCCCGTTGCAGCCGTTTACGCAGATCCAAAGCCAGGAGCGAGTCGACCCCCAGGTCGAGCAGCGATGTCTCGAGGTCGATCGAGCTCGCCTCGATGTTGAGCACCGCACCCAGCTCCGACGTCACCACCGCCGTGGTGTCGCCCGCCGGTTCGGTTGTGGCCGCGGTTGTCTCGGCATACTCGGCCGTCCGGCCCCCCAAGAACACCCGCAAGCGGGCCTGGTCGGCGCTGAACAGCAGCGGATCCTCCCCGTGGTCGCGCACGCTGGCCTCGACGGCGGCGTCCGGGGACATCGCCAGCAGCCCGGACCGCTCGATCTTGGTCACCTCGTCTGCGTCGGCGATACCGCTGCCGCGCCACAGTCCGTACCTGGCGGCCACACAGTGTTGGCCCTTGGCCCGCAGCTGGCCCGCCATCACGTCGAGTATCCGGTTGGCGGCCGAGTATGCGGCGTGTCCGCGTCCACCCCACACTCCGGACACCGAGGAGCACACCAGGATTCGACCGTCCCGGCGCATCGGCCAGAGCTCGGCCGCCCTGGCCAGCCCGCCGATCTTCGCGGCGGCCGCCTCAGTGAACGTCTCCGGCGTGAGCTCGTCCCGATCGGCGAAGGCCGCCGCGCCCGCGGCATGGATGAGCAGGGACGCACCGTCGGCGCCGAACTCCTCGGCCGCCGCGGCCATCTCCTCGGTAGAGGTGATGTCACACCGCGGCGCGACCACGTCGAGGCCCGGCGCGATCGCGGCGAGTTCGGCCTTGGTGGCGGCGTCGACACCGCGGCGGCTGAGCAGCACGATGCGGCGTGCCCCGTGAGCGGCCAGATACCGGGCGAAATGCAATGCCACCGCGCCGTTACCGCCGGTGATCACGACGTCGTCGAACGCGCCGGACACCGAGAGCCACGAGGGTGCGGGCTCCATCGCCTCCCCGACGGAGCGGAGGAAAACCGTTGGACCCGAACCATCGTCGCGCACGGCAACCTCGTCGCCGCCGGACAGAAGTGCGCTGACCGCCGCGGCGGCCAGGGTGTCGTCGGGTTCCCAGGAAGGCAGGTCGAGATGCCGAAACGCCTGCTCGGGTCGCTCGAAGCCGAGACTGCGGTGCATCGCCGCCAGGGCGGTCTGCGCGGGCAAGGCGACCGGCTCCCCCGGCTGGACGTGCTCACCGCCGACCGTCACGAGGCAGACCGCGCGGCAGTGCGGTCCCGACGCGTCGACGTAATCAAGCAGGCCCTCTCCGACGAGCTGGGAGATGTCGTGGGCCGCGCGTTCGGCGTCGGGATGGTCGAGCAGGGGTGCGACGGCGACGACGAGTTCGGCGTCGGCCGGTTCGACCACGTCGGATCCGTTGTCCCGCAGCGCCTTCCGCAGCTGTGCACCGAGCGACCCGCGCGGGCCGGCAAGCTCGACGACGGCGACGCGCTGGGCGGTCTCGTTCGATCGCGCAGCGGTGGCGTCCCATTTCTCACGGGCGACGGTGAGGCCGTAGACCGGAGCCAGCGGCTGCGGTTGTGCCCACAGCCGCACCGACCGCATCGGCGCGTTCGGGAAGCCGCGCAACGGCGGTTGCGCAGCGACGTCGACCAGGTCGGCCCAACGAAATTCGGGGTTGGCCACCGCGACGGTGGCGATACTGGCCGACAGCGCGTCGATGGCGGCAAGGTCGCGATGCCCCGATCCGATGATCAGTGGGTCCTCGTCGGCCAGCAGGTCGCCCAGCGCGAACAGCAGGGCCGGATGCGCCGACATCTCGATGTACGCCGCGGCGCCGCGGCGACCCGCGGCCGCGACGGCCCTGTCGAATCGCACGGTGTTGCGCAGGTTTTGGTACCAGTATGAGGTGAACCCGGTGCCCCCGGGCACCACGTCGGCAGTGGTGGAGCCGATGAACTCTACTGGGGCATCGGCGAACTCGGTGTCTGGGAGCATCGCGAGCAGGTCTTCGCGCAGCCGCTCCAGCGCACTGGTGTGTCCGGGATAGTTCACGTCCAGTTCGCGGGCGAACAGACCGTGCTCGGTTGCGGTCGCGACGAGCGCGCTGATCGCCGCGCGCTCCCCCGACACCGCCACCGACGCGCCGGCGTTGACCGCCGACACCTCGAGCCATCCCGGCGTCGATCCGATCAACCGCTCGGCGTCGGCCAGTGAAACCCCCAGCGCGGCCATGCCGTAGTCGCCGGAGAGCCGCTCGACTGCCCTGGCTCGGGCGGCGACCACAGCGGCCGCGTCGGGCAGCGTGATGGACCCGGCGACGTGGGCGGCCGCGACCTCACCGAGGCTGTGCCCGACCACCAGGTCGGGTGTGATTCCGCATGAGCGCCAGATCTGGGCCAGCGCGACGGCATGGGTGAACTGCGCCGACTGGATCTGCGTCTGCGTCCAGGACCCGCCGTTGGTCTCCGCGGTCAGGTACGGCAGCGGTGACGGCTCGCCTGCGGCGACGAACGCCTCCGCGCACCGGTCGACTTGCGTGCGATACACCGCAGACCGCCGGTAGGCGTCCGCCCCCATGGACGGCCATTGGTTGCCCTGTCCGGGGAAGACGAAAGCCGTTCGCGCCGCCCTTGATTGCGACGAGCGGGCCATCAGCGGGTGCGTACCGCCGTCGGCGATCGCTCGGAGCCCTTCGGCCAGTTCGGCGGTGCCGGCGGCGCGCACGACCGCGCGGTGCCTGCGTATGCGCCGGGTGCGCAGCAAGGTTGCGGCCACCGCCGCCACGTCGGGCCCGCGATCGAGGTAGCGCAGTATCGCCTCGGCGTCGGCGGCCAGGAGTTCCTCGGCGTGCGCGCTCAACACGACCGGCACCCGGCCGTCGGGGAAACCGGTGGCCATCACGCCGCCTCGGGGCGGCTCGACGGGACCGACACGATCACATGGGCGTTGGTGCCGCTCATGCCGAACGCGGTCACCGCCGCGAACCGCTCACCGTTGGTGGCGGGCCAGGGTGTCAGCTCCGATGCCAGGCGCAATCCTTGGCTGTCCCAGTCGATTTCGCGGCTGGCCTCGTCGGTGTGCAAGGTGGCGGGGATGGCGCCCTGTTCGGCGGCGATCAGGGCTTTGGCCAGACCGAGACCCCCCGCGGCAGCCTGGGTGTGGCCGAGGTTGGACTTCACCGAGCCGAGCAGCGGGCCTCGGCCGGGTTCGGTGGCGCCGTAGGTTCCGGCGAGCGAGATCAGTTCGGTGCGGTCCCCGAGCCGGGTGCCGGTACCGTGCCCCTCGACCATCCCGATGTCGCGCGGACGCAGACCACTCTGTTCGAGGGCCCGAGCGAACAACCGCGCCTGCGCCGGGCCGCTCGGTGCGGTCAGCCCGACGGAGCGGCCGTCCTGGTTGAGGCAGGTCACCCGCAACTCGGCGAGAACGTGGTGTCCGTCGCGCAGCGCGCGCGACCGGCGCTGCAGGACGAACATGGCCGCGCCCTCGGCCCATACGGTTCCGCTGGCCTGCGCGCTGTAAGGGCGGCAGTGACCGTCGTCGGACAGCGCGTGTTGTTTGGAGAATTCGACGAAGAAGCCGGCCGAGCCCATCACGCAGACACCGCCGGCCAGCGCCAGGTCGCAGTCTCCCGACCGCAGCGACTGTGCAGCGGTATGGATCGCGGTCAGCGTCGACGAACACGAGGTGTCGATGGTCAACGCGGGCCCGGCCAGACCGAGGGTGTAAGCGATGCGCCCCGAGATCACACCGAGCGCGGTGCCCGACATCAAATGCCCGGTGAGGTTGGAGTATTCGGCCAGATCGGGGCCGTAACCCATCACCGAAGCGCCCACATAGCAGCCGGCGTCGTGGCCCGCGAGGTCGTCGGGGTTGATGCCGCTGTTCTCCAGTGCCCGCCACGCCACCCGGAGTGCGACCCGCTGCTGCGGGTCCATCGCGACCGCTTCCCGCGGCGAGATCCCGAAAAACTCCGGATCGAATTCGGCTGCCCGAGCGAGGAAGCCGCCGAGATCGTGGATGCGCTTGAACCCGTCGCGCGCCGAGCCGTCGAGGATGTCGCGGACCGACCAGCCGCGGTCCCGCGGGAACGGGCACAGACCCTCGCGGCGGTTGACCAACAGATCCCAGTAGTCCTCGGCGGTGTCGATTCCTCCCGGCGCCTCGATCGCCATCCCCACGATGACGATCGGATCGTCGCTGACGCCGTCGGGCGTGCTAACCGGCATTGACCAACTCCGCGACGACGTCGAGATGGTCGTTGATGTAGAAGTGTCCACCGTCGAACAACGACAGCGTGAAGGCACCCCGAGTGTGAGTCTCCCATCCGCGCAACATGTCTGGGCTGATTCGGTGATCGTCGCGGCCACCGATGGTGTGTATGTCGGCGGTGAGGCGGATGTCGGGTTCGCACGCGTAGCGGTTGAACGCCTCGTAGTCCGCGCGCACTGCGCGAACGAGCAGTTCGATGAAGTCCTCGTCGGCCAGCAGGCGAGGGTCGGTCCCGCCGAGGTCGACCATGTTGGCGACGACTTCGGTCGCGGCCGTCGGCAGGCGCGGTGAGGCGGCGATGGTCGAGGGGGCCTGGCTCGCCGAGACCCACAGCTGGCGGACGGGAACGCCGTTGCGCTCGGCCACGCGGCCGAACTCGAACGCGATCACCGCACCCATGCAGTGGCCGAACAAGCGCAGCGGTCCCAGTTCGGACCAGTCCCCCGCGGCGAAGAGGTCTGCGGCCAGATCCTGCACCGTCTCCGGTGCGGGATGGCGGAGCCGGTCCGCGCGCTGCGGGTACTGGACCACGTACGCGTCGTCACCGGTGCGGGCCAGCGCCGAGGCGAACGCGCGGTAGGCCGCGGCCGCCCCGCCGGCGTGCGGGAAGACGATGGTCGCTCCGTCTGATGACTGCCCCGCGGAGCGTTTGATCCAGGGCGCGAAGGTTAGCTGGCTCCGTTCGTCGATCATCGCGTCGGAGTCGCGTCGGGGTGGCGTCGAAGACCGGACAGGTGCGATGAGCGTGCCTGCGATTCCGCGGTGAAAACACTCATGAATTCCTCCGTGTGATTAGCGCAGGCTGTCCTAAATCGGAAGTGAGGTTACCCTATCCTTCGCGCCGCGGGCACGCCTACGTCGCCCCTCCGGTAAGGGGCATCCCGGTCCTGTCGGCTTCGCTGCTTGGCGTGGTTGTACCGGCTCTGAGGTGCGCTAACGCAGTTATCCTTCCGCGGCGGCCATCACCCACCCGCTGGCGGCAACGCGTTGGTTCCAGAACTGCGCGTACTGGCCGCCGCGGGCCATCAGCTCGGCATGGCTGCCCTGGTCCTCGACCGTGCCGTCGGCCGAGAGCACCACGATGTTGTCGGCGGCGGTGACCGTGGACAGCTTGTGTGCGATCACGATGGCGGTGCTGTGTTGGGCCAGCGTCCGGATGGACTCGGCGACGTGATGTTCGTTCTCCGGGTCCAGCGCGCTGGTGGCCTCGTCGAACAGCACGATGGGCGCGTTCTTGACCAGCGCCCGCGCGATCGACACCCGCTGCCGTTCGCCGCCCGAGAGCGCCGAACCGCCTTCACCGACCCGGGCCTGCCAGCCGTCGGGCAGGCGCTCGACGACCGACAACAGGCCCGCGGTGCGAGCCGCCTCCACGATGGCGGCATCGTCGGCGTCGGGCCGCCCGATGCGGATGTTCTCCCACAGCGTGTCGTCGAACAGGTACACGTCCTGGAAGACCAGAGACAGTTGCGCCATCAGGTCCGCGGTGAGCTGGTCGCGCACGTCGACGCCCCCGACCCGGACCACGCCGCCGTCGACGTCGTAGAAGCGCGCGATCAGCTTGGTGATCGTCGACTTCCCCGAGCCCGACGGGCCGACCAGCGCGGTCATCGTGCCCGGCTCGGCGACGAAACTGACGTCCGTGAGCACCTTGCGATCCGAGTAGCCGAACGCGACACGGTCGAGCTCGACGCGCCCGGGCGCCGGAAGCGCGCTCGCGGTGGCCGGCTCAGCCAACGACGGGGTGTCCAGGATGGAGGTGATGCGCTCCAACTCCGCGGTCGCCAGCCTGACCGCGGACCCGAGTTCGGCCAGCTGCGACAGCGGTGAGGCGAACCGGGCGGCGAGCCCGAGGATGGCCACCAGCGTGACGGGGTTGATGTCGCCCTGCACCGCGATCCACACACCCGCCGCGATCAGCGCCGAGAAAACCGCCTGCACCGCAACGCCGTTCAGAAGCAGCCCGGTCACCGACTGCCACAGTGCGGCGCGTCCGGCGCGATGCTGGGTTTGTAGCGCGTCGCCAAGCGGCGTGTAGTCGGCCCCGGTGCGTCCGAAGGCCCGCAGCACGGGTTGGTAACGCGCGAACTCGATCACCCGGTTGTTGACCTCGATCGCCGCATCGTGGGTGCGCACCTCGGCGCCGGCGATCAGCCGGGAGGCGAACCGCCCGCACATCACCAGCAGCACACCGCCAACCAGAGCGACGAGCCCGATCCGCCAGTCGAAGTAGAACAGGCCGGCCACCACGGTGACCGCGCTGACGGTGTTGACCACCAGCGGGGTGACCAGGTTTCCGCCGCTGGTGCCGACGAAAACCGTTCCCTTGACCGCGATCTGGGACACCTTGCCGACCGTCTCGCGGCTGAACCATCCCAGCGGCAGGGTCACCATGTGGTCACCGAGCCGGTGGTGCAGCAGCCGCATCGTGGTCAGCGCCATGCGGATCGCGAGTTTGGCTTGAACGTAGCTGAGCACCGACGCGACCAGCACGGTAACCGCCATCAGGCCCAGCCAGCGGCCGGTGGCGGCGTAGTCGCCGTCGAACAGCGACACCGTCACCGGCACCAGGAGCAGCATCACCAGGCCGTGCAGGATGCCATAGACGGTCACCACCGCCAGGAAACTGAACATCCGGCCCCGCTGCGGGCCGAGGATCTGCAGAAAGCCCCGGATCATCGGGCCACCTCCCATTCCCGTGCGTGCCCTGCCGTGTAGGACTGCCACATGCGCGCGTACTGCCCGCCCGCGGCGAGCAGTTCGTCATGGCTGCCTTGTTCGGCGACCCGTCCCTGATCCAGCACGACCACGTTGTCGGCGGACACGATCGAGCCGAGCCGGTGGGCGATGACCAGCACGGTGCGCCCGACGATCAGCCGCGACACCGCCTCTTGGATCTGGGCCTCCGAATCGGGATCGGCGAAGGCGGTCGCCTCGTCGAGCACCAGGATCGGCGTATCGGCCAGCACGGCGCGCGCGATGCTCACGCGCTGAGCTTCACCACCGGAGAAGTGCGCGTCCTCGTCGATGACGGAGTCATATCCCCTTGGCAGCTGCAGAATCCGGTCGTGGATGCGGGCGGCCTTGGCCGCGGCGACGACGTCCTCGTCGGTGGCGTCGGCGCGGCCGAGGCGGATGTTGTCGGCGACGCTGATGCCGAGCAGTTGCACGTCCTGCAGCACGAACCCGACGTGGCGGTACAGCTCGGCGGGCGCGACGTCGCGGACGTCGACACCACCGACACGCACCGCCCCCGCGGTGACGTCGTGAAAGCGCGGCACGAGGGTGGCCAGCGTCGACTTGCCGCTGCCCGAGGGCCCGACCAGCGCGGTGATGGTCCCGGCTCCGAGTGTGAGCGACACGTCGTGCAGGACGGTGTTCTCGCCGTCGTAGGAGAACCGAACATCCTCGAATCGGATCGAATTGTCCTGCGGTACCTGCGGTTCGCGCGCGACGGGCAGCACGGGTGTGTCCAGCAGGCGCTGCAGGCGTCCGGCGGCGGCCGCGGCCTGGCGTTTGATGTGCGTGGAGTAGCCGACAGTCAGCACGGCCGCCGGGATGGTCACCGCGACCAGCGTCGAACCCAGCACCTCGATCGGGCTGACCCAGCCGCTGCGGACGAACCAGTATCCGCCGGCCAGGTTGGCCAGCAGCAGCACCGGGGTGTCGATGAACACCGACGACACCGCCTTGACCCGAACCAGCGGTCCGATCCATCCCGCGAAGCTCTCGTTGAACTCGTCGGCGGCGTCAGCGAAACGCTTGTGCGCCTTGCCGGCCTGGCCGAACGTCTTGACCACCGACACCCCGGCGATGAACTCGACGATGGTGGCGCTGATCCGTTCGACGCCCTGGTCGAGCCGTTCCATCTGCGTCCGGGAGTCGCGCCCCAGCGCGAGGTAGATGCCGATGTAGAACGGCACGGTGGCCATTGCCAGCAGGCCCAGCCGCCAGTCGAGGTAGAAGCAGTAGATGAGGCCGAACAGCGGGGTGGCCAGCGCGCCGGTGTTCTCCACCGCCGAATGGGCGACCAGGAAGTGCAGTTCGCCGACGTCGTTCTGGACGGCCTTGTTCACCTCGCCCGACGACTTGCTGCCGAACCAGCCCAGCGGCAACCGGCCCAGCTTGTCGACGATCCGCAGCCGCAACGACCGCTGCAGATCCACGTCGGCGAAGTGGGTGATCGTGAGCGCGGCGCCGCCGGCGAGCGTGCGCACCAGCAGCGCGACGACCACGATGGCGACGACGGTCCAGAGCCTGGCGGTGTCCGGCGGCCCGTCGGCGAGCAGTTCACGGCCGATCTCCACGATGCCGATGAACGGCACGATCGTCGCCGCCGAGGCCAGCAGCTGGTACCGCTGTGCCCGCGACGAACGCGCCCGGGTGGGCGCGAGCAGCTGCTGCAGTGCGAGCTTGTCGTAGGTGGCTGCGCGCTTGGCCGCATCGGCCGGCGTTTCGGGGGAACCCGTCTCGATGGCGGGCGCGGGTTGCACAGCGGTCATGCACCCTCCAGGTCTAGCGGTGGGTAAGGGTCGCCTAACCCTACCGGTCGCCGATGAGGCGGCGGCCGCTACGTAACGTGAAGGCGTCGAGTACGGGCTCACACCTTTCGAAGGGATCGTTCATGGACCTGGCAGGCGTCGGTATCTGGAGTTCGCAGCTGCGCTACGGCGATCAGGGTGAAGCGGCCGAGGCCGCCGCGGAGCTGGAGGACCTCGGGTTCTCGGCCCTGTGGATCCCCGACGTCGGCGGGCCGGTCCTCGATTCGGTGGAGCACCTGCTGAAGGCGACCAAGCAGGTGGTGATCGCCACCGGAATCCTCAACCTCTGGATGCACGAGCCCGCCGACGTGGCCGCTCGCTACGCGTCGCTGACCGACAGCCACGGCGAGCGCTTCCTGTTGGGCATCGGGGTCAGCCATGCCCCGCTGATCGATTCGAAAGAACCGGGGCTTTACCGCAAGCCACTCGCGGCGACCCGCAAGTACCTCGACGACATCGATGCGACCCCCCAGCCGGTTCCGGTCGCCAACCGGGTACTCGCGGCCCTGGGTCCCAAGATGCTCGAACTCTCCGCGACCAGGGCGCGCGGCGCGCACCCCTATCTGGTCACCCCGGATCACACGCGCTATGCCCGCGAGCAGCTCGGCGAGGGCCCGCTGCTGCTCCCCGAGCAGACGGTGCTGCTCACCACCGACGCCGACGAGGCCCGCGCGCTCGGAACCGACTGGCTGCGTTCGTATCTGGCGCTGCCCAACTATGCCAACAACCTGTTGCGGTCGGGCTTCACCGAAGATGACGTGGCGACGGTCAGCGATCGGTTGTTCGATGCGATCATCGCCTGGGGCGACGAACAGACCGTGCTGGAGCGCGTTAAGCAGCATCACGACGCCGGCGCCGACCACGTGTGCGTGCAGGTGCTGACCGCCGATCCGCGGGAGTTCCCGCGCGAGCAGTGGCGGCGACTGGCCAGTGCCCTTCGCTGAGGCCCTAGGCTGACGACTCGAGCTCGGACAGCACCGCGGCGCTGTCCATCTGCGCGACCTCCAGGTACACCTCGGCGACCGCGTTGAGCCGCTCGGCGTCGGGTTCGCGGCCCAGGAGTCGTTCGGCGAGTTTGGCGACGCACCGGGCGGCGAACATGTCGGTGACCAACACCGTCGGGGTGTCCAGCCAGTCGCGCACCCGGGCGATCACCTGGGTGGCGAGCACGGAATCCCCACCGAGGGAGAAGAAGTCGTCGTCCACACCCACGCGCACGTCGTCATCGACATCGAGCACGTCTTCGACGATCGCCACCAACGCCGACTCCAACGGTGTGGCCGGCGCCCGGTACTCCTGGGCCGCAGGCGGTTCCACGTCAGCGAGCAGCCGCGCCGCGGCCTTGCGGTCAATCTTGCCGTTGACGGTGAACGGGATGCGGTCGGACACCGCGATGATCTTCGGGATCATGTGGGCGGGCACGAGGTCGGTCATGGCCTCGGTGACCGTCCGCGCGTCGACCGCGGGATCGTCGGTGCGCACCAACGCCGCGAGCACATCGCGTTCGCCGGGAATGACGGCGGCGACCGCGACGTCGATTCCGGCGAGCCGCTTCAGCGCGGCCTCGACCTCACCGAGTTCGATGCGGTATCCGCTGATCTTGACCCGGTGGTCGACACGGCCAACGAACTCCAGTGTCCCGTCGGGAAGGTAGCGGACGAGATCGCCGGTGCGGTACCAGGTTCGGCCGTCGTGCTCGACGAACTTCTCGGCCGTCAGGTCGGGTCGCCCGCGGTATCCGCGCGCGATGCCGCGGCCGGTGAACCACAGTTCGCCGGGCACCCAGTCGGGGCAGTCCGACCCGTCGGCGGCCACCACGCGGCAGGCGTTGTTCGGGAACGGGGTGCCGTAGGGCACCGACGTCCAGTGCGCGGGCGGATCGTCGACCTCGCAGATCGTGCCGTGCACCGCGGTCTCGGTCGCCCCGCCCAAACCGGCGGCGCGGACGCCCGTAGCCGAGTTGCGCAGGGCCCGAATCAGTTCCGGTCGCACCCAGTCGCCGCCGAGCAGCACCACCCGCAAGCCGGTCAGCCGGTCACCGCCGACCTCGAGCAGCATGTCTAGCCATCCGGGCATCCAGTTCAGGAACGTCACCCCGTGCTGCTGGATCAATCGCGCCCAGGTGTCCGGATCGCGGCGCTGATCCTCGTCGACCACCACGACCGCGCCGCCCGCGCGCAGAAGCGCGAAAATCTCCAGCACCGACATGTCGGCCTCCAACGAGGCCAGCGCCAGGCTGCGATCGCCCCGGTGCAATCCGAAGTGCTCGGAGACGAACTCGATGGTGTTCATCACCGCGTCGTGGGTGAGCTCCACACCCTTGGGCTCGCCGGTCGAACCCGAGGTGAACAGTACGTAGGCAAGCGAATTCGGGTCGGTCCGGACGGGTTGCGCGTCGGTGTCGCGGGTGAGCGCGTCGGCGACGGCGATGACCGGCACGCCGGTGTGGTTCACCCGCGCGCCGCCGCACACGAGCACCGCCGCCACCGTGCTCGACTCGAGAATCCGGGCGGTGCGCTCAGCGGGTTGGTCCGCACCGATCGGGAGATAGGCGGCGCCTGCCGCGAGAATACCGAGCACCGCGGGAATCTGTTCGGCACACTTGGGACCGATCAGCGCGACGAGATCACCGGGTCGAACCCCGTTGTCGCGCAACGTCACCGACACGCTCAGGGCCCGGTCACGAAGTTCTCCATAGGTCATCTCGCCGTCGTCGCTGAAGACCGCCGGGGCGTCGGGGGCGGCGAGCGCTCGGTTGAAAAACCCGTCGTGGATCGCCTCACCGCTCGGCGGCGCGGTGGTGCTGTTGACCGCCTGCCGCACGGCTCGCTGCGCCTCGGGCACCGCGGGCGGATCGGATGCGTCCCAGGCGGCGTCGTCGGTCGCGAGCCGGGTCAGCTCGGCGAGGTGGTAGGCGAACATCTCCTGGGCCACGCCGGGCCGGAACGCGTCGACGCGCACATCCCAGTTGATCATCAGGCCGTCGGCGAGCGGGGTGGCCTGCGCGTCGATGAGCACCTGCGGGCCTTGCGAGATCGTCCAGACCGGTGCCCCGAACTGGTCGGTGACCTCGCCGGCGAACAGGTCGCCGAGACCCAGTGCGCTGGTGTAGACGATCGGTGCCAGCACCTGGTTGCCGCGGTGGCGACCGAGGTCGCGCAACACCGACAGGCCCGAGTACCTCGAGTGCCGTGCGGTGTTGTGCAACGTCTCCTGCACGGCGCGTGCCCGCTGTGCGGGCGTGCGGGCTTCGGTGAGGTCGATGTCGAGCATCAGAGAGGACGTGAAGCAGCCGACGAGTTTCTCGACGTCGGGATGGAACGGCTCACGGCCGAACATCGGCAGGTTCAGCAGAAACCGCGAACCGCTCGACCAGCGCGCCAGCGCATGGGAATACGACGCCGCAACGGCCATCGCGGGCGTGATGCCACGGCGGTGCGCGGCGGCGAACAAGGCGTCGCGGGTCGGGACGTCGAAGATGTGCCAGAGCCGCACGCTACGCCGCGGGTCGTCCTGTTCGGCAGGCGGAATCAGCGGCAGCGCGGGCGATTCGGGAAGGTCGGGGATGCGCTCGGCCCACCACCGCACATCTTCGTCCGAGGGGCCCGGATCGGACGCGGCCAGCGCGGCGCGGTACTCCCGGTAGGTGTAACCCAGATCGGGAAGATCGCCGCCGCGGTAGAACACCGCGAGGTCGGCCATGAACTTGCGGTAGCTCACCGCGTCGGCGGCGTTCATGTCCATGTCGACGTGCAGCCGGGTGCGACCGTCGGGCCGCAGCGACAAGCTCAACTCGAGCACGTCGCCGTCGAGGATCTGGTGCGATTTCTCGTGCCGGATGGACTCGAGTCGTTGCTCGGCGGCCTCGGCGTCGAGGTCCCGCAGGTCGTGGACCGTCACGGGCAGTCCGCGGTCACCGATGCGCTGCGTGCCGTCGGGAAGGATCTCGACGCGCAACATCGGGTGGCGCGCAACGAGTTTGGTCGCCGCGTGCTGTAACCGCTCGGGGTCGACGCCGGCACCGTCGAATTCGACGTACAGGTGCGCGGCAACGCCGCCGAGCTGCTGATCGTCGTTGCGGCCCAACCACATCGCGTGCTGCATCGGCGCCAACGGGAAGGGTTGGCCCTCGTCGCCGGTCTGCGCGGGCTCGGCCGCCGGTTCGGCGCCGCCGCCCCCGGACCGCTCGGCCACCAGTGCCGACCACGCCGCCACAGTGGGATTCTCCGCGAGAGCGGCGAAGTTGATGTCCATGCCCTGTTTGCGCCACCGGCCCGACAGCGACATCATGCGGATCGAGTCGAGCCCGGAGGCGATCAGGTCGGCGTGCGGGTCGACCTCGTCGGGACTCACCCCGAGGAGTTCGGCGACCTCCTCGCGGACGGTGCGATCGGTTGTTCGCTCTGTCGACGAACCAGTCTCACCCACACCCACGACGCGTCCTCCGGATTAGTACAGGCTGCCCTAACTAACGCGGGGCACGCTACCTTATATGCGACCTACCGAACACACCTACCCCAAGGGGTCGCATCCTTCATGAGCACCGGTTTCGAGCAGCGCCCACAAGCAGATCAACCGCTTCGGAAAGGCGGGCTCGGCGACCTCATGGCGGGTTTCGTGCCGTTCCCCGCAGACCGCGCCGACGAGTACCGGCGCGCGGGCTACTGGACCGATGAACCACTCGAGTCGATCCTCAAAGATGCGGTCGCGGCGTGGCCCGATCGGACCGCCGTCATCGACGACCACGTCAGCTACACGTTCGCCGAACTCGACGCCCGCGCCGAGCGGATCGCGGCGGCGCTGGCCGACCACGGCATCCTCCCCGGCGACCGCATGCTGGTGCAGTTGCCGAACACCTGCGAGTTCGCCGTTGCGCTGTTCGGTGTGCTGCGGGCCGGCGTCGTCCCGGTGATGTGCCTGCCGGGGCACAGGTCGGCGGAGCTGAACCATTTCGCCGCGGTCAGCGGTGCGGTGGGCCTGATCGTGCCCGATTCGGTCGGCGGGTTCGACTACCGCGAGCTGGCCGAGGAACTCGTCAGGGACAACCCGGCGCTGCGGCACGTGTTCGTCCACGGCGACCCGGGCCGGTTCCAATCCTGGTCCGCGCTGGCCGATTTCGACGGTCCCCTCGCCGAGCGGCCGCCGGTGGACCCCGATGCGCCCGCCCTCCTACTGGTGTCGGGTGGCACCACCGGACTGCCGAAGCTCATCGCCCGCACCCACAACGACTACCTCTACACCGCCAGGACGAGCGCCCAGGAGTGCCACCTGACCGGCGATGACGTCTACCTCGTGGTGTTACCCGCCGGGCACAATTTCCCGCTGGCGTGCCCGGGACTGCTGGGGTCGATGACCGTCGGCGCGACATCGGTTTTCACCACCGATGCCAGTCCAGAGGCCGCGTTCGCGCTGATCGACCGGCACAGGGTCACGGTCACCGCGCTGGTCAACGCGCTGGCCAAGGTGTGGACCCAGGCGTGCGAGTGGGAGCCGGTGCTGCCGACGGGGTTGCGGCTCGTCCAGGTCGGCGGTTCCCGGATGACACCGCAGGAGGCCGAGTACATCCTGTCCGCGCTCACGTCCGGGCTGCAGCAGATCTTCGGCATGGCCGAGGGCATGCTCAACTTCACCCGTCCCGGCGATCCGGTCGACGTCGTGGTCAACACCCAGGGCAGGCCGATGTCTGAGCACGACGAGATGCGCGTGGTCGACGAGTCCGGCGCGCAGGTGGCGCCCGGTGAAGAGGGCGAGCTGCTGGTGCGGGGCCCCTACACGCTCAACGGCTACTACCGCGCCGAGGAGGCGAACGCGCGCTCGTTCACCCCGGACGGCTTCTACCGCAGCGGCGACCGCGTGCGGATCTTCGCCGAGGGCCCGCGCGCCGGCTACGTCGAGGTGACCGGCCGCATCAAGGACGTCATCCACCGCGGCGGTGAGACGGTGTCGGCGTCGGACCTCGAAGAGCATCTGTTCGCCCACCCGGCGGTCTACACCGCGGCAGCGGTGGCGCTGCCCGACGAGTTTCTCGGCGAAAAGATCTGCGCCGCAGTCGTCTTCAAGGGCGCCCCGATCACCCTGGCCGAGCTCAACCAGTTCCTCGACGAGCGGGGGGTGTCGGCGCACTGCAGGCCCGACGTGCTGGCACCGCTGCCCGCGCTGCCCAAGACCGCGGTCGGCAAGGTCGACAAGAAGAAACTCGTCACTGCGCTCACGTCGTGACGCGAGCTTGAACGCGCCGCCGAAACTGAAGAACTGCAGCAAATACTGGCGGTTTCTCGTGCGAATCTTCAGTTTCGGCGGGTTCTCGGTCAGGACACCTCGACCGTCTCCGCACCCTCCGGTGCGCCGAGCAGCTCGACGAGGCGTTCGGAGACCGCCGCCGCCGTCGGGTACTCCCACAGCAGTGTCGGCGGTAACGACAACCCGGTCTGCTTCTCCAGCTGCTTGAGCAGCCCGACCGTCATGATCGAGTCCACGCCGACCTCCACCAGCGGCAAACCGGTGTCGACGTCGGCCTCGGCCACGCCCAACTGTGCGGCCACCGCGGCGGTGACGACCTGGGCGACGCGTTCGGGGTCGGCGTCCACCAGGCTCACCTCCGGTGCGTCGTCGCCTCCCGGGGCATCGAGTTCGGTGGGTGCCACATCGGCCAGCATCGGCACCGACGCTGCCGACGGAAGAAGCGGCAGCACAACAACGTTCGGATCGTCGTGGCGCATCGCCAGGTCGAGTGCCCGCATCGCTTCGTCCGCCCCGATGGTGTCCATGCCCAGCGCGTCCAGTTGCGCCGCCACGAACCCGGACGTCGAGCCCATGCCCAGGCCGCGCCACGCGGTCCAGGCGACGCTGACGGTGCGGTCACCGAGCGCCCGCCGGTGGCGCGCCATCCCGTCGAGGAACGAGTTCGCGCATGCGTAGGCGCCCTGGCCGGGGAAGCCGGCGAGGTAGCCGCACGACGAGAACAGCACCAGCCAATCCAACTGTTCGGGTGGGAAGACCTCGTGAAGGGTCAGCGTCCCGTCGACCTTGGGACGCATCGCCGCGGTGAAGTCCTCGGGCGTCGTGTTGACCAACAGCGCACCCGCTTCGACACCGGCGGCGTGGATCACCCCGCGCACCGGAGGCAGGTCGCGCAGGGCGGCGCGCAGTGCGTCGGCCGCCCCTGCCGCGGCGATGTCCAACGCCACCACGCGCACGGACACACCGCGCTCCTCGAGTGCGGTTACCGTGTGGACCAGCTCCGAATCCGGTTGCCACTGCGAACGATCGGGCATGCCGCTGCGGGAGAGCAACACCAGTCGCCGTGCGCCGGTGTCGGCAAGCCGCTGCGCCATTCGCAAACCGAGCGCGCCGGTGCCGCCGGTGATGACATAGGTGCCGCCGGCCGAGCATTGCATCGGCGCTCCGGTCCCCCGCCCCGCCGCGGACAGCCGAGCCGATTGGGCGGCACCGTCGCGGAAGGCCACGACCGGATGGCCCTGCACCGATGAGAGGACCCCGACCGGCAGTTCGGCTGTGGCCACGTCGATCACGCCGCCGAAGGTCTTCGGGTGTTCGGCGGCGGCGACCCTTGCCAACCCCCACAGCGGTGCGTGCGCCACGTTCGCGCCCTCGTACACGCCCTGCGTGAGCACCCACATCCGCGCCTTGGCGCCGTGGTCGAGCAGTCCGCGCAGCGTCTGCGTCACCACCGCGACCGACTGTTCCGGTGTGTCGTGCGTGCTCGGGAGCACCAACACGACGGTGTCACGGTCGAACGACTCAGCCGCAGAGGAAATCTCGGCCGCATCGCCGTAAAGCGCATGCGGCACCTCGGCAGCCGAGAGGTCCCGCGTCACGAACTCGCGGATGGCGGTGTCTCCGCCGACGATCACGACCGCCCCGGGCCGGCTGTCGGCCTGCCACGGGACCGGATGCCACGAGAGCCGGTGCAGCATCCGGGAAAGATCGCTGCCGGAAGGGTTTTCGAGCTCCTCGAACGACATACCCGTCAGCGAGGCGAGGACCTTGCCGGACTCTTCGGCGAGCAAGACGTCGGTCGTGGTGGTTCCGGGCCTGCGCCGAACGTGCAGCAGCGCCACCGCCGGCGGTCGGCCGTGCACCTGCACGCGGTCGATGTGGGCGGGCATGCGCAGTCGCGGTGGCCAGTCGAACACCGTGGAGGCCGCCGAGGTCGCCGCATCCAGCAGCGGGGCCCAGGTGTCCGGCGTCGTACGGTCCCCGCGCGCGGCGACCTTGGCGAGCAGTTCGCCGTCGCCGCCGTGCAGTTCGAGGATCTCCCAGTCGAATCCCATCGCGGCGACACCCAGCGTCGCCAGCGTGTGCACGACGTGGTTCGAGGGCAGTGGATCACGGCAGCCGTCGCGCACGGACGACTCGTCGAGCACCTCCCCGAGGAGGTCTTCGATGTCGTCGTCGGCTGCGACCACCGCGCTGCTGTGGGTCAGCCAGCCGCCGTCGACGGTGTCCTCGTCGTCGTCGACGAGGCGGGTGGCCAAGGTCAGCCCGTGGTCCTGCAGGACCACCTGCACGTCGCGGGCGCGTCCGGGCGCCACCGGGGTGCGCAGCCGGACGTCGACGAGGTCCCTGCCCGCACGGTCGCAGCGCGTGTCCAGCTCGTTGGCCGCGCCGAGGAAGGTGTTGACGATGACGGCGGCGGGCACGATTTCGGTGCCCTTCACCGGGTGGTCGCCCGGATACGGACGGGAGTCGAGATCCACGCGGGTCTGCCACATCTTGGAGGCGACCGCGCCGGTCACCTCGATCCGGCCCCCGAGCAGGGTGTGGGTGTCGACGTCGTGCACGCCCCGGCCGCCGGGCGGAGGGGTGGGAGTGCGCCAGAAGTGGCGGTGGTGCCACTGCGTCACCGGGAGATCTGCCACCCACGGTGCCGACGACAGCTGGTGCTGCACCGGTGCACCGTGGCAGTGCAGCGCGGCGACCGCCGTTGCCACCGAATGCATCTGGGGGCGATCACGACGCAACAGCGGGACGACGGCGTGCTGGTCGGTACCGGCCGTCGTGAGCGTCTCGACGATCGAGTGCGCCACCACCGGGTGCGCCGAGACCTCGAGGAACAGCCGATGCCCGTCCTCGATGGCCGTCGAAACGGCTTCCGCGAACCGCACCCGGTCGCGCAGGTTGGCCACCCAGTAATGCTGATCGCGTGGCACCGCCGAGCGGGGATCGGCCAACGCCGTTGTGTAGAGCGGAATCTCGGGGGCGCGTGACGGCGGGAGTGAAGCCGTGAGTCGTCCCAGTTCGCCCGTCAGCGCATCCATGGCGGGGCTGTGAAACGCGACGTCGGTGTTGACGCGGCGCACCATGAAGCCTTGCTCGGTCCACTCTCGGCAGACACCGTCGACCGCCTCGATCGTGCCGGATATCACGGTCGACTCCAGCGACGCGCTGATCGCCGCCACCACGTCGGTCCGCCCGGCCAACCGCCGCTCGGATTCGGCGAACGGGAGCCGCACGAGCGCCATCGCGCCCTTGCCCATCACCGACCGGAAGCCGCGGGCGCGGTAGCACGCCACCGCGGCACCGACGGTGAGATCGAAAACCCCTGCGGTGACACAGGCCGCGACCTCGCCGACCGAGTGTCCGATGACCGCCGCCGGGGTGACGCCGCGCGCACGCAGCATCGCGGCCAGACCCACCTGCATCGCGAACGTCAGCGCCTGCACCTGGTCGGTGCCGCCGAGCTCCCCCGTGGTCAGCGCCTGGCGCGCCGAGAACCCCAGCTCCACGGTGAACACCGGATCGATCGCGTCGATCACCGCGGCGAATTCCGGTGCCGCCGTGAGCAGTTCGCCACCCATACCGGCCCAATGTGAGCCGTGACCCGAGAACACCCAGACCGCGCCGTTGACCGCGGCGGGCAGCACCGTACCGGTCACCACGGACGGGTCGGGGACGTCTTCGGCCAGTGCGGACAACGCGGCCGCCGCACCGTCGGTGTCGTCGGCCACCACGGCGGCCCTG
The DNA here is from genome assembly GCF_001665615.1 of Mycobacterium sp. 852014-52144_SCH5372336. Lineage (NCBI taxonomy): Bacteria > Bacillati > Actinomycetota > Actinomycetes > Mycobacteriales > Mycobacteriaceae > Mycobacterium > Mycobacterium sp. 852014-52144_SCH5372336. Next base: position 95,506 of record NZ_LZSW01000059.1, read on the forward strand.
GCCGGTTCGTGCGAACGCCGCGTCCACAGCGTGGCCGCGACTTCGTCGATCGGTGCGCGGTGGTCTCGCAGGTGATCGGCGAGTGCACCCGCCTGGGTGCGCAATCGGGCGACGTTGCGCGCCGAGACGGGAATGATCGCCGGAAGCTGTTGCGCCGGAAGGCGTTGCGCGGACGGTTGGGCGGCAGGCGCCTCCTCGAGGAGCACGTGGGCGATCGTTCCGCCGTAGCCGTAACTGCACACCGCGGCCCGCCGCGGCGCACCGTCGGCGCCGTCCCAGGGCTCGACGCGCGTCGGCACCCGCAGGCCGCTGTTGGCCCAGTCGACGGCCGGAGTCAGTGAGGTGACACCCGCCGTCGGGGGGATGGTCCGATGATGCAACGCCAACGCGGCCTTGATGAGTCCCACCACTCCGGCGCCGCCTTCGAGGTGGCCGACGTTGGGCTTCACCGACCCGATCCGGCACGGCGCATCGACGGGGCGGCCCGCCCCGTAGACCGACGCGAGCGCCCCGACCTCGGTGGGGTCACCGGAGGGGGTGCCGGTACCGTGCGCCTCGACGAAGCCGACGCTCGCGGGCGCGATGCCGGCGAATTGGCATGCGCGCCGGAACATGTCGGCCTGCGCGTCGCCGTTGGGCGACATGATGCCGACGGTGCGCCCGTCCTGCGCCACCGCGCCGCCTCGCACGACCGCGTACACGTGGTCGCCGTCGCGCAGCGCGTCGGCGAGGCGCTTGAGCACCACCACGCCCGCGCCTTCGCCGCGCCCGTAGCCGTCGGCCGAGGCATCGAAGGTCTTACACCTGCCGTCGGGCGCGGTCGCGCCTGCCACGTCGAGCACCCGGGTCAGACCCGGTCCGATCAACGCGCTGACCCCGCCGGCCAGCGCCAGCGACGTCTCACCGGCATTGAGCATCTGGCACGCCTGGTGCACCGCGACCAGCGAAGCGGCGCACGCCGCGTCGAGGGCGACGCTGGGGCCGCGCAGGTCGAGCAGGTGTGAGACGCGGTTGGCGATGCCGCACAGCGACGTTCCGATGCCGGTCCAGGCTTCGATGCCCGGCAGGTCTTCCATGATCAGCTTGCCGTAGTCGTCGGAGTTGACGCCCATCAGCACCGCGGTGTCGCTGCCCGCCAACGACTTCGGCGGAACGCCTGCGTGCTCGAGGGCCTCCCAGCTCACCTCGAGCGCCAACCGCTGCTGGGGGTCCATCAGCTCGGCCTCGCGCGGTGAGACCCCGAAGAACTCGGCGTCGAACCCGGCCAGGTCGTCGAGGAACGTTCCCCACCGGGTGACGTCCTTGAGCACCGCCGCGTTGCGGGGATCGCGCTGAAGGTATGGCTCCCAGCGCTCCGGCGGAACCTCGCGGACGTCGCTGCCGCCGTCGAGCAGGAAGGTCCAGAACTGTTTCGGAGTGCCGATCGCACCGGCAACGCGGCAACCGATCCCGATGATCGCGACCGCGTCGGGGCGTGCGGAATCCTCGGATGGTGCGGTATCGGTCACGTCAGCTGAGTCCCGAAGCCTGGATAGCCTTGCCTAAGAAGCCACACACCATGGCCGCAATACTGGCATAACCTCGCTCATTTGTGGAACCTACGCAGGCCTGGCGAACGTGGTGCCAATCACGTTCGAATCAGCTTGCCGCGACGTCCATTCACGCCGCCGCGCCGAGTTCTGCGGGAGGGTCGCCCTCTCGCCGAATCGACAACCCTCCCGCAGAAATGGGTGATCACCACGCCGCTGCGCCGCGCTCACCACGCCGTCACAGGTTGCGGACGGCCAGCGGTTCGTCGCTGCCCGACACCCGGATGTCGATGCTGCGGATCTCCGCGGTCGGGATGCTGGTCGCCGCCGACAGCCCGGTCGCCTCGTCTCCGGCCGGACGCCACGAGCCCACGGCCGTCTGGACGCCGTCGCGCGTGGTCACCACAATGTCGTAGCTGTCGACGTCGCGGGCCCAGTCCTTGGTGTACTCGCAGGCCCAGTTGAGCTCGGTGCCCCACTTCTTCTCGGTGACCGCCAGCTGTGCGGTCAGGCCCTGGCGCTGGCCGGGCTGCATCGGCTCCATCGCCACTGTCTGCACCGACGTCGTGCGGGGAAAGACCGTGGCGCCCACGAAACCGCCGAGGACCGCCAGCGCGGCCGCGACCGCGACCGTCGCCGCGAGCATCGTGCGGCGTGACCGCCGCTGACGCTTGGCCGCGGCCTGCGCCAGCGAGGCGACATCGGCGGACTGCTCGACAGCGGACCCCTCGTCCGCATCGATCAGCGCCGCGGCCTCCTCGCGGCTGAGCGCGGCCAGCATCGCGGGCATCTCGGCCAGGCCGGCCACCTCGGCGGCACGCGCCGGGTTCGCGGCGAGGTAGTCCTCGTAGGCGCGACGGTCCTGCGGGCTCAGCGCGCCGAGGACGTAGGCCGCATCCCATTCGGCGAGGTCGGCGACGGGTGTCCGGTCGAACTTGTCGCTCATTGGACCACCCCCCTTTCCTGCAGCGCCATCCGCAACGCACGCAACCCGTAATGGAGCCTGGACTTGACGGTGCCCGGGGCGATCCGCTCGTGTGCGGCGATGTCGGCGACAGTTTGCCCGAAATAGTAGGCGCGCACTATGGCGGTGCGGTGGTCGGCGCTGAGCGATTTCAGCGCCTCGGCCAGCACCCACTTGTCGACCGCGGGACCGATCGCGTCGAGCGACGGCCGCTCGGGCAGGTCGTCGGTCTGCAGTTCCCGGCTGAACCGCGCGCTGCGCCGGTCGTCGATGACGAGGTTGCGTGCGACGGTGAACAGCCATGCCCGCGCGGCGTCACCCGGCTGTTGCAGGATCTCAGGTTTGCGCCACAGCCTCAGCAGCGCTTCCTGCACCACGTCCTCGGCGAACGGCGTGTCGCCGCGGGTCAGCCGCAGCACGTATCGCAGCAGCGCCTGGCTGTGCTCGTCGTGGACCGCGCGCAGCAACTCGGCCTGCGCGGGGTCGGGAGTCATTGCTCATCCACCGCAGTCGTCATCGCTGATCACTACGACGTCCACCAGAGAATCGTTCAATGTTCGGCGTGCGAACGTGAGCTTATGGGCGAATTTCGGAGCCGAAGTTCCCCGGCGATCAGTCCAGCAGGTCGCGGACCACCGCGTCGGCCAGCAGCCTGCCGCGGTCGGTGAGCACCAGACGGTCGTCAACCCGGCTCAACAGCCCGTCGGCGATCGCGACGGCGGCGCGCTCCCGCTCGTCCGCACTCAGCACGCTCGTCGGGAGCCCGTCACGCAACCGCACCCGCAGCATCACGTCCTCGAGATGCAGGGTGCCGGCGTCGAGGTGCTCGAAGTCGGCCACCGGCAGGCGACCATCGGTCAACGTTTGGGCGTACGCGTTCGGATGCTTTACGTTCCACCAGCGCACCGCGTCGACGAACCCGTGCGCACCCGGTCCCGCGCCCCACCACTGACCGCCGTTCCAGTAGCCGATGTTGTGTTGGCACTCCCCGCCCGGTCTGCTCCAGTTCGAGACCTCGTACCAGGCGAAGCCGGCCTCCGCCAGGCGCGCGTCGAGCAGCTCGTAGCGGCGGGCCAGCACGTCGTCATCGGTCGGCACGAGCTCGCCGCGCCGCACCCGCCGGGCCATCGCCGTGCCGTCCTCGATGACCAGAGCGTAGGCCGAGACATGGTCGACGCCGGCCTCGACGACGGTGTCGACCGAGCGCAGCAGGTCGTCGTCGGACTCCCCCGGCGTGCCGTAGATCAGGTCGAGGTTGACGTGGCCGAACCCGGCCGCACGGGCCTCCCGCGCCGCGGCGAGCGCCCGGCCCGGCGAATGTTTCCGGTCGAGAGCCGCCAACACATGGGCAGCCGCCGACTGCATGCCCAGCGAGACCCGGGTGTACCCGGCCGCCAACAGCTGGTCGAACAGCTGCGGAGACGTCGACTCCGGGTTGGCTTCCGTGGTGACCTCGGCACCCGGCGCCAGTGGGAAGTGCGCGCGCACGGCGTCGAGAACCGCGGCCAGCCCGGGCCCGCCCAGCAGCGACGGTGTGCCCCCGCCGACGAACACGCTGTCGACCTCGGGGATACGGCCCAGATGCGCCGCCGCCTGCGCCAACTCGATCCGCAGCGCCGCAAGCCACCCGTCCGGGTTGGCGCCGCCCAGCTCGCCGGGCGTGTAGGTGTTGAAGTCGCAGTAGCCGCAGCGGGTCGCGCAGAACGGCACGTGGATGTAGATGCCGAACGGCCGCCCCTGCGCAGGGGTCATCGGCGGCAGCACCCGCGCACGGTTCTCGGCAGCTACGGTTCGGACCATGTCTGCAATTGTCCGCCTGCCGCGAGATTGCGCTCAGGCAGGCGTGCACTCGAACTTCTGATGCGTGGATGCATTCTCGACGAGGTTCTGCTCACCATGAGCGCAAATCTCGCCCGGTTAGGGCAGGTGCGGCGATTCGTGGCACAATGGCCGACGTGACTGCCCCCCGCATCTTCCCCAAGCGTGTATCGCTGGTGGTGCGTCGGCACGTCGACTTCAAGCGCGTGTGTACGTGTTGCTGTCTGCCTTGACGCGCTTGATCTAGACCCAGCCCACCCGTACTTCAGCTGGCCGCCGGATCTGCGCCGCCGGACAGCCCCGGCGATGACGCGCGATCCGGCTCCCCAAAGGAGCCAAAACCATGACCACAGCGGAATCCAAGCCGAAATCCGCAAAGAAGCCCCGCGCCGAGGGCCAGTGGGCCCACGGTTACCGCGAGCCGCTCAACGCCAACGAGCAGTTCAAGAAGGACGATGACGCACTCAATGTGCGCGCCCGCATCATCGACATCTACTCCAAGACCGGTTTCGACGGGATCGACAAGCAGGACCTGCGCGGCCGGTTCCGCTGGATGGGCCTGTACACCCAGCGTGAGCAGGGCTACGACGGCACCTGGACCGGTGACGAGAACGCCGACCTGCTCGAGGCCAAGTACTTCATGATGCGGGTGCGCTGCGACGGCAAGGCGCTGTCGGCGGCCGCACTGCGCACGCTGGGCCAGATCTCCATCGACTTCGCCCGCGACACCGCCGACATCTCCGACCGGATGAACCTGCAGTACCACTGGCTCGAGGTCGAGAACGTGCCCGAGATCTGGGAGCGGCTGGCCGCTCACGGTCTGCAGACCACCGAGGCGTGCGGTGACTGCCCCCGCGGAATGCTGGGCTCGCCGCTGGCCGGCGAATCGCTGGAGGAAGTGCTCGATCCGACGCCGGCCCTGGACGAGATCGTGCGGCGCTACATCGGCAACCCCGAGTACTCCAACCTGCCGCGCAAGTACAAGACCGCGATCTCCGGTCTGCAGGACGTCGCCCACGAGGTCAACGACATCTCCTTCATCGGGGTGAACCACCCCGAACACGGCCCCGGGCTTGATCTGTGGGTGGGTGGCGGTCTGTCAACCAACCCGATGCTGGCGCAGCGGCTCGGGGCGTGGGTTCCGCTTGACGAGGTGGCCGACGTGTGGGAGGCGGTCACTGCGGTTTTCCGCGACTACGGGTATCGGCGGCTGCGGTCCAAGGCCCGGCTCAAGTTCCTGATCAAGGACTGGGGTATAGAAAAGTTCCGTGAAATTCTCGAACAGGAGTACCTGGGTCGCAAGCTGATCGACGGGCCCGCACCCGAACCGGTCAAGCATCCGATCGACCATGTCGGCGTCCAGAAACTGAAGAACGGGCGCAACGCCGTCGGCGTCGCACCGATCGCGGGCCGGGTCTCCGGCACCATCCTGACCAAGGTGGCCGATCTCGCCGAGGCGGCGGGGTCGGACCGCATCCGGTTCACCCCTTACCAGAAGCTGATCATCCTCGATGTGCCCGACGACAAGCTCGCCGAGCTGACCGCGGGCCTCGAGGCACTCGGGCTGCCGCCGGAGCCGTCGCACTGGCGCAAGAACCTGATGGCCTGCACGGGTATCGAGTTCTGCAAGTTGTCGTTCACCGAGACGCGGACCCGCGCGCAGGTGCTGGTTCCGGAGTTGGAGAAGCGGCTCGAGGACATCAACGCGCAGCTCGATGTGCCGATCACCGTGAATATCAACGGCTGCCCGAACTCGTGCGCGCGCATCCAGGTCGCCGACATCGGGTTCAAGGGCCAGATGGTCGACGACGGTGACGGCAACTCGGTCGAGGGTTTCCAGGTGCACCTGGGCGGCAGCCTCGGTCTGGACAGCGGTTTCGGCCGCAAGCTGCGCCAGCACAAGGTGCTGTCCAGTGAGCTCGGCGACTACATCGACCGGGTCGTTCGCAACTTCGTGAAACAAAGGGAGCAGGGCGAGCGTTTCGCAACGTGGGCGATACGAGCGGACGAGGCGGACTTGAGGTGACCGATTTGACCACGGATACCGATCTGCAGGGACTCGCCGAGCGCGGCGCGGCCGAACTCGAGGGCGCGAGCGCGCATGACCTGCTGCGCTGGACCGACGAGAACTTCGGTGGCAATTACGTGGTCGCCTCGAACATGCAGGACGCCGTGCTGATAGATCTGGCTGCCAAGATCCGACCAGGAGTCGACATCCTGTTCCTCGACACGGGGTACCACTTCGTCGAGACGATCGGTACCCGCGACGCCGTCGAGGCGGTCTACGACGTCAACATCGTCAACGTCACCGCCGAGAAGAGCGTGGCCGAGCAGGACGAGTTGTTCGGCAAGGACCTGTTCGCGCGCGAGCCCAACGAGTGCTGCCGTATGCGCAAGGTCGAGCCGCTCTCGGCGGCGCTGCGCGGCTACTCGGCCTGGGTGACCGGCATCCGCCGCGTCGAGGCGCCCACGCGCGCCAACGCGCCGTTCATCAGCTGGGACAAGGCTTTTGGGCTGGTGAAGATCAATCCGTTGGCGGCCTGGACCGACGAGGACATGCAGAACTACATCGACACCAACGGTGTGCTCGTCAATCCGCTCGTCTACGAGGGCTATCCGTCGATCGGCTGCGCACCGTGCACGGCCAAGCCCGTCGAAGGCGCCGATCCGCGAAGCGGCCGCTGGGCAGGCACCGGCAAGATCGAATGCGGGCTGCACGCATCGTGAGGTCACTGTGACCCTCGTGCTGACCGCGCACGGCAGCGCCGACCCACGCTCGGCGGCGGTGACACATGCGGTGGCAGGCCGGATCCGGCGTCTGCGTCCGTGGCTCGACGTGCGTCCGGCGTTCCTGGAACAGAACGGCCCCAGCCTGCTCGACACCCTGAGCGGGCTGCACGCCCCGGCCGTGGTCGTACCGTTCCTGTTGGCCAGCGCATTTCACGCACGCATCGACATCCCTTCGATCGTCGAGGAGTCGGGCGCGGTGGTCGATCGGGCCGAGGTGCTCGGCGAGGACCCGGCGCTCTTGAGCGTGCTGCGGCAGCGGCTGGCCGAGCTCGGGGTCTCCCCCGACGACGACGGCCTTGGCGTCCTCGTCGTCGCGGTCGGCTCGTCACATCTCGCCGCGAACGCCAGGACCGCCACGGTCGCTCAGTCCCTGCGCTCTGGAACGCGCTGGGCGGGAGCCGAAGTCGCGTTCGCCACCGGACCGTATGCGAGTGTCGCCGAAACCGCCGAGCGCCTGCGTGCCCGCGGGGCCCGACGCCTGGTCATCGCTCCGTGGTTCCTGGCGCACGGCCGGATCACCGATCGCGTCGCCGAATACGCTGGGGCTCAAGGTATTGCGATGGCCGAACCGCTCGGGTCGCACAACCTCGTCGCGGCGACGGTGATGGACCGGTACGACGCGATCACCGCGACCGGGACCGTCGCTGCGTAGTCCTCAGGGCCGGACCTCGAACACGTTGTTGAACGGCGTCTGCGCGGCCAGCCGGAACCGTCGGAACCCGGCCGCTGTAACGACATCTCGAATGCGGGCCGGGCCCGCCTGAGTGCCGAGCGCCATCCCGACCGGTTGAGCCAATGACGACGGTGTGCACAGCAACGTGGAAAAGCCGTAGTACGCGCGTCCGATCGGGTTGAGGTTGTCCTCCACCCGGTCACCGGCGGCCGGCTCGACCACCATCCATGTGCCGTCTTCAGCGATGACCTCCCGCACGTGGCGTGCGGCGCCGATCGGATCACCCATGTCGTGCAAGCAGTCGAACATGGTGACCAGGTCGTACGGCCCACCCGCGAACGCGTCCGCGGCCGCGGTTTGGAAGCTGACCGCTCCCGGCATCCCGTTCCGCGCACTGGCCACCTCGATGGACTTCGCATGTCCGTCCACACCTACGAACGTCGAGGCGGGAAAGGCTTCGGCCATCAGCAGCGTCGACGCTCCGTGTCCACAACCGACATCGGCGACACGGGCGCCGCTCCTGAGTTTTTCCACGACACCGTCCAACGCCGGGATCCAATCGTCGACCAGATGTGCGGCGTAGGTCGGGCGGAAGAACCGTTCGCACCCGACGTGGACGTCGGAATTGTGATCCCCCCATGCGACGCCGACGCCTGCGCGGGCCGCCTCGAAGATGCGTTCAGCGTCCGATGCGGTTCCGTGCGCGATCTGGAAGAGACCGCCGACGAAGGCCGGGCTTGTTTCGTCGGTGAGCGCCACGGCCTGCTCGGCCGGCAACCGATAGCGCCCGGTCGCCGGGTCGTATTCGACGAAGGCTCCGGCGGTTTGCGCGTTGAGCCACTCCCTGGCGTAGTGCGCGTCGGTGCCGGTGCGTTCGGCCAACTCGGCGGGGGTACTCGGCCCGTGCTCGACAAGCGACCGGTAGTACCCGAGGCGGTCGCCCATCACGACGAGGGCGCAGTTGAGTGCCGCGCCGGCCTCCTCGACCGCGCGGAAGACGAATTCCATCAGTTTGTCCGGATCGACCTGGGTCGGGGTGCTGGTGTCCATGCGAGCAACACAACCAGGGAATCAGGCCCGCGTAATGGGGCAATTGCCCCATTTTCGGCCCAACCGACTCAGGCCTTTGTCAACGCCTCGTCGTCGTCGGCCTTGTCGCTCGGCGGGACGTGGGTGCCGCCCGGCAACGGTGGCACCCGGGTCGCGCGGACGTAGACGGTGTCCCCCTCCTTCAGGCCGAGCGCCTCGGCGTCGCCTCGGGTGATCTGCGCGGTGAACGGCGTCTGATCGCTCGCGCTGTGCAACTCGACACGAACTTCGAAGCCCAGCATGACGATTCGGTCGATCGTCGCGCGCAGCACTCCGGTGGACTGCACCGAGTCGTCGCTGGAAGCGATCGCCATGTCCGGGTTGCGGCCGACGCGGATGTCGTGCGGCCGGACAAGCGAACCGTTCAGCGAGGACACCGCACCGAGGAACGACATCACGAACGCATTGGCGGGCGAATCGTAAACCTCTGCAGGAGAGCCGACCTGCTCGATACGCCCCTTGTTCAGCACTGCGATCCGGTCGGCGACGTCGAGCGCCTCGGACTGGTCGTGCGTCACCAGCACCGTGGTGACGTGCACCTCCTCATGCAGCCGACGCAGCCAGGCCCGAAGGTCCTCGCGCACTTTGGCGTCCAGCGCCCCGAACGGTTCGTCGAGCAACAGCACCTGCGGGTCGACCGCGAGCGCGCGGGCCAGCGCCATGCGCTGACGCTGGCCGCCGGAGAGCTGGTTGGGGTAGCGGGTTTGGAAACCGGCCAGCCCCACCACTTCGAGGAGATTGTCGACCTTCTGCTTGATTTCGGCCTTGGGCCGCTTGCGGATCTTCAGCCCGAACGCGACGTTGTCGCGCACCGTCAGGTGCTTGAACGCGGCATAGTGCTGGAACACGAACCCGATGCCGCGGCGCTGCGGCGGCACGTCCGTGACGTCGCGGCCGTTGATCGTCACGGTCCCGGAATCGGGCTGATCCAGCCCGGCGATGGCCCGCAGCAGCGTCGACTTGCCCGACCCGCTGGGACCGAGCAGTGCGGTCAGCGAACCGGACGGCACCTCGAAGTCGACGTTGTCCAGCGCGGCGAAGTCGCCGTAATGCTTGTTCGCGCCGCGCACGACGATCGCGTTCGTCATCTCTTCTCCCTACGCCTACTTGCCCGCCCGGACCCGCCGCGCGTCGAGGACCACCTGCGCGACCAACACCACCACCGCCACCGCCATCAGCAGCGTCGACACCGCATAGGCGCCGTACTCGGCACCGCGCGTGTAGCGGTCCGACACCAACAGTGTGAGCGTCTGCGAGCTTCCCGGCAGGTTGGACGACACCATCAACACCGCGCCGTACTCGCCGAGGGTGCGCGCGATCGTCAGCACGATGCCGTAGGTCAGACCCCACCGGATCGACGGCAGCGTGACCCTCCAGAACGTCTGCCACCACTGCGAACCCAGCGTTGCTGCGGCCTCTTCCTGATCGGTGCCGATCTCGTGCAGCACCGGCTCGACCTCACGAATCACGAACGGCACGGTGACGAAGATGCTGGCCAGCACGATGCCGGGAATCCCGAAGATGATCTTGAATCCGAGGTTGTTCTCCACGAAGCCGAACAAGCCCGCCGATCCCCACAGCAGGATCAGCGCGACGCCGACCACCACCGGCGACACCGCGAACGGCAGATCGATGACGGCCTGCAGGACACTTTTTCCCCGAAACTTGTTGCGCGCCAGCACCAGTGCCGTCGGCAGCCCGAACAACACGTTGAGCGGCACCACGATCGCGACCACCAGCAGCGACAGGTTCAGCGCCGAGATCGCCGCTGGGGTGCTGATCGACCCGATGAAGGCCCCGACCCCCGGCGAGAAGGTGCGCCACAGGATCAGCCCCACCGGCACGACGATCAGGATGGTGATGTAGGCCAGCGCAAGGTAGCGCAGCAGGTGTTTGACCGGGGGCGAAAGAATCATGGCGCCAACGCGTCCCGTCGGGCGGCGCGCGAGCCGATCGCGCGCAGGATAAACAAAACGACGAACGAGATGGCCAGCAGCACGATCGAGATCGCCGCGGCGCCGGTACGGTCGTCGTTCTCGATCAGGGTGCGGATCCACTGCGAGGACACTTCGGTCTCACCGGGCACCGCGCCACCGATCAGCACCACCGAACCGAACTCGCCGATTGCGCGAGAGAACGCCAGACCGGCGCCCGACAGCAGCGACGGCAGAAGTGCGGGCAACATCACGCGGGTGAAGATGATCCAGTTGTTGGCGCCCAACGAGGCCGCGGCTTCCTCGATTTCGCGGTCCAGCTCCAGCAACACCGGCTGTACCGAGCGCACGACGAACGGCAGCGTGACGAACAGCAACGCCACCCCGATGCCCCACTTGGTGTGCTGCAGATGCAGCCCGACCGGGCTGGCGGGGCCGTAGAGCGCCAGCATGACCAGGCTGGCGACGATCGTCGGCAACGCGAACGGCAGGTCGATCACCGAGTCAACCAGCCGCTTGCCGACGAACTCGTCGCGGGTCAGCACCCACGCCACCAGCAGACCGAACACCAGGTTGACCGCCGTCACTCCGAACGACACGGTCAGCGTCACCTTGAACGACGCGACGGCCGCATTCGAGGTGACCGCGAACCAGAACGCCTGCCATCCGCCGCCGGCCGACTGCCACAGGATCGCGGCCAGGGGCAGCAGCACGATGATGCTCAGCCAGATCGACGCGGCTCCCACCCGCAACGACGTCGTCCCGTGACGACGCTCGAGGAGTCGAGATGCCCGGCCCGGCTCACTACCGGTGAGCTCGGGCCGGGACACCACGGAAGAGGTCATCCGGTCGCCTGGGTGTAGATCTTGGTGATAGTGCCGTTGTCCTTGTCGAACAGCTCGGGATCCAGTGTCGCCCAGCTTCCGAGGTCGTCAACGGTCCACAGCTTGGCGGGCGCGGGGAACTTTTCCCGGAACTCCTCGAGCACCGCGGGATCGACGGGACGGAAACCGGCCTCGGCCCACAGCTTCTGCGCCTCGGGGGTGTAGATGAAGTTCTTCAGCGCGTTCGCCTTGTCCAGGTGCGTGCTCGACGACACCACGGCGACCGGGTTCTCGATCTTGAAGGTTTCCGGCGGGTTCACGTACTCCAGCCCGAAGTGCAGCGCCTCGTTCTCGTAGGCGAGCAGCACGTCGCCGCTGCCCTGCCGGAACACGTCGGTGGCCTCCCGACCCGAACTCGGGCGCAGCTTGACGTGCTGGGTCACCAACTCGGTGACGTAGTCGAGACCGGCCTGCGAATCCTGACCGCCCTTGCTGGCCCATGCGTACGGCGCCAACAGGTTCCACTTGGCCGACCCGGAGCTCAGCGGGCTCGGCGTGATGACCTCGACGCCGGGCTTGAGCAGATCGGGCCAGTCCCTGATGTTCTTGGGGTTGCCGGGCCGCACCGCGAAGGTCACCACGGATCCGAACGGGATGCCCTTGGTGGCGTCGGCGTTCCAGTCCTCGGTAACCTTGTCGGCCTTGACGAGTCGGGTGATGTCCGGCTCGACGGAGAAGTTCACGATGTCGGCGGGCTTACCGTCGACGACGGCGCGCGACTGGTCGCCCGAGGCGCCGTACGACGTCGTGACGCCGACGCCTTTACCTTCCGGTGTCGCGGCGAACGCGGGAATGACCTTGCTCCAGCCGGGTTCGGGCACGGCGTAGGCGACCAGCGTCAGCGTCGTGTCGGCGCCGTTCCCGCCGCCCTCTCCGACCACATCGCTCGAGCCGCCTGCGCATGCGGCGAGCACGGTGGCGGTGGTGGCCAGCGCCGCCGCGGTGCGCCAGGTTCTGCGGATGTTGACCATCGGGGACCTTTCGTTGGGGGACTTCGGTGGAACCCGACCCGACGGGAAGGCGATGGATCAGCGCGAGGCGTCATCTGACAGCCGTTACCGGCACCGGACCGCGGACGGGCGGAGGAGTCAGCAACAACAACAGACATCGGCAACAGCGCTGAAACTCACGGCAATGAGGGCCAGAACATGGCCGCTCTTGTTGCCGGACGCTGTTTGCATGGCGCGAAGCCTAACAGAGTTCGCGCAACCCGCTCGGTGAGGGATTCGGCGGCCTCAACGAGTGAACAGCCACATGACGATCACCAGGATCACCAGGAGGACGAGCACCAACGTCACCCGCGACCGCGGCATCCCGCCGCTCATCGGTCGGCATCCCGCTCGTCATGGCGAACGTGGCGCCACAACCTGATCCCGTTGCCGAGGGCGCCGTCGAGCACAACCGCGGTGCCGTACGCCAACGCGAGCACCACCGGCATCACGACCGCGGTCTGGGCGACGAACGGCAGGCCGGTGAGCCAGAGCTCGACACCGTCCCACCAACTCAGAAAGCCACCCACGCGGCCAGCCTAGGCGATGCGAAGATGGGCGCGTGGCCGCCGACTCCCACCCCGCCCTGCGTGCCGAGAACACCACCTGCATCGTGGCCGGCGGCGGTCCGGCGGGCATGATGCTCGCGTTGGTGCTGGCCCGCGCCGGGGTCGACGTCACGGTGATGGAGAAGCACGCCGACTTCCTCCGCGATTTCCGCGGTGACACCGTGCATGCCAGCACGCTGCGGCTGCTCGACGAGTTGGGGCTGTCCGACGAATTCGCGGCGATTCCGCACCGAGAGATCGACACGCTGTCTTTGACGGTGCAGGACACGCCGGTCACCATGGATCTGCGGCGAATTCCCGGTCCGCACAAACACATTGCGCTGGTTCCGCAGTGGGACTTCCTGGAGCTGCTGGCCACTGCCGCTCAACGAGAGCCGTCGTTCACCTTGCTGCGCAGCACCGAGGTGCTCGGCCCGATCCGTCACGGTGACAGGGTGGTCGGTGTCCGCTACCGCGGCGCCGACGGTGAGGAGCGCGAGATGCGCGCGACGTTGACCGTCGCCTGCGATGGGCGGTCATCGACGCTGCGTACCAAGATGGGGCTCAAGCCGAAGGACTTCGGTGTGCCGATGGACGTCTGGTGGTTCCGGCTGCCCCGCGATCCCGACGACCCGCACGGGCTCGCCGGTGTCCTCGGGGCCGGGCACGCGCAGATCGTCATCGACCGCGGCGACTACTACCAGTGCGCCTACGTCATCCCCAAGGGCCGCGACCAGGAGTTGCGGGCGCAGGGAATCGGGTCGCTGCATCGCGGTGTGGTGGCGCTGGTGCCGTGGCTGGCCGACCGCATCGGGGCGGTGACGTCGTTCGACGACGTGAAGCTGCTCGACGTGCAGTTGAACCGGCTCAGGCGCTGGTACGGCGACGGCCTGCTGCTCATCGGCGACGCCGCCCACGCGATGTCGCCGGTCGGCGGGGTGGGGATCAACCTCGCGGTGGCCGACGCCGTCGCCGCGGGCCGGATCCTGGCGGGTCCGTTGCGCTCGGGCAGCCTGTCGGCCAGGCATCTGGCCCGCGTCCAGGCGCGGCGCTGGCTGCCCGCCGCGCTGATCCAGTCGGTGCAAAGGCTGATCCACCGCCGTGTCATCGCGGTCGCCGTCGCGTCGACCGGCCAGGCCGAAGCGCCCCGGTTCGTGCGGGTGGCCGCCGGGCTGCCGCTGCTGCGCCGTGTGGCGGCCTACGGTGTGGCGATCGGTCCCCTACCGGAACGCATTCCGGCCTTCGCCCGCCGCTGACGCGCCGTTAACGGCCAACAAGTAGACGGCGAGCGCGTCGGCAGTCGATGATGGCGGCATGGTTCTGCAACAAACCGGGCCGTCGGACGGGTCAACGGAGACCGAGAACGGGGCGAAGCCGGCTCAGGCCGTCACGGACAACACCCCGCTGACCGTGACCGCACCGACGCCGTACGCGCCCACCGGAGCGTTGCGAAACCCGTTTCCGCCCATCGCCGACTACGGCTTCCTGTCCGACTGCGAGAACACGTGCCTGATCTCATCGGCCGGATCGGTCGAGTGGATGTGCGTGCCGCGGCCCGACTCGCCGAGTGTGTTCGGCGCCATCCTCGATCGCGGCGCCGGCCATTTCCGGTTGGGGCCCTACGGGGTGACGGTGCCCTCGGCCCGGCGCTACCTGCCCGGCAGCCTGATCCTGGAGACGACGTGGCAGACCCACACTGGGTGGCTGATCGTGCGCGAGGCGTTGGTGATGGGTCCCTGGCATGACCTCGAGACCCGTTCGCGCACCCATCGCCGCACACCGATGGACTGGGATGCCGAGCACATCCTGCTGCGCACCGTGCGATGTGTGAGCGGCACCGTCGAACTGGTAATGAACTGCGAGCCGGCGTTCGACTACCACCGGATCCCCGCGACGTGGGAGTACTCCGCGCAGGCGTACGGCGAGGCGATCGCTCGCGCCAGCCGCGACGCCGACGCGCACCCCACACTTCGGCTCACCACGAACCTGCGGCTCGGTCTGGAGGGCCACGAGGCTCGGGCCCGGACCCGGATGAAGGAAGGCGACCAGGCGTTCGTCGCGCTGTCGTGGTCCAAGCATCCGGCGCCACAGACCTACGAAGAGGCCGCCGACAAGATGTGGCAGACCAGCGAGGCCTGGCGCCAGTGGATCAACATCGGCGACTTCCCCGACCACCCGTGGCGGGCTTACCTCCAGCGCAGCGCGCTGACGCTCAAGGGGCTGACCTACTCCCCGACCGGTGCGTTGTTGGCCGCGCCCACCACGTCGCTACCGGAAACGCCTCAGGGCGAACGTAACTGGGACTACCGCTATGCGTGGGTGCGCGATTCGACGTTCGCGCTGTGGGGTCTTTACACACTGGGCCTGGACCGCGAGGCCGACGACTTCTTCGCCTTCATCGCCGATGTGTCCGGCGCCAACAACGGTGAGCGACACCCACTTCAGGTGATGTACGCCGTCGGCGGCGAGCGCACGCTGGTCGAGGAGGAACTGCGCCACCTGTCCGGATACGACGGGGCGCGGCCGGTGCGCATCGGCAACGGCGCGTACAACCAGATGCAGCACGACATCTGGGGCACCATGCTTGATTCGGTGTATCTGCACGCCAAGTCGCGCGAGCAGATCTCCGACACGCTGTGGCCGGTGCTCAAGCAGCAGGTCGAAGAGGCGATCAAGCACTGGAAAGAGCCCGACCGCGGGATCTGGGAGGTGCGCGGCGACCCGCAACACTTCACCAGCAGCAAGATCATGTGCTGGGTCGCGCTGGACCGCGGCTCGAAACTCGCCGAGTTCCAGGGCGAGAAGTCCTACGCCCAGCAGTGGCGCGCGACCGCCGAGGAGATCAAGGCCGACGTGCTCAAACACGGCGTCGACTCCCGCGGTGTGCTGACGCAGCGGTACGGCGACGACGCGCTCGACGCGTCGCTGCTGCTTGCCGTGCTGACGCGGTTCCTGCCGCCCGACGATCCGCGGGTGCGTGCGACCGTGCTGGCGATCGCCGACGAGCTCACCGAGGAAGGCCTGGTGCTGCGCTACCGGGTCGACGAGACCGACGACGGGCTGTCCGGCGAGGAAGGCACCTTTACGATCTGCTCGTTCTGGCTGGTGTCGGCGCTGGTCGAGATCGGCGAGATCAGCCGCGCCAAACACCTGTGTGAACGGCTGCTGTCGTTCGCCAGCCCGCTGCACCTGTATGCCGAGGAGATCGAGCCGCGCACCGGCCGCCATCTCGGCAACTTCCCGCAGGCGTTCACCCACCTGGCGTTGATCAACGCGGTCGTGCACGTGATCCGGGCCGAGGAGGAAGCCGACAGCTCCGGAGTCTTCGTCCCGGCCAACGCCCCGATGTAGGTCGCCTTTTCGGCGAGACTGTTGTTTGTGACGGATCTCGGCCGATTCTCGTCAGAAGCACCGTTCTCGGCCGGCGTTACTTGGCCGCGTTGGCGAGCATGTCCTGTGCGATGGTGGCCCCCTCGTCGCCGATCGAGTAACTGCACGCCCACGCCTCGACGGTCAGGTTCGATGCGGTCGAGAGCGCATGTTGGCAGGCCCAGCCGTCGGCATCCTGCTGCGTCGTGACCTGAGTGATCATCTTGCCGTCGGCGCGGACCTCACCGAGTTCCCACAGGAACACATCTCCCGAATTACCCACGACCACCGTGGAATTGGCGCACTTCTCCCACGCCGACCTGGACTTGTCGAAGAACCGCTGCGCCTCATCGGCCGAGGTGTACAGCACCGCGGTCTGCTCGACCCAGTGGTTGTTGTCGTCGTCTGGTTCGCGCGCCACCTGGTCGCGCACGTCGGTCCACCCGCTGCCCGCGTACACCGGACCCTCGGCGCCGTACATGGCGCCGAGGCACTCGGGATCCGACACGTCGTCGGAATGATCGGTCATCTCCTCGAGTTCGCTTGTGACTTTCATCGTCGTCGAGCCCATGATGCCGTTCAGTTCGCCGATGGTGAGCAACACGTCGTCGAGCGTCGCCGCGGTCAACTCCGGCACGTCGACCGCCCCGCCGCGTATCGCTACGCCCGCCACGGTGCTCACACAGCCCGCCAGCACGGCCGACGTCACCAGGACGGCACCCGCGGCGTACAGCCGCGACGGCGTGCCGATTCGGGTCACCGCGTTATTGTGACCGACTTTAGGCACATTCGCGGCCTAGCCGACAATCTCGACCGAATGCTCAGGACTGGCCGATCTTGTCCATCATCAGGTCGGCGACCGCGGTCGCGTGCCGGGCGCCGGTCGGGCTGGGGCCGGCGACGTCGGTGATCTCCACCTCCACGATGCAATCGCCTGCCACACCGAGGGCCCGCTGAACCGTCGATCCGGCGTCCTGCATCACCACCGCCGAGACGATCTCGTCGTCGACGCCGACCTCGGTGATCCGGCTGGATCCCTGTGCGCCGCGGTCGGGTTGGCTCAACACCAGCGTCTGGCCGTTGCATCGGTGCCACTTGTCGGCCGATGAGGCGAAGAACTCCTGCGCGGCATCGGCGTCGATGAACTCGACCACCCCGAAGAACCCGGTGACGGTGGGGCCGTTGGCGTCACCTCCGGCCCACGACTGGCTGACCACCGACCGCACCGGGCTGGCTTGATACACCACCTTCTCCAGCCGGTAACCGGTGCTCACACAGTCGGGCGGGCTCGCCTCGGCCCCCCGGACGCCCTGCAGCAGCATGTCGGCGCCACCTTCGACGACCTGACCCATGAAGCCGCTGGCCCCGAACATCGTGGTCAGCTCCTCAGCCGTGGGCAAAGCCTGATCCAGCATCCGGTTCGGCGACGGTTTGGCCACCTCGGCGATCTGCGGGGCCGGGGCATCACCGGCGGGCGCCGAACAGCCGGCGAGGATCGCGCATGCGCCCACGGCCGCCGCCGTCATCGCCGCCGAGCGCACGCCGTCCTACTTCTTGGCCTTGTCGGCGGCCGACGAGTCGGTGGACAGGGCGGCGACGAACGCCTCCTGGGGCACCTCGACCCGGCCGATGGTCTTCATCCGCTTCTTGCCTTCCTTCTGCTTCTCGAGCAGCTTGCGCTTGCGGGTGATGTCCCCGCCATAGCACTTCGATAGCACGTCTTTGCGGATCGCGCGGATGTTTTCGCGAGCTATGATCTTCGAACCGATCGCCGCCTGCACCGGAACCTCGAACTGCTGGCGCGGAATCAGCTCCTTGAGCTTGGTGGTCATCTTGTTGCCGTAGGCGTACGCCGACTCCTTGTGCACGATCGCGCTGAACGCGTCGACCGGCTCGCCCTGCAGCAGGATGTCGACCTTGACCAGGTCGGCTTCCTGCTCACCGGCCTCCTCGTAGTCCAGACTGGCGTATCCGCGGGTGCGCGATTTGAGCGCGTCGAAGAAGTCGAAGATGATCTCGCCCAGCGGCATCGTGTAGCGCAGCTCCACCCGCTCCGGGGACAGGTAGTCCATGCCGCCGAGTTCGCCGCGCCGCGACTGGCACAGCTCCATGATGGTTCCGATGAACTCGCTCGGCGCGATGATCGTGGTCTTGACGATCGGCTCGTAAACCGTGCGGATCTTACCGTCCGGCCAGTCCGACGGATTGGTCACCGTGATTTCTGAACCATCCTCCTGCACAACGCGATACACGACGTTCGGCGACGTCGAGATCAGGTCGAGGTTGAACTCGCGCTCAAGACGCTCGCGGGTGATCTCCATGTGCAGAAGGCCCAGAAAGCCGCTGCGGAAACCGAATCCGAGCGCCACCGAGGTCTCCGGTTCATACGTCAGCGCCGCATCGTTGAGTTGCAGCTTATCCAGCGCGTCGCGCAGGACCGGATAGTCCGACCCGTCAACGGGATACAGCCCCGAGTACACCATCGGTCGCGGCTCCCGGTATCCGGTGAGCGGCTCGGCCGCACCGTGGCGGGCGGTCGTCACGGTGTCGCCGACCTTGGACTGGCGCACGTCTTTCACGCCGGTGATCAGGTATCCGACCTCGCCGACGCCGAGACCCGCGGAGGCCTTGGGCTCGGGCGAGACGATGCCCACTTCCAGCAGTTCGTGATGCGCGCCGGTGGACATCATCTTGATGCGTTCGCGCGGAACGATCTTGCCGTCGACGACGCGGACGTAGGTCACCACGCCGCGGTAGGTGTCATAGACCGAGTCGAAGATCATCGCCCGCGCGGGTGCGTCGGCGTCGCCGACGGGCGGCGGCACCTCGCGCACGACGTGGTCGAGGAGGTCGGCCACGCCCGCGCCGGTCTTCCCGGAGACCCGCAGCACGTCCTCGGGTTCGCAGCCGATGATGTGGGCAAGTTCGGCGGCGTACCGGTCGGGGTCGGCCGCAGGCAGGTCGATCTTGTTGAGCACCGGGATGATGTGCAGGTCGCGATCCAGGGCCAGGTAGAGGTTCGCCAGCGTCTGGGCCTCGATGCCCTGGGCGGCGTCGACGAGCAGCACCGCACCTTCGCACGCCTCCAGCGCGCGCGACACCTCGTAGGTGAAGTCGACGTGCCCGGGGGTGTCGATGAGATGCAGGACGTATTCCTGGTCCCCCAATTTCCATGGCAGCCGGACGTTCTGCGCCTTGATCGTGATGCCGCGCTCGCGCTCGATGTCCATCCGGTCGAGGTACTGCGCGCGCATATCGCGATCGGCGACCACACCGGTGAGTTGCAGCATCCGGTCGGCCAGCGTCGACTTGCCGTGATCGATATGGGCGATGATGCAGAAGTTCCGGATCTGCGCCGGCGCCGTGAAGGTCTGATCGGCGAAAGTGCTGATGGGAATCTCCTGGTGAACGCGGACTTCGGGTGCCACCAGCGTATCCAGGCGGCGCCGGAAGCACACAATCGCGCTGGGCGGCGCTCGCTTATGCTCGGAAATATGCCTGCGCCCTGGAAACCACTGCAGACATTCCAAAGGTTTGCCGAGAATCTGGTGTTCAATGAGGCGCCGAAGATCATCCGTCAGATCGGTCAGTCCGAGACCGTGCAGCGCGGCATCCAGCAGGGCATCCGGATCGGTCTGGACGCGATCGCCGGCGCATCCAGAGACGAGGCGCCCGCGATCACCGCCGGGCGACCGGTCAGCCGGCACTTCGTGCCCACCGCCCACCGCGCCCGCAAGGTGGTGTACGCCCCCGACCTCGACGGGCGCGCCGACCCGGGCGAGATCGTGTGGACGTGGGTGGTCTACGAGGACGACCCGACGCAGGGCAAGGACCGGCCGGTGCTGGTGGTGGGCCGCGACCGGTCCACGCTGCTCGGCCTGATGCTGTCCAGCCAGGATCACCATCGAGACGACCCGGACTGGGTGGCCATCGGCTCGGGCACCTGGGATTACGAGGGGCGAGCGAGTTGGGTGCGCCTGGACCGGGTGCTCGACGTGCCCGAAGACGGCATCCGTCGCGAAGGCGCGATCCTGGCCCGCGAGAAGTTCGAGGTCGTGGCCGCGCGGCTACGTGCCGAATACTCCTGGAGCTGAGCCCTCGTCACCGCGAGCGACCGTGTTCGTCCGCGACACGCCGTCAATTCCTGGCATTACGCGGTCACTCGTCAGCTTCGCGCGGCCCACGCACACCGGATCAACGCGGTTGGCGCCACATCGGCCACATCGGCGGGCCGCCGTCGGGCAACGCGATCTTGCCGGTGACGTCAAACCCGAAGCGCCGGTAGTAGGCGATGTTGTCGGGGTTGCTGGACTCGAGATACGCGGGCGCGTGCTCGGCGTCGCAGCGGTCCAGGCGCGAGCGCATCAGCGCCTGCCCGTATCCGGTGCCGCGCACCGTCGGATCGCTGCCGATCACCCCCAGATACCAGTGCGGCTCCTCGGGGTGGTGCTGCTTCATCAGCTCGGCCATCGCCTGGCCGCGCCGCACATTGGCTCCCATCGACCGGATGAATGCCGGCATCATCCGCAGCTCTTGGAGCCCGGTCTGCCGCCACTCGCCGGGCGGGTCCCACAGCGCGGCGGCGCCGATGCGCCGGCCGCCCGCGACCTCGACTCCTTCGGTGCGCAGGAAGTGGTGGCGAATCATCGTGGCGAACACCCGTGACAGGGCTCGCTCCCGCGCGGCGTCGTTCGGCAGCATCCACTTCATCACCGGGTCGTCGTAGAACGCGCGCGCCAGCACCCCCGACATCTGGCGCACGTGCTGCCGCGCCGCCGGAGCGACCTCGACGTCAGCCACGGGTGATGTAGGCCTGCAGCTGCTCGTGCTGCGTTTCGAGCTCTTCCATCCGGGTCTTGACGACGTCGCCGATGCTGACGATGCCGACCAGCCTGCCGTTTTCCATCACCGGTACGTGCCGGACCCGGTTCGTCGTCATCAGGGCGCTCAGGCTGTCGACCGAATCGTCGGGAGCGCAGGTCGCCACCAGCGTGGTCATGATCTCCGACACCGGCTTGGTGAGTAGTTCGCCGCCTCGTCGGTGCAGCGCGCGCACGACGTCGCGCTCGGAGACGATCCCCATCAGACCGTCGGGCGACACCACGATCATGGCGCCGATGTTGTGCACCGCCAGTTCGGTGAGCAATCCCGAGACCGACGTCTCCGGAGTTATCGTGGCCACCGCGGCGCCCTTGCTCCGCAACACGTCCGCGATCCGCATCCTTGCCTCCGCTCGTGATCTTCCTCACAGGCTAGGTTGGACTGAGTCGGCGCGGAAGGCTTTGCGAGGTTGCAACCCGGTCACACTCGGGTGCGCAAGTCGCGAAACGGCATTCCAACAGCACAAAGTCGAGTACATGGCTGCCGGAATACCGTTTCGGCGCCTATTGGCGCCAATTCGACGAGGCCCTCGGGTATATGTGGGGCCATGATCGAGGTCACACTGCTTGGCACTGGAAGTCCCATCCCCGACGCCCGCCGGGCGGGCCCGTCGACGCTCGTGCGCGCTGGCGGGCAGACGTTTCTGATCGACTGCGGTCGAGGTGTACAGCAACGTCTGACGGCCGCGGGAGCGCCGGCGAACGGATTGTCCGCGCTGCTGTTGACGCATCTGCACAGCGACCACATCGCGGATCTGGGCGACGTGATCATCAGCCGTTGGGTGTCGACGTTCACGCCCGAGCAGACGCCGCTGCAGATCATCGGACCGCCGGGCACCGCCGAGGTGGTCGAGCACACCCTCAAAGCGTTCGGTTTCGACATCGGATACCGCATCGCCCACCACGCCGACCTGACGGCCCCGCCCCCAGTGGAGGTGCACGAGTACACCGACGGAGAAGTGTGGAACCGCGACGGCGTGACGATCCGGGTCGCGCCCACCGACCACCGCCCGGTCGCCCCGACGATCGGCTTCCGCGTCGAGCACGCCGACGCCTCGGTGGTGCTGGCCGGCGACACCGTCCCGTGCGAGAGCCTCGACGAACTGGCGGCAGGCGCAGGGGCGTTGGTGCACACCGTGATCCGCAAGGATCTGGTCGACAGGATGCCCATGCAGCGCATCCGCGACATCTGCGACTACCACTCCTCGGTCGAGGAAGCGGCGGAGACCGCGGCGCGCGCGGGCGTGGGAATCTTGATCCTCACCCACTACGTGCCCGCAATCGAACCCGGACAGGAGGAGGACTGGCGCGCACTCGCAGCGTCGGTCTTCGACCGGCAGATCGAACTCGGTGACGATCTGCTGCGCGTCGAGGTGCATCCCGGCATCTCGGCGAAGCCGGCCGGCTGACCGGTCAGGCCAACCGGGTGATCTCGACGACGACGTCGAGGTCGGTCGAGCCCTCTCCGGAGTAGATCCCCTTCAGCGGGGTGACATCGGAGTAGTCCCGGCCCACACCCACGCTGATGTACTGCTCGTTGATCGGGACGTCGTTGGTGGGGTCGTAATTCCACCAGCCACCGGTCCAGGCCTGCACCCAGGCGTGGCTCTGCCCGTCGATGGTGTCGCCGATCACCGCTTTATGGTTGGGATGCAGATACCCCGACACGTAGCGGGCGGGAATGCCCATGGAGCGCAACAGGATCAGCGTCAGGTGGGCGAAGTCCTGGCAGACGCCCTTGCCCTCGCGCAACGCGTCCAGCCCTGAGGAGTGCACTCCGGTGGTGCCCGCGACGTACGCCAACTCGCTGCTCACCCACGACGCGGCGGCGGTGACGGCCTCGTGCGGCGCGTGGTCCTTGATGATGCGCTGACCGACCCGGCGAATGCGCTTGCTCGCGGGCGTGTAGTGGGTGGGCGCAAGGACCTCGTCGAACCTGTCGACGACGGCCTCGGATTGCAGGTCCTCCCATGTCACTTCGCGTTCGGACATTTGGTCGACGTCGGTCTCCACGACGGACGACGACGTCACCTCCAACTCGGTGTGCGGTGCGTGCAGGTCGAACGCCGTGACCGCCGTTCCCCAGTAGTCGACGTAGCGGTAGTTGCGGGTGGCCGGGACGGTCTCCACGCGGTTGAGGATCACGTTCTGCCGCGAGTCCGATCGCGGCGTCAGCCGCGCCTCGTTGAACGACGCCGTCACCGGCGACTTGTATGCGTATCCGGTCGAATGCACGACCCGCATCCGCCACATCAGAGCTCTCCCTCTTCGATGACGAGCGTGCCGTTGTGACCCGCGTCGTGCCACGCCACCCACGGTGCGGAGTGAAAGTACTGCAGCGCCAACGCTTCACCGACATCGAAGCAGGTCTTCTGCAGGCCGGCCAGCCGTTGTTCCAGCGACTCGAGCAGCACACCGGGGCGCAGGAACTCCAGCTCGCTGCGGGCCCTGCCGAGTAGCCGCTGCGCCTCGGCCGTGGCGCCGAGGCGGCTGTGGGGTCGGTTCATCAACTCGTCGAGGCTGTGTTCGGCAAGCCGCAGAGAATAGAAGATCGAACGTGGGAAAAGCCGGTCCAGCAGCATGAATTCGACCACGCGACCGGCGTCGAGCACGCCGCGGTAGGTGCGCAGATAGGTGTCGTGTGCGCCTGCCGACCGCAGCAACGTCACCCACGCGGGTGACGACGCGCTGTCCCCGACCCGCGAAAGCAGCAGTCGCACAGTCATGTCCACCCGTTCGATGGCCCGGCCGAGCACCATGAAGCGGTAGCCGTCATCGCGCGACAGCGTCGAGTCGGCCAACCCGGCGAACATCGCGGCGCGGCCCTCGACGAACGAGAGAAACTCGTGCGGTCCGAGACGCTTGGCGGCTCGTTCCCGCTCGGCCAGCGCGTTGTATGTGGTGTTGAGGCACTCCCAGATCTCGGTGGACGTGACTTCGCGTGCGCCGCGGGCATTTTCGCGAGCCGCCGAGATGGCGTCGACGATCGACCCCTGGGTGCCTCGGCTGAAGGCGACGATGTCGGTCAGCGACCACACATCCAGCGGCGCGTCGGGAGCCTCCATCCCCAGCACCCGCAGCAGCGTCCGCGAGGCCTGGTCGGGGTCGACGCTGGAGTCCTCGAGCAGTTGATGCACGGTCACGTCGAGGATGCGGGCGGTGTCGTCGGCGCGTTCGACGTACCGTCCGATCCAGTACAAGGATTCGGCGTTGCGGGCCAACATCAGCGCACCACCCCTCTACTGCTGCTGTTGCTGTTGCTGTTGGTCTTGGGTCTGCCCGTCGCTGCTTTCGGCCTTGGGCCCACGCGCGGACTTGGGCAGCTTGCGCACCACTTCGGCGGCGCCGAGCTCCCGGTCGGCGACCGAGGTGCGCGACGCCAGCACCCAGGTGTCCTTCGACCCGCCACCCTGGCTCGAGTTGACCACCAGCGAGCCCTCGGGCAGCGCGACGCGGGTGAGTCCGCCGGGCAGCACCCACACGTCGTCGCCGTCGTTTACCGCGAACGGGCGCAGGTCGACGTGCCGCGGCACCAGCTGGTCGCCGATCTGGGTGGGCACGGTCGACAGCTGCATGACGGGCTGGGCGATCCAGCCGCGCGGGTCGTTGCGAATCTTCTTGGCGACGGCGGCGAGCTCCTTTTCCGAGGCGTCCGGACCGAACACGATGCCGTAGCCGCCGGAGCCCTCGACCGGTTTGATGACGAGTTCGTCGATGCGGTCGAGCACTTCCTCGCGTTCGTCGTCGAGCCAGCACCGAAACGTGTCGACGTTGCCCAGCAGCGGTTTCTCGCCGAGGTAGTACTCGATGATCGTTGGCACGTAGGTGTAGACGAGTTTGTCGTCGCCGATGCCGTTGCCGACGGCACTGGAGATCACGACGTTGCCGGCCCTGGCCGCATTGAGCAGCCCGGCGACGCCGAGCACGGAGTCCGGCCGGAACTGCATCGGGTCGAGGAACGCGTCGTCGATGCGGCGGTAGATGACGTCGACCTGCCGCTCCCCCTCGGTGGTGCGCATGTAGACGGCGTTGTCGCGACAGAACAGGTCGCGGCCCTCCACCAGCTCGACGCCCATCTGCCGGGCCAGCAGCGAATGCTCGAAGTACGCCGAGTTGTAGACGCCGGGCGTGAGCACGACGACGGTCGGGTCGGCAACGTTGTTGGCCGCCGCGTTGCGCAGCGACCGCAGCAGATGCGACGAGTAGTCGCCGACGGCGCGCACCCGATGGGTGGCGAACAGGTTCGGAAACACCCGCGCCATGGTGCGGCGGTTCTCCATCACGTACGACACCCCGGACGGCGAGCGCAGGTTGTCCTCAAGCACGCGGAAGTCGCCCTTGGCGTCGCGGATGAGGTCGATGCCCGCGACGTGGATGCGCACGCCGTTGGGCGGAACGATGCCCGCGGCCTCGCGGTGGAAGTGCTCGCAGGAGGTGATCAGCCGGCGCGGGATGACGCCGTCGCGCAGGATCTCCTGCTCGCCGTAGATGTCGTCGAGGTAGAGCTCGAGCGCCTTGACCCGCTGGATGATGCCGCGTTCCAGGCGCGTCCACTCCGCCGCGGAGATGACTCGCGGAACCAGGTCGAGCGGAAAGGGACGTTCCTGGCCGGACAGCGAGAACGTGATGCCCTGGTCGATGAACGCGCGGCCGAGGGCCTCGGCGCGAGCTTCGAGCTCGGAGGCATCCGACGGGGCGAGCTCGGTGTAGATGCCCTTGTAGGGGCCCCGCACGTTGCCCTGGGCGTCGAACATCTCGTCGAAGGCCTCGGCGTAGCTACCGAGATCGCTGTATCCGGCGAAGACGCCCTGGTATCGCTTGTCCTGCCTACGTGGGCTCCGCGATTGTCGCGTGGACTCGGTCGGCAGGGTACGCAGGCTCATCCCTGCCATGCTGCAACACTTCGGACGTTTCGGCAGGCCAGAGGACTCACTTTGGGCATTTACCCACTCCGCTGGTAACCTGAACCCTCACTGCCCGCGTGCCGGGCGCCTATCAGACTTTGAGAAACCCCTACAGGATTTACGAAGGACTACACGCGTGGCCAACATCAAGTCGCAGGAGAAGCGCAACCGGACCAACGAGCGCCGCAGGTTGCGCAACAAGTCGGTCAAGTCGTCGCTTCACACGGCGGTGCGCGGCTTCCGGGCGGCCGTCGAGGCCGGTGATAAGGAAAAGGCCCAGGAGCTGCTGGCGTCGACCAGCCGTCAGCTGGACAAGGCCGCCAGCAAGGGCGTCATCCACAAGAACCAGGCCGCCAACCGCAAGTCGGGGCTGGCTTCCGCATTCAACAAGCTCTGAGTCGTTCGAGTTCGCTCAGTCTTCTATGAGCTCGGCGACGCGCCGCACCGTCGCCTCCAAGGCGTAGTCCGCGTCCGCTGCGGCCCCTTTGACATCCGCATTGAGGGCGGCCACCAACCGCATCGCCTCGGCGACGGTGGTGTGCGACCACCGTCGCGCCTGCTTCTGCGCCTTCTGCACCCGCCACGGCGGCATGCCCAGCTCTGACGCCAGCCGGTAGGGGTCGCCCGACAGCGGCCGCACCCGCGCGATGGTGTGCACCGCTTCGGCGAGGGCGTCGGCCAGCACGACGTGTGGTTCGCCGCGCATCATCGCCCACCGCAGCGCCTCGGCCGCCCCAGCCACATCGCCGACGACCGCCTTGTCGGCGACGTCGAACCCCTTCACCTCGGCCTTGCCCGAGTGGTAGCGGCGCACCGCCTCCGCGTCGAGCGCCCCGCCGGTGTCGGTGACCAACTGTGAACAGGCAGCCGCCAGCTCGCGGATGTCGGAGCCGATCGCGTCCAGCACCGCGGTGACGGTGTCCTCGCCGACCTTCACCTTCAACGCGCGGAACTCGCGGCGGACGAAGTCGGCACGGTCGGCCGCCTTGGTGATACGCGCGCACGGATGCACCCGCGCGCCGAGCTTCTTGAGCTGATCGGCCAGTCCCTTGGCGCGCCCACCCCCCGAATGCACGACGACGAGCATGGTGCCTGGCGGCAGGTCCGCCGCAGACTCGGCGATGAGCGCGGCCGCGTCCTTGCCCGCCTCGGCCGCCGACTCCAACACCACCACCCGCTCCTCGGCGAACAGCGACGGGCTCAACAATTCGGCGAGTTCGCTGGTGCTGACCTCACCGGCGCGCAGGCGATCGATCGGAATGTCATGGACGCCCGCCTGTTTGCGCACATCCCGAAGGACCGCCGCCACCGCGCGTTCGACCAGCAACTCCTCGTCCCCGAGCACCAGATGCAACTGCGACGCTTCGCTCACCCCACGATCGTGTCACGGCCAGCCGACAGCCCCGACACCGTCCACGCCAGCAGGCACATCGTGGCTGCGCCCGCCGCGATCCGCACGAAGCGGAAGCGCCACGCGAGGACAACCGCGACTCCTACGCCCGCGGTCAGCATCACGCCCGGCAGTCCGGACGGCACCGAAACCGTCGACCCCGGCACACCCGCCGCCCAGCGAGCCACGTGCAGCAGCCACCACACCTCCGGGCCGGTGAACCGGATCAGCAGGTCGGCGCCTGCGGGCCAGATTCCACCCAGCCCGGCCGCGGCGGTGCCGAGCACGGTGATCGGCGGAATCACCGGGGCCACCGCGACATTGGCGGCCACCGATACGACGCTGAACGTCCCGGCCATCCCGGCCACGAGCGGTGCGGTGACCAGTTGCGCGGCGGCGGCCACGCTGAGCGCGTCGGCGGCGGGCTTGGGCCAGCCCCGGTCGACGAGGCGCCGCGACCACACCGGCGCGAGTACGACCAGGGCCGCCGTCGCCGACACCGACAGCGCGAACCCGACATCGACGGCCAACTCTGGCGATCCGATCATCAACGCCAGCACGCTGGCCGACAACGCGGGAATGGCCTGGCGGCGCCGGTGCGACAACACCGCCAACAACGTGATCGCCCCCATCACCGCGGCGCGCAGCACACTCGCCGTCGGCTGCACCACCACCACGAACGCCAGCAGTGCGACCGCCGCCAGGCCGACGGCCGCCCGTGGCCCGACGACACCCGCGGTCAACAGCACTGCGCCGCACACGATCGTCACGTTCGCCCCGGACACCGCGGTGAGATGGGTCAAACCCGCCGCACGGAAGTCGGCCGTCGTCTGACGCGGCACACTCGAGGTGTCGCCGAGCACGAGCGCGGGCAGCATCGCCGCCTGATCGGCGGGCAGCGACCGCCGCGCGGCCTCGGCGAATCCGGCGCGGACCTCAGCGGCCGCACGTTGGACGGCGGACGCCTCGCCGTAGGTGGGATCGCCGATCGCCGACAGCACCGCCACGCTGAGATCGCGTCGCGTGGGCGGCCCGATGCGAGCCCGAAACGCCACCGGTGTGCCTGCGGTCAGCTCGCCGATGCGACTGGTCGACGCGAAAACCACGACGCGGCCCGACATCTCGTGTCCGTCCAGCACCACGAGGGCGCCACGGAACATCGTCCGGTTGCCGCCGAGCGCACGGGGGCTTTCCGTCGGGGTGACCACGACGGTGGCGGCCGTGCCGTAGCGCTGGGTGACCGGATGCTCGCGCACCTCGTCGACCCGCAAACCGATCGCGATCGCGAAGCCCGCCGCCACCAGCCCGACCGCCAGCACGCTCGCGCCGACACCCTTGCCGTCGGTCGCCGCTCGCCGTCCACTACCCCACCACCCCAGCGCCGCGGTGGCCCCCACCGCGCCGACGGCGGCGACCGCTGATCCCCCGACGGGCCACAGGATTCCGGCGCCGGTCACCGCCCAACCGGTCAGCGCCGCCGGGACCAGGCGCAGATCCAGTGGGGCCGCGTCGGCGTCCGCCACCGGAGTCACACATGCACGAGGTCGCGCAGCTTCTCCAGCCGCGCCGGTCCGATGCCGTCGACGTCGCCGAGCTGGTCGACGCTGGTGAACCGGCCGTTGGCGTCGCGCCAGGCCACGATCGCCGCGGCGGTCACCGGCCCGATGCCGGGCAGCGTGTCGAGCTGCTCGACGGTCGCGGTGTTCAGGTCCACCGTGCCGCCAGCCGGTGCGCCGCCGTCCCCCGTCGACGGCGTGTTCGTCGTCGCCGGCGCCGCGACGCCCGTGCTGACCGAGCTCCCCATGGCGGCTGGATCACCCGCCGCAGGCGCGATGCCCACGACGATCTGTTCACCGTCGGCGATCCGTCTGGCCATGTTGAGCCCCACCAGGTCGGCGCCGTCCAGCGGCCCGCCGGCCGCGGTGAGCGCGTCGGCGATCCGAGCACCCTGAGCCAGCGTGACCAGTCCCGGCTTGTGGACCAGGCCGACGACGCTGACGACAACGGGGGCTCCCGGCCCCGGCGGCGCGCCACCGGGTGTCGGGCTGGCCGACGAAACCATCTGCACCGGCGGCAGTTTGGCCGCCGCTACCGCTGGGGTGTCGTCCCGCAGCAGCACGAACACCGTCACCAGCACGGCAATGAGACCGACGCCACCGAGCGCCACGACCCCGGCGCGACCGGGATCTGCGCGGACCGCCGCGAGCCAACCGGCCGCGCCGCTGCCTGCGGATTCGGGCAACCAGCGCGTCAACGACGTGTCCGGTGGCCGATCCTCATCGTCCGGTTCGGGCTCCACTTCCCCACCCAGCCTGCGCTGCACGCGCTCGGCAGGCAATTCAGTCCGCATGCCTGTGAAGTTAGGCGCGGGAACCGACCGCGGGGCTCGCCGGCGGCGGTCGGCGACTCGCCCTGTGGATGAAATGAGCGTTGGGGATAGGGCCGATGTTTACAGTGTTGCTGTGGATCGTCGAGTGCCGATGGTCGCGGCCGTCGCGTTCGCGGTGCTGTACGCCGTTGCGCTGCTGATGGTTCCGGCGTTGCCCGGCATCGACCACCCGGGCCTCGACATCGTCACCCATCTCAACGAACACTCCGGCGCGATGCGGACCCAGGCACTGTTGCTGGCGTTCGGTGCGCTGGCTCTGGTGGTGGTGCTCGGCCATGCCCGCGACCGACTCGCGGGACCGTACGCATTCGTGTTCACCATCGGGTCGGCCGTCGTCCTCGTCCAGATCAGCATCGCGACCTGGTTCACCGCAGGGTTATCGCTGCATCCCGGCGATCTCGGCTCCGGAACCGCGCGGGCGCTCGCCGACGTGGTCACGATGTTCGGACCCCTGCTGACCGTGGCGAACATCATGGTCGCCGCACCGATCCTGTTGGCGGCCAACGAGGGACGCTTCCCCCGCTGGCTCGGCATCGTCGCCGCGGTCTTCGCCGTCGAGCAGCTGATCGAGACCATCACGATCATCGGGCCGCCGGGAAGCTTCATCTCCCCGGGTGGGCCGATGAACACGTACCTCGGCGGGCCGTTGTTCATCCTGTTCTTCCTCGCGCTCGGGGTGGCGCTGTCGTTGCCCGACGGATCCGAAACGCCGGCGTTGCCTGCCGGCCCCGGTACCGCCGGCGGCGACTCCCGCCCGGCGGACGCATCCGCCTCCGAAGCGTCCGCCTCCGAAGACCCCGCCGAGCGAGACCCGGAATAGCCCAGCCGCGCCGCGCGAACGCACTAGCATTCCCCTGGTGGCGACGTTGCAGCGGTTCACCGACCGTCGGGTGCTGATCACCGGAGGCGGATCCGGTATCGGTCAGGCGACGGTCCTGCGGATCCTCGACGAGGGTGGCACCGTGGTCGCCGCCGACGTCAGCGAGGCCGGGCTGGCCGACACCGAGGCCAAGGCCGGTGAGACGACCGCAGGACTGACCACCGCGGTGATGGACGTCGGCAGCGAGGATTCGGTGCAAGCCGGGGTCGCACGCGCCGTCGCCACGATGGGCGGTCTGGATGCGCTCGTCAACGCCGCGGGCATCCTCCGGTCGTCGCACTTTGCCGACACCACGCTTGCCGACTTCGAACAGGTTTTACGCATCAACCTCATCGGGACGTTTCTGGTCACCCGCGAAGCCCTGCCCGCGCTGCGCATCGGCACTGCCCCGGCGGTGGTGAACTTCAGCTCGACGTCGGCGAGCTTCGCGCATCCCTACATGTCGGCCTACGCGGCGTCCAAGGGCGGCATCCAGGCGATGACGCACACGTTGGCACTGGAGTTCAGCAAGCAGGGCATCAGGTTCAACTGCGTCCAGCCTGGGTCGATCTCATCGGGAATGACCGACGGCACAGGGCGATCCGGCCAGAGCGTCGGACCCGGCCTGCCGGAGGACGCCGACTACACACTGTTCGGCAAGATCATGCCGACACTGCCCGTCGACGGTGACGGGATGTTCGCCAAACCCGACGCCGTCGCGGCCGTCGTCGCCATGCTCGCTGCGCCGGAGGCCTACTTCGTCACCGGTACCGAGGTCCGCGTCGACGGCGGCACCCATATGTGAATCGCCGACACCAAGGAGTTTTCGTGACGACACCCGACCGGCCGCTGCGGGTCATTCAGTGGACGACCGGCAACATCGGCCGCCGGTCGCTGCACGCGATCATCAGGCGCGGCGATATGGAGCTCGTCGGTGTCTACGCCCACGGCGCCGACAAGGTCGGCGTCGACGCGGCGGAACTGGCCGGCTGGTCCGAACCCACCGGAGTGACGGCCACCAACGACATCGATGCGCTTCTGGCCCAACGACCCGACGCCTGCTGCTACAACCCGTTGTGGCCCGACATCGACGAGTTGGCTCGGCTTCTCGAGGCAGGTGTCAACGTCTGCTCGAGCGCGGCGTGGATCACCGGCGGCAAGCAGTCCCCCGAGGACCTCGATCGGATCCGAAAGGCCTGCGAGAAGGGCAATTCGACGATCTTCGGCAGCGGTGCGCATCCCGGTATGAGCAACATGGTGGGGATGGTGCTCTCGGGCGCCTGCGAACGCGTCGACGAGATCCGTATCACCGAGTCGGTGGATTGTTCGACCTATGAGTCGGCGGGAACGCAGACCGCGATGGGCTTTTCGCAGGATCCGGACACCCCCGGCCTGGCCGAAAGTGTGCGGCGCGAAAGCGAGGTGTTCGCCGAGTCGGCGGCGATGATGGCCGACGCGATCGGCGCCACGCTCGACCGGATGACCTTCGACGTCACATTCACCGCGGCCACCGGCGATTCCGACCTCGGGTTCATGCGGATTCCGGAGGGCACGGTCGCCGGGGTCCACGGCTACCACCGCGGTTGGGTGGGTGAAAAGAACGTCGTCAGCGTCGGATTCAACTGGATCATGGGCGAACACGTCACCCCGCCGAAGCCGCTCGAACACGGCCATGTGATCCAGGTGTTCGGGCTGCCCAACATGCGCACGGTGCTGCATTGCCTGCCGCCGAGGGACTGGACCGAACCCGGCTTCATGGGCCTGGGCATGATCTACACCGCGCTGCCGGTGACCAACGCCGTACCCGCAGTGGTGGCGGCGCCGGCGGGCATCGTGACGCTCAAGGACCTTCCGCCGATCACCGGGCGCGCGGCGGTGTGAACCCCACGGCGCCACACCCTCAGAGCCGCTGCGCCAGTTTCGCTTTCCCGGGCCCGTCGAGATCGCTGAGCGCAGCGCCTCGCCCAGCCATCGCCATCAGCAGCGCCTCGCCGCTACCCCGCACCTCCGGGCCGCTGCCATGAGTCCAGTCGAGATCCGTCGCGACGAGTCGTAGCCCGCGCGCCCGCCACGCTCCCCTCAAGAAGGGCGCGTACTTGGTGAATTCCAATGCAACGACCAGTCTTTCGGGTTTGATCACGCGCGGCATGTCGAGCGGTCGGCGGATGTCTTGTTGATGGACCATCCCGTCGGTGAGCGCGATCCGTCCGTCGAATCCGGCCGTGCTGCCGCGCGGCCGGGCGTACTTGCGCATGAGCGCGGTGAGTTCGGACGGCGACTTGTCCGCGTTCAACGCGACCCCGATCGCGTTCGGATTCCTGTGGCGCAGCATGCCCAATGCCATGCGGGCCACTGCGCGGGGCCGGCTCAGTTCCTCGTAACTGATGACGTGGGCGACCACATCGCGGACCCGCCAGTCCGTGCACAAACTCGGCTGATCCCATTGCTCTGGGGTCAACTGGTCGAGCAGCGCGGCGAAATCCTCGCGCTCCTCGCGTGCCATCTGCATCGGCGCTGTCACTGCGCCTCCAGCTCCAGCAGCTCACCGAACCGGCGCAGGTACAACGGCCAACCCGCATCTCCGCCGACACCGGAAGCCACGGAATCCCAACCGTCGCCGTGTCGTTCGATGTGGCGATGCTCGAGGGTGACGCGCGTGCGGCCGTCCGCCTCGGCGGTGAACAGCACCTCCACCTCGCTGCACCGCGCCGGATCCGATTCGACCTGCCACGTCGTGCCGATGTCCCACGAGAAGACGAGGCGACGCGGAGAGTCGAAGACGAGAACCCGCGCCCATACGCACACGCTGTCGTCGACACCGCGGTCGTAGATGCGACCGCCGGCGCGGGGTTCCAGCACCGTCTCCGCGATCGGCACGCCGAGCAGGTTGTGCTCGCGGGGCTTGAAGTCGCCGAATCTCTCGGTGAACACCTGAAACGCCCGCGCCAGAGGAGCTTTGACCATGATGTCGTGGCGGATGACCGCGGACTGGGCTGAGGTCATGGTGGATCTCCTTCGCTCTCGACTATCTCTTTGAAACCGGCCAGCGCCTGCATCCAGAACCGATCGAGTTCGGCCCGCATCGCGGCCAAGCCTCCCGGCTCCAGTTGATAGACGCGGCGGGTGCCGTCGGCGCGGTCGCACACCAAGCCCGCGAGCTTGAGCACCTTGAGGTGCTGTGACACCGCCGGCCTGCTGACCGGAAGTTCGCGCGCCAGCTCACCCACCGCCATCGGCCGGTGCGCGAGGCGTTCGACGATCGACCGCCGGGTGCGGTCGGCCATCGCCACCCAGGCGTCGCCCTCTTGGTAAGTCAGCACGAACCGTAAGTTATCACTTACCAATATCTGTCACAAGGCCCCATTGAGCGTCCTGTTGTGTACGCGAACCGCAGGTGAGAGCCGGAAGAAGTGTTTCGGCGGACGTTATTCGGCGAGTTGGACGACGACGCCGATCGCACCGGCGCCAAGATGAATCGCCAGCACCGGCCCCATATCGGTGACGGTAAGCGATTCGAGTTGAGGAAGCCGATCAGTCAGCGCGGCGCCGAGCTGGTCGGCGCCGTCGTGGTTGTCGACATGGTGCACGGCGATCGACGCCTGACGCTCACCAACGAGGTCGGCGATGCGGTCCACCATCGCGGCGTGCGCCTTGGTGATCGTCCGAATCCGCTGATCGAGTACGAGCCGGCCGTCGACATCGAGGCGCAGCAGCGGTTTGAGCGACAGCGCGGTCCCCAACCACGACGCCGCGGTCCCGATCCGCCCGCTTCGCCGCAGGTTGTCCAGCCGATGCACCACGATGAAGGCATGGGTGCGCTGAGCCGCCGAACGAGCAACGGCCTCAACCGAATCCAAGTCCGAGCCGGACGCGGCGGCCTTGGCCGCCGCCACGGCCGTGAAGCCGACCCCCATCGCCGCCGATCGCGAGTTCACCACCCGCACCGACGATCCGAACTCGCGGGCCGCCTGAACCGCCGAACTGTAACTGCTCGACAGCGCCGACGACAGGTGGACCGCGACCACGCCGTCGCCGCCACTGTCCCGCAGCGCTTGCCGGTAGGTGTCCGCGAGGTCGGCGGGCGCCGCTCCGGCGGTGCTGGCGCGCGGTACGTCGTGGATGTCGTAGGGCACCTCGTCGATCCCGTCCCGCAGATCGATCACATCGACCAGCACATGCAACGGCACCTGCCGGATGTCCCACTGTTTCAACTCGTCGGGCGCCAACCGCGACGACGAGTCGGTCACCACGATCACCGACATGGCACGCCGGCTTCGGCGAGCGCCTTGAGCATCGAGTCCGCGACGGCTTGATGGGCTTCGAAGTTCCAGTGGATCCCGTCGGGGTTGCCCTGTCCGCTCATGACGTACTCACCGACCGCCGCCTTGAGGTCGACGAGCGGAACGTCGTGCTGCCCAGCCCATTCGGTGAGCGCCTTGACCGTGCCCGCGCGGCCGTGGTGCGCCCTGCCGTACGTATCGGCGATGTGCACCGAGGGCAGGCACGCGACGACGGGAATCCCGGGGCGGTTGAAGTCGATCGCGCCACGCGTCATCTCGAGGTACTCGGCGGACAGGTGCGGGGGCAGCGCCGCTCGCGCCACCGGCGACAGGCGCGGCTGCACCCAGCAGTACCCGTCACGCACCCAGCGCCGCAGCAACGGCGGGCGCACGTAGCGGATGAGTTCGCGCAGCGCGGTCGGCAGCGGCGACGGCAGCGAGTCCATCCCGCCCGTGGCGAACACGACCGCACCGGCCCGCGGCAACGCCGCCCAGGCCCGCGGATCCTGTGTGGCCGCCCACCACACGTCGCGACACGTCCAACCGATCCGCCCGATCAGCTCGACGTCCCAATCTAGTTGTGCGGCAACGATGTTGGGCCAGATACGCGGATCGTCGGAGGGCAGCCCGCCGGTCGGCCCGTAGTAGGACAACGAATCGCAGAAGACCAGCAGGGTCTGACGCTCAGAGGACATCGCCGGCAACCTGCGCTGAGGCGTTCCACACGTCGAGCCGCCAGCGGACATCGTCGACTGCCGCGTCGACGGCGCTGTGGCCGGACAGCTGCACCCAGCTGGCGTTGCCCATCCCGCCCAGGATCGGCCAGTTGTCCACCGGCAGGTCGAGCAGCGAGGCGGTCAGCGCGGCGATCAATCCGCCGTGGGCGACCAGCACCACCGGCCGGTCCGGTCCGTCGCCGGACTGGTCCAGCCCCCACTCGGCGTGTTCGTCGACGAGCTCGTCGACCAGCGGCCTGCTGCGCGCGGCGACGTCGACGCGGCTCTCACCGCCCGGCGGCGCCCACCGCGAGTCGTCGCGCCATGCCAGCCTGGCTCCCGGCGCGACGGCGTCGACCTCCAGGTGCGTCATCCCCTGCCACTGGCCGAGGTGGGTCTCCCGCAGGCGGGTGTCGACGCTCACCGGCATTCCGGCGTGTTCGCCCAGCGCGACCGCGGTGTCGAGGGCGCGGCGCAGATCCGACGACACGATCGCCAGCGGTCGGCGTTTGGCCAACACCTCGGCGGCGGCGACGGCTTGATGACGTCCCAGATCGCTCAGGTCGGTGTCCAGCTGGCCCTGCATTCGGCTGCCCGCGTTGTACTCGGTCTGCCCGTGCCGGAGCATGACCAGGCGCCGGATCCTCCTCACGGCCCGCCGTCCTCGTCCGCGGCTGCCTGCACCGACGGCTCACCGATATCGACGGGGATGGTCGGGCAGTCTTTCCACAAGCGGTCCAGCGCATAGAAGTTGCGCTCGTCCTGATGCTGGATGTGCACCACGATGTCGACGTAGTCCAGTAGCGTCCAGCGGCCTTCGCGGGCGCCTTCGCGGCGGGCCGGTTTGTAGCCGGCCAGGCGCATCTTCTCCTCGACCTCGTCGACGATCGCATTGACCTGACGCTCGTTGGAGGCCGACGCGATGACGAAGCAGTCGGTGATGACGAGTTGACCGGACACGTCGATCACGACCACGTCGTCGGCCACTTTGGACGCGGCCGCCTTCGCGGCCACGGTCGCCATGCGAACGGCTTCGTCGGAGGCGCTCATTGATGCTTTCCTTGGGTTGTCAGCGGTTGCGCATAGAGTTTGCGCTTCGCCACGTACTGCACGACGCCGTCCGGCACCAGGTACCAGATCGGCCGGTTCTCCTGGGCGCGATTCCGGCAGTCGGTCGAGGAGATGGCCAGCGCGGGCACCTCGACCAGCCGCAGCGCATCGTCGGGCAACTCCTTGACCGCCGCGGCGATGTGCTTGCCGTCCAGCTCGTAGCCGGGCCTGCTGACGCCCACGAAGTTCGCGATCGCGAACATGTCCTCCCAGTTCTGCCACGTCAGGATCGACGCGAGTGCGTCGGCCCCGGTGATGAAGTACAGATCGGCGTCGGGGTTGAGAGCATGCAGATCGCGCAGCGTGTCTTTGGTGTAGGTGGGTCCGCCCCGGTCGATGTCGACGCGGCTCACGCTGAACCGCGGATTGGAGGCGGTGGCGATGACCGTCATCAGGTAGCGGTCCTCGGCGGCGGTGACGTCGCGGTCCTTCTGCCAGGGCTGTCCGGTCGGGACGAACACGACCTCGTCGAGCCCGAACCGGTCGGCCACCTCGGAAGCGGCCACCAGGTGGCCGTTGTGGATGGGATCGAACGTCCCACCCATCACGCCGAGCCTGCGTCGCGGAGCCACGAATAGCCAGCTTACGGGGCTGCCGCGAAATGGCATTCCAGCAGGGCTCTACTCGCACTTTCTCTGCTGGAACGCAATTTCGCGGAACAAGTCAGACCGGTAGCAGCTGGTCGATCACGGTGGCGAGCTGCTTGGCCGAGCGGCATTCGTGCATGGTGATGACGTCTTGGTAGCGCGGCACCGCCGAGTCGCCGCTGCCCCACAGGTGTCGTGGCTCGGGGTTCAGCCAGTGGGCGTGCCTGCTCGAGTTGACCATGTGGGCGAGCAGCTCGATCTCGGGGTTGCGGTAGTTATTGCGGCCGTCGCCCAGGATCAGCAGCGCACTGCGCGGCGACAGCGCGTTGGGCCAGTGGTCCATGAACGACACGAACGCATGCCCGTAGTCAGAATGCCCGTCGCGGGTGTACACCCCGGCCTCGCGGGTTATGCGCTGCACGGCGACCGCCAGGTCGGCGTCGGGCCCGAACAGTTCGGTGACCTCGTCGGTGGTGTCGATAAAGGCGAAGACGCGAACCCGACTGAACTGCTGGCGCAGCGCGTGCACCAGCAGCAGCGTGAAGTGGCTGAAGCCGGCGACCGAACCGGACACGTCGCACAGCACGACCAGCTCGGGCCGCGCCGGATGGGGTTTCTTGAGCACGACGTCGATCGGCACCCCGCCGGTC
This sequence comes from Mycobacterium sp. 852014-52144_SCH5372336, assembly GCF_001665615.1. Lineage (NCBI taxonomy): Bacteria > Bacillati > Actinomycetota > Actinomycetes > Mycobacteriales > Mycobacteriaceae > Mycobacterium > Mycobacterium sp. 852014-52144_SCH5372336. The sequence goes on from NZ_LZSW01000059.1 coordinate 133,858, forward strand.
GACATCGATTTGCGCAGCGTCTTGCGCAGGTCGATCTCGCCGGCGCGCGACCGTCGTCGCCGCGCGGCCAGGCGGGTCGCCAGCGTGCGGGCCAGCGGTTGGACCACCCGGCGCATCTGGCGCAGCTGGTCGCCGGAGGCGCGCAGAAACTCGACGTTCTCGGCGAGCTGCGGCACCCCGTACATCTGCACGTGGTCGCGGCCGAGCTGCTCGGCGGTGCGCCGTTTGGTCTCGCCCTCCACCATCTTGCGCAGCTGGTTGATGCGTTGCGCGGCAAGCGCTTTGGCGATCTGCTCCTGCGTCGGTGTCGGCTCGTCGCCGTAGGGCGCCAGCAGGCCGGCCAGTAGCCGGCCCTCGAGGTCGTCCAGATTCATGGCCTTGAGCGCCTGGTACGACGAGTACGACGGGCCCCGACTGGAGTTGTACCGGCCGTAGGCCTCGACGATCTGGGCGATCATCGCGGCCATCCGCTCGTCGAGGTTGGCCAGGTCCTGGTTTTCGGCCAGCATGTCGAGCAGCGCCGCGCGCATCGCCTCGACGTCTTCGGGCGGCAGACCCGGCTCGTCGGCGTCGGTGTCGTCGTCGTCCTCGACCAGGATCGTCCTGGCGCCCAGCGCGGCGGGGAACCACAGGTCGAACATCGCGTCGTAGGTGTCGCGGTGGTCGGGGCGGCGCAGCACCGCGCACGCGATGCCTTCGCGCAACGCGTCGCGGTCGCCCAGTCCCAGCACCGAGACCACCCGTCCGGCGTCTACGGTCTCCGACGGTCCAACCGAAATGCCTTGTGCTCGTAGCGCTTCGACGAACCCGACGAGATGACCGGGCAGGCCGTGCGGTGCCAGCGGCTGCGGCGGTCGGGTCCGGCGGACGGCCATGTCAGTTGAGCCTCAGCTCGCCGGACGCCTTGATCTGGTCCGACTGATGTTTGAGCACCACCCCGAGAGTGGCCGCGATCGTCGCATCGTCGATGGTGTCCAGGCCCAGGGCCAAGATCGTGCGGCCCCAGTCGATCGTCTCGGCCACCGAGGGGAGTTTCTTGAGCTGCATCCCCCGCAGCACACCGATGACCTTGACCAGTTCGTCGGCGAGGCGCTCGGGCAACTCGGGCACCCGCGACAGCAGGATCCGCCGTTCCAGGTCCGGATCGGGGAAGTCGATGTGCAGGAACAGGCAGCGACGTTTGAGCGCCTCGGACAGCTCTCGCGTGGCGTTGGAGGTGAGCACGACGAACGGCGGCCGCTCGGCGGTGATGGTGCCCAACTCCGGCACGGTCACCGCGAAGTCCGAGAGCACCTCCAGCAACAGGCCTTCGATCTCGATGTCGGCCTTGTCGGTCTCGTCGATCAGCAGCACCGTCGGCTCGGTGCGCCGGATCGCGGTGAGCAGCGGGCGCGAGAGCAGGAACTCCTCGGAGAACACGTCGTCGCGCGTGGCGTCCCAGTCGCCGGACCCCGCCTGGATCCGCAGGATCTGCTTGGCGTGGTTCCACTCGTAGAGGGCGCGGGCCTCGTCGACGCCCTCATAGCACTGCAGCCGCACCAGACCCGAACCCGTCGACTGCGCGACGGCGCGGGCCAGCTCGGTCTTGCCGACCCCGGCGGGCCCTTCCACCAACAATGGCTTGCCCAACCGATCGGCCAGGAAAACCGCTGTGGCGGTTGCGGTGTCGGGAAGATAGCCGGTTTCGGCGAGTCGCCTGCCGACATCTTCGATGTCAGCGAAGAGCGGCGCTGGGCGCGCGGGGACGCTCACGGATAAGTCTCCTGTTCAGGCGGGGCGAGTGTGACCGTCGCCCCACACAATCCATTTGGTCGAGGTCAGTTCGGGCAGACCCATGGGTCCGCGGGCGTGCAGCTTCTGGGTGGAGATGCCGATCTCGGCGCCGAACCCGAACTGCTCGCCATCGGTGAACGCCGTCGATGCGTTCACCATCACCGCGGCGGCATCGACGCGTTCGGTGAAGCGTTGCGCGGCAGCCAGATCGGTGGCGACGATGGCTTCGGTGTGTCCGGTGCCGTATTCGTTGATGTGGGCGATCGCGGCATCGACACCGTCGACCACCGCCACCGCGATGTCCATCGACAGGAACTCGGCGCGCAACTCGTCATCTGACGGGTCGTCGTGCACCGTCACACCGGCGTGTCGCAGCGCCTCGGTCAGCCGCGGCAACGCACGGTCGACGATGGCGGCGTCGATCAGAACCGACTCGGCGGCGTTGCAGACACTGGGTCGACGGGTCTTGGCGTTGAGCAGGATTCGTTCGGCGACGTCGAGGTCGGCCGATTCATGCACGTACACATGGCAATTGCCGACACCGGTTTCGATCGTCGGCACGGTCGCGTCACGGACGACTGCGTCGATGAGACCCGCGCCGCCGCGGGGGATGACGACGTCGACGAGCCCGCGGGCCTGGATCAGATGCGTCACGCTCGCGCGGTCGGCGCTGGGCAGCAACTGCACGGCGTCCACCTCGAGCAGTTCGGTGGCCAGTGCGGCCCGCAGCGCGTTGACCAGTGCGGCGTTGGAGTTGGCCGCCGACGAGCTACCGCGCAGCAGCACCGCGTTGCCGGATTTGAGTGTCAACCCGAACGCGTCGACCGTCACGTTGGGCCGGCCTTCGTAGACGATTCCGACGACGCCGAGCGGCACGCGCACCTGGCGCAGCCGCAAGCCGTTGGGCAGCGTGCGGCCCTGCAACACCTCACCGAGCGGATCGGGCAACCGAGACACCTGACGCAACCCGTCGGCGATGCCGTCGATCCGTTTCGGGTTCAGCGCGAGCCGATCGAGCATTGCCTCGGGGGTGCCTGCGGCACGGGCGACGTCGAGGTCGCGCTCGTTGGCCTCGAGGATCTGGCCCGCCGACATCAGCACATGGTCGGCGGCGGTGTTCAGCGCACGGTTCTTGGTTTCCGAACTCAGGGTGGCCAGCGCGCGCGCCGCCAGGCGAGCCCGGCGGGCGGCGTCGTGCACCTGCTGGCGCAGATCGGCGCCGACAGCGCCGACGGGTGCCTCCACACTCATTTATCCAGGGTATCGAACGAGGTTCGGACGTTCGACACGTGTCAGGCGGGGGCCCTGCATTAGCGTTGGGAGCCATGGCGCCGCGGGACTGCAGCCGGGTATGCGTGGTCGGCAGTGTCAACGCTGATCTGACTTTCACCGTGCGCACCCTGCCCCGCCCGGGCCAGACCGTGCTGGCGTCGGGTCTGTCGATGGCTCCGGGCGGCAAGGGCGGCAACCAAGCGGTCGCCGCGGCCAGGGCAGGCGCGACGGTGCGACTGGTCGCCGCGCTCGGAGACGACGGGTCGGCGGAGATGTTGCGCCACCACCTGGCCGCCAACGGCGTCGCACTCGACGGCGTCGTCACGGTGCCGGGACCGAGCGGGTCGGCCGTGATCACCGTGGACTCGTCTGCGGAGAACACGATCGTGGTCGCCCCGGGTGCCAACGGGGCACTGAGCGTGGACTCCGCCGAGGTCCGCGCCGCCATCTCCGACAGCGACGTCGTGTTGCTGCAGCTGGAGATCCCGATCGCGACCGCGCTCGCCGCCGCGCAGGTGGCGTCCTCCGCAGGCGCGGCCGTCATCGTCAACGCCTCGCCGGCCGGGGCCCCGCCGCACGATCTGCTCGCCTTGTCCGAGCTGGCCGATGTGGTCGTGGTCAACGAAACCGAAGCGGGCGCGTGGCACTGGCCGGTCCCCCACCTCGTGATCACCCGCGGGGCGCGCGGCGCGAGCTACCTCGGCGACGGCGAACGCTTCAGCGTCCCTTCCCCCGCGGTGCGCGCGGTCGACACCACCGGCGCGGGTGACGTGTTCGCCGGTGTGCTCGCCACGCACTGGCTCGACGGCCACGAAGTCGCGCTGCGCCGAGCCTGCGCCGCGGCGGCCCTGTCGACACTCGTACCGGGGGCGGGTGACTGCGCGCCCTATGCCGAAGCCATCGACGACGCTGTGTCCAACAGAGCAACAGAAAGGCAGTTATGACGACCACCCAGCCGAGCACCACCGACGCCCCCCGGCCTCCCGACGGCGACTGGCTCGGCACCCCGTTCCTGAAGTTCACCCGCGAGGGTGCGTTCGGGGTGTGCCGGCTCGACCGGCCGGAGGCGCGCAACGCGATGACCCCCGCGATGTACTTCGGCATCAAGTACGCCGTCAAGCATGTCGAGAGCGACCCTGATCTCGCCGGATTGCTGATCACGGGCACCGGCGACGTCTTCGCACCCGGCGGGGACATGGGTGGGGGCGGTTCCGACAACTGGATGACGTTCGGGCCTGCGCTGGGGATGGACGCGTTGCCGTTCGACACGCTGCGCCAGTCCGCCAAACCCGTGGTCGCCGCGGTGAACGGGTTGTGCCAGGGCGGTGGGCTGCAGATCGCGCTGTGCGCCGACATCGCCGTGGTCAGCGAGCGGGCCACATTCCGGGTGCCCGAGTTGTACCGCGGGATCGCCGACACGTACTACAGCCACATGTTGGCCCGACTGATCGGGCCCGTGCGCACCCGCGACCTGATGTTCACCGGGCGCACGTTGACCGCCGCCGAGGCACACGACTGGGGCATGGTGGCGCGCGTGGTGCCCCACGATGAGCTGGCCGAGGCGGCTCGCGAGGTCCTCGCCCAGTGCTGTCGCACCGCGCCCGCGGCTCGAACCGTCGTCAAGTCCAGCCTGGACAACTACATCGGCCTCTACGACCGCATCGGTATGCAGGCCAGTCTGGGCGCGCCCGAGTCCATTGAGGGCTTCATGGCCTTCAAGGAGCGTCGGTCGCCCAAGTGGGTGCACCCGAACCTGCGCATCGACGGCCGCCTCTAGGGCCCGCGATTTGGGTGTAGTTGGTGTCGCTGACCGCAACCAACTACACCGAAATCGCAAGGAGATAGTTCAGCTCGTGATGTACTGTTTGCGGCATGCAGACGGTCACTCGCAGCGATGCGCTGTCGCGGTTCGGTTGCGCCCTGTCGGATCCGACCCGCGCCGAGATTCTGCTGATCCTGCGCGACGGGCCCGGATATCCGTCGGAGCTGGCCGACAAGATCGGCGTCTCCCGCCAGATCCTGTCCAACCACCTGGCGTGTCTGCGGGGCTGCGGTCTGGTGACCGCGCAGCCCGAGGGCCGGCGCAACCGCTACGAACTCGCCGATGGGCGCATCGCACACGCGCTCGACGACCTGGTCGGTCTGGTGCTCGAGGTCGATCCGGCCTGCTGCCCCGCCGCCGCCGACGACGCCTGCTGCTGATGGCCACACCGAGCGAAACCCGGCGTACGGTCCTGGCGCGCCGGATTCGCTGGTTGGTGGCGGCCACGATCACCTACAACGTCATCGAGGCGATCATCGCGCTGGCCGAGGGCGCCCGAGTGTCGTCGTCGGCCCTGGTCGGGTTCGGCCTGGATTCGGTCGTCGAGGTCTCCTCCGCAGCGGCCGTCGCATGGCAGTTCTCTGCACGCGATCCCGAAACGCGGGAGAACACCGCGCTGCGATTCATCGCGTGCTCGTTCTTCGCACTCGCCGCGTACGTCGCCGCCGACGCGGTGCTGACGCTGACCGGCCGAGGTGAGGCCGCACCCTCCGTAATCGGCATCGTGCTGGCCGCACTGAGCCTGGTGATCATGCCGGTGCTGTCGTTGGCGCAGCGACGGGCCGGCCGCGAATTCGGGTCGACGTCGGCGGTCGCCGATTCCAAACAGACCCTGCTCTGCGCCTACCTGTCGGCGATCGTGTTGGCGGGCCTGGTTCTCAACGGCTTGTTCGGCTGGTCGTGGGCCGACCCCGTCGCCGCGCTCGGGGTCGCGGTGATCGCGGTCCGCGAAGGGGTCGAGGCGTGGCGCGGGGACCCGTGCTGCGGGTGAGCGTCGAGAAAGGGGTGGGCATGCCGATCGTCGCCATCGCGCTGTTCGTGGTGTTCGCCTTGCTCGGATTCGGTTGGCGCAGTTGGCAACAGAAACGCCGCACCGGGTCGACCGGTTTTCGTGGTATCAGCGGCCGGCCGTTGTCGCTCGAATGGTTCGCCGGCGTGGGGTTCGTCGTTTCGATGGGTGCCGCGGTGTTCGCGCCGATCCTGCAACTGGCCGACGTCGTCGCTCCGCTGGCGCCGCTGGATCGGACGTGGGTGAACATCGTCGGCATCGCGATCGCGGTGGCGGGCATCGCCGCAACGCTCTACGCGCAGGTCGACATGGGCGACTCGTGGCGCATCGGGGTCGACGCCAGTGAGAAGACGACGTTGGTGCGTCGCGGCGTGTTCGGATGGGTGCGCAATCCGATCTTCACCGCGATGATGGTGTTCGGCTTCGGAATCGCCCTGATCACACCGAATCCCGTCGCGGTGCTCGGATTCGTACTGCTGATCGCGACGATCGAGACACAGGTTCGAGTCGTCGAAGAACCGTACCTGCTCACCGTGCACGGTGACGATTACCGCGGCTACCTCGCAACCGTCGGTCGATTCCTTCCCGGAGTGGGACACCGGTAGCGGGGTGTCCGAGCGGGCGGGTCTTCGGCCGTTAGCGTGGGGCCATGGCACGCAATCAGACGAACAGCAAGCAGGAAGCGGGCTGGCGCTGGATGCCGCTGAGCAGCTGAGGCGCCAAACCCGAAGTCACTCCTCAGGGATTTCGCGCTCGATCTCGTCGAGCCAGGTGCGTGCGGACATGTCCGACGGCGCCCGCCAGTCGCCCCGCGGCGAGAGCGATCCGCCGTGTGACACCTTGGGTCCGTTCGGCAGAGCCGACCGCTTGAACTGGGCGAACGAGTAGTAGCGCTGGGCGAACACCTGCAGCCAGTGCCGGATCTCCTTGAGCGAGTACGACGGCCGCTTCGACTCGGGGTATCCGGTCGGCCACTCGCCGCGCTGCGGATCGCTCCATGCGTGCCAGGCCAGGAACGCGACCTTTGAGGGCCGGAACCCGAAGCGCAGCACCTGGAACAGCGAAAAGTCCTGCAGCACATAGGGTCCTACCTTGGACTCGCTGCTCTGGATCTCCTCGTCCTCCCCCGCGGGCACCAGTTCGGGCGAGATCTCGGTGTCGAGCACCGACTGCAACACCTCGTTGACCCTGTCGTCGAACTCCTTGGAGGCGATCACCCAGCGAATCAGGTGCTGGATCAACGTCTTCGGAACACCGCCATTGACGTTGTAGTGCGACATCTGGTCGCCCACGCCGTACGTCGACCACCCCAGCGCGAGTTCCGACAGGTCGCCGGTGCCCAACACGATTCCTCCGCGCTGGTTGGCAAGGCGGAACAGGTAATCGGTGCGCAGCCCGGCCTGCACGTTCTCGAACGTGACGTCGTAGACCTTCTCCCCGCGGCCGAACGGGTGGTCGATGTTGGTGAGCATCAACTCCGCCGTGGAGCTGATGTCGAGTTCGGTGAACGTCACCCCCAGCGCCTCGGCCAACCGCTCAGCGTTGCCCTTGGTCCGCTCACCGGTCGCGAATCCGGGCATGGTGAACGCGAGAATGTCGCTGCGGGGGCGCTGTTCGCGATCCATCGCCCGGGCGGCGACGATCAAAGCATGCGTCGAGTCCAGACCTCCGGACACACCGAGCACGATCTTGGGGAAATCCAGCGCGCGTAGGCGCTGTTCGAGCCCGGCCACCTGGATGCTGTAGGCCTCATAGCAATCCTGTTCCAGCCGTTCGGGATCCGACGGCACGAACGGGAAACGCTCGATGTGGCGGAGCAACCCGACGTCGCCGGTCGGCGGATCGAGCTGGAACTCCACCCGCCGGTAGGTGTCCGTCGACGCCGCGTGGTGCCTGCGGTTGTCGTCGAAGGTGCCCATCCGGATGCGTTCGGCTCGCAGCAATTCCAGATCGACGTCGGCGACGGATCGGCGTTCACCCTTCGGGAAGCGCTCAGACTGCGCAAGGCATTCGCCGTTCTCCCAAATCATCGTCTGACCGTCCCAGGCCAGGTCGGTCGTCGACTCGCCCTCTCCCGCCGCGGCGTACACATAGGCGGCCAGGCAGCGCGCCGACGCCGAGCGGGCCAGCAGGCAGCGGTCTTCGGAGCGTCCGATCGTTATCGGGCTTCCGGACAGGTTCGCCAGCACCGTCGCGCCGGCCAGTGCCGCCGACGCGCTCGGCGGGATCGGCACGAACATGTCCTCGCAGATCTCGACGTGCAACACGAACCCGGGGACGTCGGTCGCGGTGAACAACAAGTCGGGCCCGAACGGCACGTCGGCCCACTCACCTCCGCGGCCCATCCGGATTGCGCCACGCACGTCGTCGCCGGGGGCCATCTGCCTGCGCTCGTAGAACTCGCGATACGTCGGCAGGTAGGACTTGGGCGCCACGCCGAGCACGCGGCCGCGGTGGATCACGATGGCCGTGTTGTAGATCCTGTGCCGATAGCGCAGCGGAGCGCCGATCACCAGGACCGGCATCAGGTCGGCGGAGGCGACGACGATGTCGAGCACCGCGTCCTCGACCGCATCCAGCAGGGCGTCCTGCATCACGATGTCCTCGATGGAATATCCCGACAGCGTCAGCTCCGGGAAGACCGCGAGCGCGACGTTGTCGTCGTGGCAGGCACGCGCCATCCGCAGCACCGACTCGGCATTGGCCCGCGGATCGGCGAGCGTCGTGTGGTGCGTGCATGCTGCGACGCGGACGAAGCCGTGCCGGTACGCCGAGTAGAAATCCATGCCTCATTGTTGCCCGAAAACGGAACGGGGTATGCAAGTCCCCATGAGTGACACCGCAGTGCTGGTCATCGACATGATGAACACCTACCGCCATCCCGACGCCGAGAAGCTGATCCCACACGTCGCCGAGATCATCGACCCCCTTGCGGCGCTCGTGGCCGAGGCCCGTGACCGCGACGATGTCAACCTCATCTACGTCAACGACAACTACGGCGATTTCACCGCGGAGTTCAGCGACATCGTGCAGTCGGCGCTGCAGGGTGAGCGCCCGGACCTGGTCGAGCCGATCGTCCCGCAGAAGGGCTGCCGCCTGATGACGAAGGTGCGTCACAGCGCCTTCTACGCCACGGCGCTGGCATACCTGCTGGGGCAGTTGAAACCTGAGCGGGTCATCCTCACCGGCCAGGTCACCGAGCAATGCATCCTCTACACCGCGCTGGACGCCTATGTCCGGCACTTCCCCGTCGTGGTGCCACCGGACGCCGTAGCCCACATCGACCCCGAGCTCAGCGACGCGGCACTGACCATGATGAAAAGCAATATGAGCGCCGAAATCACGCCAGCGGCAGAGTGTTTGCAGTGATCAGTCGGACGCGAGGTCATGCTCGAAGCCGCGCGCCGATGTGTCGGTCCTGACGCCGGTCGGCTCGCGGGCGGTGTTGACCAGCGCGACCACGCCGCACGCCGGCGGCACCGACGCAAACCGGGTATCGGTCGACGTTTGGCGCCGCGGGCAGCGGGTAGCACCCGCTTCGATGATGAAAGTTAAACGGTCCAAGCCCGCTCCCGTTACGACGGCCATGCTCGTGACGTTCCTGCTGGCCGGCTGCGGCAGCTTCACCACTGGCGAATCCAGCAATCGTGGGTCCGGTTCGCAGACGTCGGAGACCACCGTCGAGAACGCTTTCGTCGTACCGCGCTACTTACCCGGATCGTGCGAGATCCAGGTCGGCGACACCGCACAGTTGCGGTTCACCATCACCAACAATCGACCGGCGGACACCGAACGGCTGGAGGCGATCACGACGACGGCCGCCGAGGCCACCCGCATCGAACCGAGCCCTCCGATCGAGATCCACGCGGGTACCGCGGTTGCCACCGGTCAACCAGTCGAACCGCGCCGGCCGCTCACCGTCACCCTTGACGGCATCACCCAAACCGTTCGGCCCGCCTCCAACGTCGACGTGACCTTCCGTTTTCAGAAGTTCGGCGAGCTGACCATGCCCGTCCCCGTCGAAGCCTGCCCGACCCAGCGATGAGCAACGGCAGGCACGATCGCACTGCACTAAGGGGTTGATCGCACGCACCCGCTGCGTGCAATCAACCCGTTAGCACGCGGCGAGGCCGAAGCGCTGCCGAACTGACTACCCTCGACCAGGTGGACGCACCCGAACTCGTCGCCCTGCTGCGCGACCGGCGGATCGCGGTGCTCACCGGCGCGGGGATGTCCACCGACTCGGGAATCCCCGACTACCGTGGCCCGGACTCGCCGCCGAGCAACCCCATGACGATCCGCAAGTTCACCTCCGACCCCGTGTTCCGGCAGCGGTACTGGGCGCGCAACCACCTCGGCTGGCGTCACATGGATGCCACGCTGCCCAACGCCGGCCATCGGGCCCTCGCCGCGCTCGAGGCCGCGGGTGCGGTGTCGGCGCTGATCACCCAGAACGTCGACCTGCTGCACAGCAAGGCGGGCAGCCACAACGTCGTCAACCTCCACGGCACCTACGCGCAGGTGATCTGCCTCGACTGTGCGCACACGATGAGCCGCGCCACCCTGGCCGATCTGCTGGAGGCGGCCAATCCGGGCTTCGCCCAGCGGGTCGCCGAGTCGGTGGGCGGCATCGCGGTCGCCCCGGACGCCGATGCCGTCGTCGGCGACACCACGTCGTTCCACGTCGTCGACTGCCCGCATTGCGGTGGGATGCTCAAACCCGACATCGTCTACTTCGGCGAGAGCGTCCCCAAAGAGCGGGTGGCTCAAGCCTATTCGATGGTCGATGCGGCAGATGCGCTACTCGTTGCGGGGTCGTCGCTGACGGTGTACTCGGGTTACCGGTTCGTGCGCCACGCCGCGGCGGCGGGTATGCCGATCGCGATCATCAACCGCGGACCCACCCGCGGCGATGCGCTGGCGACGGTCAAGATCGACAACGGGTGCTCGCCCATGCTGGCGCTGCTGGCCGACGAGCTGCCCGCCTTCGTGACGTCGACGGGAATGACGGCGTGACGCAGACCTCCGAGGACGCCTCGTGGCTCCGTGAGCTGATCGACCGGCATCGCCCTGATCCCGGGCCGGTCACCGGCCGATGGGCACTGGGCGTCGGCGACGTGATCGCCGAGCACTCGCTCACACCCGACAAACTCCGGTGGCTGGTGCGCAAGCTCAACCACTTCGGCGGCGTGGCCATCAGCGAGGACGCGGTCGAATTCGACGGGGACACCGTGGAATGGGCGGAGGTCGAAGAGGTCCGCACCCGCAGCCTGATCGAGTACCTGTTCACCGGCGGAGTGGACAAGCAGATCGATAAGCTGCCGCTGCCGTGGTTTCCGTTCCGGCACAAGGTGCTCGGAGTGGTCTCGCGCGCTGCGCTGACGCTTCTGCTGGCCGCGGCCAAGCAGCAACTCGAAGGCGGCGCGCTGGAGATCCGGATCCCGGCGGAGGTGCGCTACGACGGCCTGTTGCGCACCCGCGAGCTCACACCGGGAATGCTGGCGGCGGTGATCCTCGCCGATCCGGTGGTCCGCGAATGCTTCGAGGCGACCGCGAAGGCCAACGGCGTGACGGTGCAACCGGCCGACGACGACGTGATGGAAAGCGCCGACGAGCGCGCCGACCAGATCAAGGCGATGCTCGAGGGAATCTCGGCGCGCATCCGATCGCTGGGCGATCACTAGCGCACCGGCTTAGACGGCCACCAGGTCGTCGGCGTGTACGGCGGGCCGGCGCAGCTCCGGAGACAGATCCGACGTCGACCGGCCCAGCATCGTGGCCAACTCACCGCGGTCGTAGGCGACGACGCCGCGCGCGACCATCGTCCCGTCCTGCGCCCGCAACTCGACGACGTCGCCGCCGTAGAAGCGCCCCGACACCGCGGTGATACCGGCGGGCAGCAGCGAGCGCCGCTGTGTGACCACCGCGCGCACCGCACCATCGTCGAGCGTCAGCGCGCCCGCGGCCTCGGCGGCGTAGCGCACCCAGAACCGGCGCGCCGACATCCGTTCGGGCCGCGGCGCGAACACCGTTCCGACGGACGCGTCGGCCAACGCGGTCGCCGCATTCGAGGCTGCGGCCAACAACACCGGCACCCCGGCGTCGGCGGCCAGTAACGCCGACGACAGCTTCGACGCCATCCCCCCGGTGCCCAGTTGGCTGCCTCTGCCGGCCACCACGCCGTCGAGGTCCTCCGGCTGCGCCACTTCGGCGATGAAGCGCGCGTTACCCCTTCGCGGATCCGAATCGTAGAGCCCGTCGATGTCGGATAGCAGAATCAGCGCGTCGGCGCCGACCAGATGCGCGACCAGCGCCGAGAGTCGGTCGTTGTCGCCGAACCTGATCTCGTTGGTGGCCACGGTGTCGTTTTCGTTGACGATCGCCACCGCGTGCAGCGCTCGCAAACGGTCGAGCGTGCGCTGGGCGTTGGTGTGCTGGACTCGCATCGAGATGTCGTGCGCGGTCAGCAGGACCTGTCCGACGGTGCGCTCATAACGCGCGAAGGCCGCGCTCCACGCGTTGACCAGAGCCACCTGGCCGACGCTGGCGGCGGCCTGTTTGGTGGCCAGGTCGGCGGGCCGTCTCGACAGCCGCAGCGGTTCGATGCCCGCCGCGATGGCCCCCGACGACACGATCACCACATCCGAGCCTGCCCGCATCCGGTTCTCGATGGCCTCGACCAGCACCGCGAGCCTACTGGCGTCAAACACTCCGGTCGGCGTGGTCAGCGCGGTGGTGCCGATCTTGACGACGACGCTGCGCGCGGTGCGCACCGCCGCCCGGTGCGCCGACTCGTCGGGGCGCGCGGAGGCGGTCATGACTCGCCGCCGGGGCGCCGCCGTTCCCGCCGCGCGGCCTTACGCTCGGCGGCCCCGACGCGATCGGTCTGCTCGAGCCGCTGATCCGTGCCGCGGCCCGACATCGGCACGTCGACGCCGGCGGGTGTCTGAGGCTCCCAATCGAAGGTGACCTCACCGATGGTCACCGCGCATCCGGGCCGCGCGCCCAGCTTCAACAGCTCATCCTCGACACCCAGGCGGGCCAGCCGGTCACCGAGGTAGCCGACGGCCTCGTCGTTGTCGAAATCGGTTTGGGCGACCCACCGTTCGGGCCGGACACCATGCACGACGAAGCCGCCGTGCCCATCCGGCTCGACGGTGAAACCGCTCTCGTCCACGGGGACGGGACGGATGACGGGTCGGCGCGGCACGACCGGCGGTTGCGCTTCGCGGTACGCCGAGACCATCTCCCACAACGCGAAGGTCAACTGCCGCAACCCTTCCCGGGTCACGGTGGACACTTCGAACACCGGCCAGCCGTAGCGGCGCACGATCTCCTCGCGCACAAATTCGGCCAGCTCGCGGGCATCGGGCACGTCGATCTTGTTCAGCACCACCGCACGCGGACGCTCGGCGAGGTCGCCCAGCGTCGAATCGCCTTGCAGTGTCGGCGTGTACGCGGCGAGTTCGGCCTCCAGCGCGTCGATATCGGATACCGGGTCGCGGCCAGGCTCCATCGTCGCGCAGTCGACGACGTGCACCAGCACCGCGCAACGTTCGATGTGCCGCAGGAAGTCCAGTCCCAGTCCGCGCCCCTGCGAGGCGCCGGGGATGAGGCCGGGCACGTCGGCGACGGTGAAGGTGTTGCCGCCCGCGGACACCACGCCGAGGTTGGGCGCCAGCGTCGTGAACGGATAGTCGGCGATCTTCGGTTTGGCCGCCGAGATCACCGACACCAGGGAGGACTTGCCTGCGGACGGGAAACCGACGAGCCCGACGTCGGCGACGGTCTTGAGCTCCAGCGTCAGGTCGCGGACCTGACCCTTCTCCCCCAGCAGCGCGAAGCCGGGAGCCTTACGTGCGCGCGATGCCAGCGCGGCATTGCCCAGGCCGCCGCGGCCACCGGCGGCCGCTTCGAAGCGGGTGCCGGCGCCCACGAGGTCGGCGAGCAGCCGGCCGTCCTCGTCGAGCACGACCGTGCCGTCAGGAACCTTCACCTCGAGGTCGGCGCCCGCGGCCCCGTCCCGGTTGCCGCCTGCGCCCTGCTTGCCGGACGGTGCGACGACGTGCGGATGGAAGTGGAAGTCGAGCAGCGTGTGCACTTGGGGGTCGACGACCAGGATCACGCTGCCCCCGCGGCCGCCGTTGCCGCCGTCGGGGCCGCCGAGTGGTTTGAACTTCTCACGGTGGACCGAGGCGCAGCCGTTGCCGCCGTTGCCGGCTCGCGCGTGGATCACGACGCGGTCGACGAAGCGAGGCATCGGTCTTCCTTTCCGTGACGAGTGTGGGCTACTGCCAGCTTCAGCCGGGAAGTCGCAGCAGCATCACATTCGCGGCAGGAAGTCAGGCCTCCTGCGGTGCCGGTCGAACGACGCTGACGATCTTGCGGCCGCGCTTGGAACCGAACTCGACGGCGCCGGGAGCGGTGGCGAACAGGGTGTCGTCACCTCCGCGGCCGACGTTGGTGCCGGGATGGAAGTGAGTACCCCGCTGCCGCACCAGGATTTCGCCGGCCTTGACGATCTGGCCGCCGAACCGCTTGACGCCGAGCCGCTGTGCGGCGGAGTCGCGACCGTTCCGCGAGCTGGAAGCGCCCTTTTTGTGTGCCATGTCTGTGGTTCCCCTCAGTGCTTTCTGTCCGTCGCCTGACGGCTCATCACTTGATGCCGGTGACCTTGAGGACGGTCAGCTGCTGGCGGTGTCCCTGCCGCTTGTGGTAGCCGGTCTTGTTCTTGAACTTGTGGATGCGGATCTTCGGGCCCTTGGTGTGCTCGAGGATCTCACCCGTGACCGCGACCTTCTCCAGCGACTTCGCGTCGGAGGTCACCTTCGACCCGTCGACGACGAGGGCCACGGGCAACGAGACGCTGGCGCCGGGCTCGGAGTCGAGCTTCTCGACCTTCACCACATCGCCGACGGCAACCTTGTACTGCTTACCGCCCGTCTTGACGATTGCGTACGTGACCTTCTCGGCTGCCATCGTCTTACTACTCCTACGTCGTTCACTGGGCGCGCGCGATTTGCCGCTGCGCTGGTCTGGGTTTGCGACTGCCGCCGACTCGCATGGTCCAGCCTGGCGACAACTGCTCAAGGCTACTTGAGCCGCCGCATGAGGGTCAAATCACCGCAGGTCACGGCTCGTCGGCCCCGGGCCACCAGATCAGCGCTCGTTGGTTGGCGGGCCCGCAGGCCGGGCGGCCGCGCGACGCCGGTGCCGCCCTCGCGAGACAGCCGCAGATGCGGCCCCCCTGGTGTCGTAGTCGCCGGAGTCCTCGTCCTCGTCCGAATCCTCGTCGTCGGTGTCCTCGTCGTCGTCCTCATCAGAGTCGTCGTCGGAGTCGTCGGCGCCGATGACCTCGATGTCGTCGTCGATATCGTCTTCGTCGTCATCGGAGTCCAGGTCGATCTCGTCCTCGTCCTCGTCGGAATCGTCGTCGGACTCGTCGTCCTCGTCGTCCTCATCGGAGTCGGTCTCGTCGAAGTCCTCGTCCTCGAGGTCCTCGATATCGTCCTCGCCCGACTCGATCACCGCGGTGCGGATGGCTTCGGAATCGGTCTCGGCGACCTCCTCGGGCTTCTGATCGCGGCGCTCATCGTCGGTGGTGTCTTCGTCGGCGGCATCGTCGTCTGCGTCATGGCGACCGTTGGCCGCCGCCATCGCCTTGAACATCGGGTGCTCGCCCGCGGGATGCGGCGGGACCTTGGCCACGGCGACGTCGTCGGACTTGGCGCCGCGTTTTCCGCGCTTGCCGCGCCGACCGCCGGTGTCGGACTTGCGTCCGCTGCTCGACGTCGAGTCGACCGGGTCGCCGTGCAGCACGATTCCGCGCCCGCTGCAGTGTGTGCACGGGGTCGAGAACGCCTCCACCAGACCGGTGCCGAGCCGCTTGCGCGTCAACTGGACCAGGCCCAGCGACGTCACCTCGGAGACCTGATGGCGGGTCCGGTCCCGGGCCAGCGCCTCGGTCAGCCGCCGCAGCACCAGGTCGCGGTTGTTCTCGAGCACCATGTCGATGAAGTCGATCACCACGATGCCGCCGATGTCGCGCAGCCTCAGCTGGCGCACGATCTCTTCGGCCGCTTCGAGGTTGTTGCGGGTGACGGTCTGCTCGAGGTTGCCGCCCGACCCGGTGAACTTGCCGGTGTTGACGTCGATGACGGTCATGGCCTCGGTGCGGTCGATGACGAGCGTGCCGCCCGAGGGCAGCCACACCTTGCGGTCCATCGCCTTGGTCAGTTGCTCGTCGATGCGGTGCACCGCGAACACGTCGGGGCCGTCGGGGGAAGCGGGCTCGTATTTCGTCAGCCGCGGAAGAAGTTCGGGCGCAACCGAATTCACATAGTCGTTGATGGTTTTCCACGCATCGTCGCCGGAGACCGTCAGGCCCGTGAAGTCTTCGTTGAACAGGTCGCGGATCACCTTGACCAGCACATCGGGCTCTTCGTAGAGCGCGACGGCCGCACCGGCCTTCTTGGCGGTGATGTCGGCGGCCTTGGCCTCGATCTCGGACCAGCGCTTGGCGAGGCGTTCGACGTCGGTGCGGATGTCCTCTTCTTTGACGCCCTCGGACGCGGTGCGGATGATCACCCCGGCGTCGGGCGGCACCACCTCACGCAGGATCTCCTTGAGACGCTGGCGTTCCGTGTCGGGCAGTTTGCGGCTGATGCCGGTCGACGAGGCGCCGGGCACGTAGACCAGGTACCGACCCGCCAACGACACCTGCGTCGTCAACCGGGCGCCCTTGTGGCCGACGGGGTCCTTGCTGACCTGGACGACGACGTAGTCGCCCGGCTTGAGCGCCTGTTCGATCTTGCGGGCCGCGCCGCCGAGTCCGGCGGCTTCCCAGTTGACCTCTCCGGCGTAGAGGACACCGTTGCGCCCGCGGCCGATGTCGACGAAGGCCGCCTCCATCGAGGGCAGCACGTTCTGCACGATGCCGAGGTAGATGTTGCCGACCAGGGAGGCCGACGCCGCCGAGGTCACGAAGTGCTCGACGACGACGCCGTCCTCGAGCACGGCGATCTGCGTGTAGCGGGCGCCCTCGTGCGGAGGTTCGGTGCGGACCTTGTCGCGCACGACCATCATCCGTTCGACGGCCTCGCGCCTGGCCAGGAATTCGGCCTCGCTCAAGATGGGCGGACGGCGCCTGCCTGCGTCGCGGCCGTCGCGCCTGCGTTGCCGTTTGGCCTCCAGCCGGGTCGATCCGCTGATGCCCTGGATCTCGCCGTCGCCGCTGCCGGACTTGTCGTTTCTGGTCGACTTCCGCGGCTCGCGCTCGTGCACGACGGTGTTGGGCGGATCGTCGGGCGAGGTCGCTTCGCTGTCGTCCGCCGATCCCGATTTGCGACGACGGCGGCGGCGGCGACGGCGGGTGGCGCCATCGGTGCCGGTGTTCTCGTCGTCGCCGTTGTCCTCGTCGGAGTCGTCCGAGTCGTCGCCGTCGGAGTCCGACCCCTGAGAACCGCCCTGATCGGCGTCCCCGTCGCCGTCGGCGTCGTCGCCGTTCTGCTCACCGCGACCGCGGCCCCGTCCGCGCCGACCGCGGCGGCGACGGCGACCGGAGGGCCGCTCGGACTGGTCGTCCTCGCTGTCCTGGCCGTCGTCATCGTCGTCGTCGGTGTCGTCGTCATCGTCGTCGGCGTCGGCGTCGTATTCGAAGCGGACGGGCTGCGGCGCGACAAACAGCGGCATGTATTCAGCGCGCTGCGGCGCCTCTTCGGCGGGGGTCTCCAGAATCGTCCGGGACTCCGGCTCGTCTCCGTTGGTCGGTTCGGAGGCATCCGCCGGTTCGGGCGTCTGCGGCGCGTCGGCAGCGTCAGCGAGCGCTTCGCGCACGCGTTGAGCCTCGTCCTCCCCGAGGGGGGATTCGGCGGTGCGAGGGCGGCCGTCCAGCGCGGTCAGCGCCTCGAGAACCCGCTCGCTAGTGGTGCCCAGCACCTGGGCCAGCGAATCGACTCTCAACGACTCCGGCTGAGAGTCCTGTGCTTCTCGCGTGTCTTCAGATAGGTCTTCGGTGGGGGCATCTTCGGCCACGTAGTCTCCTTAAGCCCCCGGGCGCGTCGTGTTTGACGCGGCCACGCGAGGGCTTCCGCTATGGACCCGGGTGACTTCGCCCGAGCTTGTTGTGGTCTCGCTCCGAGCGGCCCACTGGGGGACCATCCCGGTGCCGGTCTGAATGATGGCTGGACGGTCGGCGCCGCATCACGCGTGGCGATGGTCGCGCACGTCTAAGTCTTCATTCGGGTGTCCGGTCCCCGTTGGCGGCCGGTCACCCGAGTCGAGTATCCCACATCACGACGCCCCGCCTGACCAGGCTGGGCGAGACAGGTCGCGAAACCCCTACTTGCCGGTGAACCAGAGATCGATCTCGCGCGCGGCGGACTCCGGGGAATCCGAGCCGTGAACGAGGTTGTCCTGGGTGATCAGGGCCAGGTCACCGCGGATGGTGCCAGGTGCCGCCTTCTCCACGGGGTCGGTTCCGCCTGCGATCTGGCGGAACGCCGCGATGGCGCGTGGACCCTCGACGACCGCCGCCACGACCGGGCCCGATGTGATGAACGCGAGCAGCGAATCGAAGAACGGCTTGCCCTCGTGCTCGGCGTAATGCCTGCGGGCCAGCTCGTCGCTGACGGTCACCAGCTTCAGCTCGGCGATCGCCAGCCCTTTGCGTTCGATCCGGGAAAGAATGTCACCGACAAGACGCCGCTTGACGCCGTCGGGCTTGACCAACACGAGGGTCCGTTCAATCGGCTCAGTCACGGCCGACAGAATAGCCGCCGAAATCGACTACTCCGGCGGACGCTGCTGACCAGGCAGAAGTCCCCTCTTCTGTCGGCGAAGGACCTCGGCGCGCAGATAGGCGATCATCAGCCATACCACCAGGAAGATCACCCCGACGAAGGCGATCGCCCCGTCGAGGACCACACCCGCGATCAGCACGACCTGAAGGCCCACATTCACCCAGATGGCCCACGGCTTGCCCTGCACACCGGCCAGCAGTACCAGGATCACCGCCATCCCGATGAGGAAGCCGCCGGTGGCCGCGGTGAGCCCACCGCCGATGTTGGCCACCACCGGCAGCGCCAGCAGCACGACGATGGCTTCCAGGATCAGCGTGCCCGCCATCACCCCGCGGAAGCTCTTCCAGGGATCCGGCTGCTGCGGCGCCGGTTCGGTCATTGCGGATCCTTTCCGAACAGCGTGCGTGCCGCTCCCGCGGTGACGACCGACCCGGTGATCACGATCCCCGCGCCACCCAGCAGTTCACCCTCGATCGCCGACTCCTCGACGATCGCGGTGGCGATCTCGATCGCGTCGGGCAGCGTCGCGGCGGTGACCACCCGCTCGGGACCGAACCTCTGCTCGGCCACCAGCGCCAATGCCTCCACGTCGAGCGCGCGCGGTGATCCGTTGTGCGTGACGACGACCTGGTCGAACACCGGTTCCAGGGCGGTCAGGATGCCGTCGACATCCTTGTCGCCCATCACCGACACGACGCCGACCAGAAAGCGGAAGTCGAACTCCTCCTGCAGTGCCTGCGCCAACGCCGCGGCCCCGGCCGGATTGTGCGCGGCATCGATGAAAACCGTTGGCGCGCTGCGCATCCTCTCCAGGCGGCCGGGGCTTGTCACCGCGGCGAAACCCGCCCGCACCGCGTCGATGTCCAGCTGGCGCTGTGCCCCGGCGCCGAAGAACGCCTCGACGGCCGCAAGCGCGAGCGCGGCGTTGTGCGCCTGGTGTTCTCCGTGCAGCGGCAGGAAGATTTCGGAGTACAGGCCGCCGAGGCCCTGCAGTTCGAGCAGCTGCCCGCCGACGGCGACCTGCCTGCCGAGCACCGCGAACTCCGAGTCCTCGCGCGCGACCGCCGCGTCGGCGCGCACCGTCTGGGCCAGCAGCGCTTCCATCGCCTCGGGTGCCTGCCTGCCGATGATCGCGACCGTACTGAGATCTGTTCCCGAGGGCACTATCTCTTCTTCCTGTTTGCCGATGATCCCGGCCTTCTCGGCGGCGATCTCGGCGAGGGTGTCGCCCAGGTACTCGGCGTGGTCGACACCGATCGGAGTGATCACCGTGACGGGCGCGTTCACGACGTTGGTGGCGTCCCAGCGACCGCCGAGGCCGACCTCGACGACGGCGACGTCGATCGGCGCATCGGCGAAGGCGGCGAACGCCATCGCGGTCACCACCTCGAACTTGCTCATGGCGGGGCCAGCCTCTCCCAGGACGCCGGCCTCGGACTGCTGATCGACCAGGTGCACGAACGGCTCGATCTCGCGGTAGGTGTCGACGTAGGCCGCGGGGCTGATCGGCTTGCCGTCGATCGAGATGCGTTCGACCGCCGATTGCAGGTGCGGGCTGGTGGTGCGTCCGGTGCGACGATGCAGCGCCGTCAGCAGCGCATCGACCATCCGCGCGACCGACGTCTTGCCGTTGGTGCCCGCGATGTGGATCGACGGGTAACCGCGCTGCGGTGAGCCGAGCAGTTCGAGCAGCGCCGAGATGCGCGTCGTGCTGGGTTCGAGTTTCGTTTCGGGCCAACGCTGGTCGAGCAGGTGCTCGACTTGCAGGAGCGCCGCGATCTCGTCCGGTGAAGGCTCGGGATCCGGAGGCCCCAGCGGCTCCACGTCCGGCTCTGGCCGGTCGTCCGGCTCCGGGTCGGTCATCGCAGCGCGGCCAACCTCGCGGCGATGCGGTCGACTTCCTCCTGGGCGATCTGTTGGCGTCCGCGGATCTTGTCGACGACTTCTGCGGGAGCCTTCGCCAGGAACGCCTCGTTCCCGAGTTTGCCTGTGGTACTGGCCAGTTCCTTCTGCGCCGCGGCGAGATCCTTTTCCAGCCGGCGCCGCTCGGCGGCCACGTCCACGGTGCCCGAGGTGTCGACCTCGACGGTCACGGTGCCGCGCGACAGCCGCACCTCGATGGCCGCGGTCGGGGCGAAGCCGTCACCGTCGGTGGTCAGCCAGGCCAACGAACGCACGGCGGGCACCTGCGCCTGCAGGTCCGCGCCGGCGATGTCCGACAACCGCGCAGGAACCTTCTGCCGGTCGTTGAGTCCCTGATCGCTGCGGAAGCGACGCACCTCGGTGATCAGCTTCTGCATGTCCGCGACCCGTTGCGCGGCAACCGGATCGGATTCGAAACCCGATGGCGTCGGCCAGTCGGCGATCACCAGCGACTCGCCACCGGTCAGTGTCTTCCACAACACCTCGGTGACGAACGGCATCACCGGATGCAGCAGCTTCAGCAGCGTGTCCAGCACCGCGGCGAGCACGGCCGTGGTGTGCGTAATGTCCTCGGCGAGCTGCACCTTGGCCAGTTCGACGTACCAGTCGCAGAACTCGTCCCAGGCGAAGTGGTAGAGCGATTCGCACGCGCGGTTGAACTCGTAGGCATCGAAAGCCGAATCCACCTCCGCGCGAACCTGTTCCATCCGGCCCAGGATCCACCGGTCGGCGTCGGTCAGCTCGGCGGCGTCCGGCAGTGCAGCCGGTGCCGCACCGTTCATCAACGCGAACCGGGTGGCGTTGAACAGCTTGGTGGCGAAGTTGCGTGACGCTCGGGCGTGGTCCTCGCCGATGGACAGGTCACCGCCCGGGCTCGCCCCGCGGGCCAGCGTGAATCGCAGCGCATCGGCCCCGAAGATCTCCACCCAGTCCAGCGGGTCGATCCCGTTACCGCGCGACTTGCTCATCTTGCGGCCGTGCTCGTCGCGAATCAGCCCGTGCAGGAAGACGTTCTGGAACGGCACCTGGGGTCCGCGCTGACCGTCGAGGGTGATCGCCGGGTCGTCGGCGACGAAGGTGCCGAACATCATCATCCGCGCCACC
This sequence comes from Mycobacterium sp. 852014-52144_SCH5372336, assembly GCF_001665615.1. Lineage (NCBI taxonomy): Bacteria > Bacillati > Actinomycetota > Actinomycetes > Mycobacteriales > Mycobacteriaceae > Mycobacterium > Mycobacterium sp. 852014-52144_SCH5372336. Next base: position 155,561 of record NZ_LZSW01000059.1, read on the forward strand.
CAGAAGAACAGGATGTCATAGCCGGTGACCAGCACGGTCGTTGGATAGAACTTGGCGAGGTCGGGGGTGTGGTCCGGCCAGCCCATGGTGGAGAACGGCCACAGCGCCGAACTGAACCAGGTGTCGAGCACGTCGGGGTCCTGCTCCCACCCCTCGGGCGGCGTCTCGTCGGGCCCGACGCAGACGGTCTGGCCGTCGGGGCCGTGCCAGATCGGGATGCGGTGGCCCCACCACAGCTGGCGCGAGATGCACCAGTCGTGCATGTTGTCCACCCACGCGAACCACCTGGGCTCGAGGCTGGGAGGGTGAATCACGGTGTCGCCGTTGCGAACTGCGTCACCGGCGGCCTTGGCCAGCGCCTCGACCTTGACCCACCATTGCAGCGACAGCCGCGGCTCGATCGGCTCGCCGCTGCGTTCGGAGTGGCCGACGCTGTGCATGTACGGCCGCTTCTCCGCGACGATGCGGCCTTGCGAGGCCAGTGCCTCGCGCACCTTGACCCGCGCCTCGAAGCGGTCCTGGCCGTCGAATTCCGTTCCGGTTCCGACGATTCGGCCCTGGGTGTCCATGATGGACGGCATCGGGAGCTGGTGGCGCAGACCGATCTCGAAGTCATTGGGGTCATGGGCGGGAGTCACCTTCACGGCGCCCGTGCCGAATTCGGGGTCGACGTGCTCGTCGGCGACGATCACGATGTCGCGGTCGATGAACGGGTGCGGCAGCGACGTTCCGACCAGGTCGCGGTATCGCTCGTCGTCGGGGTGCACCGCGATCGCCGTGTCGCCCAGCATCGTCTCGACGCGGGTGGTGGCGACGACGATGTGCGGTTCGTCGTCGTTGAGCGAGCCGTACCGGAACGACACCAGCTCACCCTCGATGTCTTCGTATTTGACCTCGAGGTCGGAGATGGCGGTCTCGAGCACCGGCGACCAGTTGACCAGTCGCTCGGCCTGGTAGATCAGGCCCGCGTCGAAGAGTCGCTTGAAGATCGTGCGCACCGCGCGCGACAGGCCCTCGTCCATGGTGAACCGGTCGCGGCTCCAGTCGACGCCGTCGCCGAGGCGGCGCATCTGCGCGCCGATCGTGCCGCCGGATTCCCGCTTCCAGTCCCAGACCTTGTCGACGAACAGGTCGCGGCCGAAATCCTCTTTGGTCTTGCCGTCGACCGCGAGTTGCTTCTCGACGACCGACTGGGTGGCGATGCCGGCGTGATCCATGCCCGGTAGCCACAACACCTCGTAGCCCTGCATCCGCTTGCGGCGGGTCAGCGCATCCATCAGCGTGTGGTCCAGCGCATGGCCCATGTGCAGGTTGCCGGTGACATTCGGCGGGGGCAGCACGATCGAATAAGCGGGGTTGCTGCTGGTCGCGTCGGCGGTGAAGTAGCCGGCCGTGACCCAGCCCTCGTAGAGGTCACTCTCCACTGCGGCCGGGTCCCAGGACTTGGGCAGGGCTTCGGCAGAGGATCGGGGGCTGGCGGTCACCCCGCAATTCTAGGAATGCAGTGCGCGGTGTCGCTAACTGCCCCGAACGGAGCGGCTTTTCGCTCCTGATGCGATGTGACGTGCGCTACCTGTGCAGGCGCGTCGTCTCCAGCGTCACCCCGGCGGCGGGTAGTCGGGTGAGCAATGCGTCGCCCATCGCCGCGGCGGGGGTGAGCACGCCGCGAAGGTCGGAGAGCTTGTCCCGATCCAGCGCCAGCGCGAGCCCACACTCCCCCAGCAGCACCGCCGTCGCCTTGTAGCCCGGATCGCCCTTCTGCGACATGACGGCCCGATACCGGGTGCCCGTGGTGGTCGTCGCGTACGTTTCGACGGTGTAGTGGCCGCTCTCGCGGACCTTCTCGCTGGGACCGGTGCCGGGTTTGGGCAGCACTCGGTCGACCAGCTTGCTGGGCACGCGGTCGAAGTAGCGGCTGCCCAGCGCCATCGTCGCGACGTTGCCGGCGGCGGCCAGCGCCGATGCCACCGGCGCGAGCACCGACTTGCCCATGCTCATCTGTTCGCCGTACTCCAGGCGCCGACCATAGGCGTAGTCGAGTAATGCGTTGCTGCGCCGCACGATACGGGTGTTCACCGCGGCCATCACGAAAGGCGCAACCCAATACCCGTCGAGTTCCGGTGCGATCTCCGCGCCCCGCCGCCACCGCAGATCGGGTTGGCCGCCCAGTTCGGGTTCGGCGGCGCGGTCGGGGGTGAGCGTGTACGGGTCGTTCATCACCCGTCGCGCCTCTTCGTCCGACGACGCCGCCCGCATGACCTCGATCATCGACGCGGCCGTGCCGCCGGAGACCCCGCCCTTGAAGGACCGCACCACCAGGTTGGTGTCGGTGAGTTCGCCCGCACCGTCCTGCTGCGCGCGCCGGTACAACGCGAACACCGTGAGATCCGATGGGACGGAATCGAATCCGCACGAGTGCACGATGCGCGCACCGGTGTCGGCGGCCTGCTTGTGGTACTGGTCGATGCTCTCGCGGATGAACAACGACTCACCGGTCAGGTCCGCATAGTCGGTGCCGGCGGCCGCGCACGCCGCGACCAACGGCAGACCGTACTTCGCGTAGGGCCCCACCGTGGTTACCACCACGCGCGTTTGTGCGGCCATCGCGTTCAGGGTCGACGGCTGCGACGCGTCCGCGGTGATCAGCGCCCAGGAGGCGGCCTTGCCACCCAGGGAGTCTCGGACCGCGATCAGCTTGTCGTGCGATCGACCTGCGAGCGCGATCCGGGCGTCCGGCGCCGTCCTGGCCAGGTATTCGGCGGTGAGTTTCCCGACGAACCCGGTTGCTCCGTACAAGACGATGTCGAATTCCCGCTCCGGTGCGCTCATGGTCGCGACGCTACCCGAGCGTCTCGGGCACCTCGATGTCCTCACCGAGCACGTGCCGGGCCAAGAACCCGATGACCACCTGGTACCAGATCTTGGCGTGTTGCGGTGTGAGCACCCAGTGGTTCTCCGACGGGAAGTACAGGAACCGGTGCGGGCTGTCACCGTCGGCGTCGGCGGGCAGCGCGGAGTGGGTCAGCAACTCGTACCAGAGCCGCAGTGCCTGGCCGATCGGCACCCGGTAGTCCTTGTCGCCGTGGATGACCAGCATGGGCGTGCGAATGTCGCCCACGTGGTGGTGCGGCGAGTTGGCCTGCGCCATTTCGCGCGTCATCTCGCGCAGCCAGTAGTACGAGGAGTCGGTGGTGGCGCCGAACTGGTCGAGCGCCCAGAGGCTGGCGTGGGTGACGATCGCGTCGAACCTGTCGGTCTGCCCGGCGACCCAGTTGGCCATGTAACCGCCGAACGATCCACCCATCGCCGCGGTGCGAGACCCGTCGATGCGCGGATGCGCGCACGCGGCGTCGGTGATGGCCATCAGATCCTCGAACGGGGCACCGCCCCATGCGCCCCAACCACGTGCGATGAAGTCCTGCCCGTAACCGGTGGACATCCCGGGATCGGGCAGCAGCACCGCATACCCCCGAGCCGCCAGTAACCACGGATTCCACCGCCACGACCACACGTTCCAGCTGGCCAGCGGGCCGCCGTGGATCCACAGCAGCAGCGGCGCCTCGCCGTCTCCCGCCGGGAGCGCCAGCCACGAACGCACCCGCGTGCCGTCGGCGGAGGTCGTCTCGAGTTCGGTCAGCGTTCCCGGCAGCGGCGACAACCTCACACACGGGAGTTCGGTGATCGCGCCGTCGGGGTCGATGCGCACGGGGTGGGGTGGCGCGGCGTAGGAACTGCGCAACGCGAACAGCACACCGCCCGCAGCGGCCACCACGTCGGAGTAGCAGTAATCGTCGAAGGTCAGCTGGGTCACCGCGCCGTCGGCGAGGTCGACACGAAAAACCGGTGCCCTGCCGTCCTGATCGGCGGTGACGATCACCGCCGAGCCGTCCCGCAGCCATGTCACCGATGCCGGCCACCGGTCCCAATCGTCGGTGAGCACGGTTGCGGTCCCACCAAACCGGATGCAGCCCAACGTGATTCGCGGTGGGGTGTCGGGGGTCGAGAACGTCTCGCGAAGGTAGACGACAGTCGCACCGTCGGGAGAGATGGACGGACTCCACACGTCGGCGGCGGGCTCCTCCACCACCACCGTGCGTTCGCCGCCGTCGAGGTCGATGCGCATCAACACCGAATGCCGAGACGCGCCGGGGGCGGGCCGCTGCCACGTGGTGACCAGGAAGCGCCCGTCGGAACTGACGTCGAAGTCGGAGTCGCGCAAGGCAGCGCCCGGCGCGGCGGTCAGGTCGCGGACATCCTCACCGCGGGCGGAATCGTCGGTCAACGCGACGCCGAGCAGGTGCGGCTCGCCCGGCCCGAGATCGGAGTCCCAGTGGCGGATCGGATAACCGGTGTGCAGGATCGCGGTGATCTTGTTGTCCTTGCGCAGGGACCGGAGCCGACGGTCGTCGTCGATGGTCCGAGCCGACGGCATCAGCGGTGAGCGCACCACAACGACGTCCTCCTCGCGGGCGGGGCGCACCGCCTCGACGCCGCCGGGAAGCGCCAACACCTGCGCCGCCTCACCGCCGGTCGACGGGAGCCGCCACAGCGCGGCGGGCGGCTCGTCGTCATCGGGGGTCGGGCGGACGGCGATGAACAGCAGATCGCCGTTGGCCGCGAACGCGGGCGCCGACTCCCCCTTGGTCCCTCGCGTCAGTCGGCGTGCGGGTTGGGCACCGGCGGGGTCGATCTCCCAGACCGCGCTGACGTATTCGGTTCTCTTGTCGTTGAGTTGCGCGACGGTGGTCACCAACCGTGTTCCGTCCGGCGACAACGCCATCCCAGAGACTCGGGGCAACGCGACGTACTCGTCGAGGTCGTGGAAAGGGGCGTGAGACGAGGTGGACGGGGCGTCGGGGGCCGTCGCGGTCATGCCCCGTTCGTAGCACAAGCCCGACGACCGGCTAAGCGCCGAAACATAGGTTTGATTTTCAAACTTACAAGCGGCATGATGGTGCACATGTCACCGATCGCCACCGTGTCGTTGGCCGAGTTGCCGGGCCGGCCATGTCCCATCGCTGCCGCGCTCGAGCTCGTCGGCGAGCGGTGGGCACTGTTGGTCATACGCGAAATCGCCCTGGGCGCAACGCGCTTCGACGGAATAGTTCGCGGTACGGGCGCGCCGCGCGACCGCATCGCGGCCAGGCTGAAGGTGCTGGAGAAAGTCGGTGTCGTCGACCGGTTGCGCTACCAGGACGCCCCGCCGCGCCACGAATACCGGCTGACCGATTCGGGCCGGGCGCTGTTGCCCGTTCTCGACGCTCTGCTGGTGTGGGGACAGACGTACGCCGTCTCTGTGTCTGACCCAGACCGGCCGCACCGGTACCCGCCGCTCAGCCACCTGAGCCGACTGAAGGAAACGCGATGACTCTCGAACTGGAGACCACACCCGGCCGCGAGGACTGGGGTCCGCAGCGTTCACGCACGGTGACCTGGCACTCGCCTGGTCCCAGTACGGCCAAGGGCCTGACCATGGCGGGCATCGACTACCTGCGCGCGATCGCCGAGGGCCGGCTTCCGCCCGCGCCGATCGGAGGGTTGATGCAGTTCGGGATCGCGGAGGTCGAGCCGGGCCGCATCGGATTCACCTGCGTGCCGGACGAATCCGCGTACAACCCGATCGGCGCGATTCACGGTGGGTTGCTCTGCACCCTGCTCGATTCGGTCACCGGCTGTGCCGTGCACAGCACCCTGCCGGTGGGCAAGGGCTACACATCGGTGGAGATCAAGGTGAACTACCTCAAGGCGGTGCGACTGGACAGCGGCGCACTCGTCGCGACGGGAACCGTAGTCAAGTCCGGCTCCCGGATCAGCTTCGCCGAAGGTGTAGTGACTGACGGCTCGGGCGCGGTCGTGGCCACCGCGAGCAGCACGTTGCTGATCTTCGACCTGTAACGCGACGCGCTCGGCGCGCTACGTTCGACAGATGCCGAAGCGGATCGTAGTTGTCGGGGCAGGCATCGCCGGACTGGCGAGCGCCGTCGCGCTGCAACAGCGCGGACACGACGTCAGGCTCGTCGAGGAGCGCGCCGACACGTCGTCCGGCGCCGGAATCAGCATCTGGCCCAACGCATTGGCCGCACTCGACGACATCGGCCTCGGCGACCCGGTGCGCCAGGCCGGCGGCCGGGTCACCGCAGGCGCGGCCCGTTGGCGTGACGGCAGCTGGCTGCGGCGACCCGAACGGCAACGCCTCATCAAGGCCCTCGGCGAACCTCTCGTGGTCATCCGCCGCTCGACGTTGACGTCGATCCTGGCCGGTGCGCTCGCCGACGGCACCCTGAAAGCCGGAGTGGCGGCCGAGGCGCTGGCGATGACCGCCGACGGCGTGAGAATCAGGCTGGCCGACTCCGCGGTGCTGGAGGCCGAGGCCGTCGTAGGCGCCGACGGCACCCATTCGATGGTCGCCCGTCATCTCAACGGACCGCTGCACAACCAATACGTCGGCTACACCGCATGGCGCGGAGTGGCTGCGTGCACGATCGATCCTGAGCTCGCGGGCGAGACGCTCGGACCCGCGGTCGAGTTCGGCCACGTGCCGCTCGGAGAGGACCACACCTACTGGTTCGCCACCGAACGTGTACCCGAAGGGACGACGGCACCGCAGGGTGAACTGCCCTACCTCCAGGAACGGTTCGCGTCGTGGGCCGCGCCCATCCCCGAGATCCTGGCCGCCACCAACCCCGAGGCCGTCCTGCGCAACGACCTCTATGACCGCGACGAGGCCCGCCAGTGGTCGCGGGGTTCGGTCGTGACGGTCGGTGACGCCGCGCATCCGATGCGCCCGCACCTCGGACAGGGCGGTTGTCAGGGACTGGAGGACGCCGCGATCCTCGCGAGGTTCCTCGATGGCGACGACGATGTCGCCACCGCCTTCGCGCGGTTCGTGAAGTTCCGCCGCCCGCGGGTTCGCTCGCTGGTCCGCGAATCGCGGTTCATCGGGCGCGTCATGAATCTGCCGCCGGCGATCAGTGCGCTCGTGAGCCGTGCGACGGTGCTGGGACCCGAAGCCCTGGTGGCCCGCCACCTGGCCGATGTGGCGTCGCGGTCGGCGTTCAAGCTGCCGACCGACCGCGACCTGTTCGCAGTGTGACCGTGCGGCTGGGCCCGCTGGTCGTCGACGCGGCCGACCCGCCGGTGATGACTGCCTTCTGGGCCGCGGTCCTCGGCGCCGAGGCCCAGCGCAGGCTGTTGATCTTCCGACCGCAGAACTGCCCGAAGACGGTGAAGAACCGCGTCCACGCGGACCTCTACGTGCGCGATGTCGCGTCGCTCCTCGACCTCGGCGCCCGCGTCCTCGCCGAGCACACCGGGTGGACGATGCTGGCGGACATCGAGGGCAACGAATTCTGCGCGTTCCCGCAGGACCCGGGAGGAGGCCCGCCTGCCCGCGTCTTCGCCGTCTGCACGGACAGCGACCGGCCCGAAGAGCTCGCCGCCTGGTGGGCGCCCCGGGTGGGAGCCGAACTGCGGGACGGTCCCGACGGGACGCCGCGGTGGCTCTACGGGTCGGCCGGTTGGGAGAACCTCATCTGGAAGTTCGTCCGCGTCGACGACGACCGTGTCGTTCCCAACCGCTGGCAGTGGAGCGTCGACTCGGCTTCCGGGGCGCTGAGCGACCCGCAGGGCAACCAGTTCAGCGTGCTCCGGCGATCGTCCCGATCGGGTTGAGCAGCGCGGTGCACATCTGACGCGGGTTGACGAAGCCGAACAGGCCGCTGGACGGCATCGAAGCGCAACCGGTCGCCGAGGCAGGCATCGTCCGTGCGGTCGGAGCGGACGGACCCGACGGCGTGGTCCATACGGCGGGCGTCGCGCCGCGAGGTCCGCACTTCGGCCACGCCTTCAGGCCCTGGGTGCGCAGGACATTCTCGGCAACGCGGATCTGCTCGGCGCGCGACGCGGTCGCCGGGTTGCCGACACCGCCGTTGGCGGCCCAGGTGGCCTGCTTGAACTGCAGACCCCCGTAGTGGCCGTTACCCGTGTTGATCGCCCAGTTGCCACCGGACTCGCATTCGGCGATGGCGTCCCAGTTCACCGAATCGGCGTTGGCTGTGGCCAACGACGACTCGGACAGTGCCATCGGCACCATCGCAAGCGCTCCGGAGATCGCCGCGGCCAAGAGGCCCTTGCTCACTGCAGTACGAACGTTCATCTCTGCGGTCCTTCCCCGACCGTTTTCACAAGGCCCGCATCCGAGAACCCCTCGATCTCCGCTGCGGTTATCCGGTGTGTCGGGTGATGAACGTCACGTGTTACGCAAGGGTCAAAAGTTTTATTCGTTACTTAATTGGCGTAAGAGCCTTCTGAGAAAGAAGAGGCGGTGCCGGATACCCGGCACCGCCTCTTTTTAAGACGAAACTCGTGCTTAGCCGCGACCGCCGCAGGTCGGCCATGCGCCGATGCCCTGCGACTGCAGCACGTTCTCGGCGACGCGGATCTGCTCCTCGCGGCTGGCGTTGTGCGGGGAGCCGCTGCCGCCGTTCGATTGCCACGTGCCCATGGTGAACTGCAGGCCGCCGTAGTAGCCGTTACCGGTGTTGATGGACCAGTTACCGCCCGACTCGCACGCCGCGACGGCATCCCAGTTCACACCGCTGTCCGCATTGGCAGTACCGGTGGCCAGAGCCATGGGCGCCAACGCGAGCGCTCCGGCAAAGGTCGCCAGGCCAAGTGTCTTGCGGATGTTCTTCAACTTCTATCCTTTCGCCACGCGCGCGCCAACACACACCCGCGCCAAAGCGCGCGGGGTGGGCATGCCTGTCCGCCAGGCCAGGGAGTTGGGCCGCACCGTCTCGGTCGGGTGCGACAGCGGGAGGCCGGAATGCCTCGCCGGGCCTCAGCGCCGGCGGCTGCCGGAGACCGTTCGCCTCCTACAGCCCCACTCACACACAGGTTCGTGGTTTCAAATTGTTTGCTCCGGGTAGAGCCATTGGGGACCGTACAAAAAGAGTTCGGCCGCCGTCATATCGAGCGAAGGTGTGTCGCGGCATGATCACGAAACGATTACGGCGCAGATTTCTCAGCATATTCCCAGGTTGCAGCGTGCTTTGACGGACGCGGCAAAACTGATGTCAGGACACGTTCTCGTGAGCCATCTCACGGCTATTTTGTGAGCTGAACCACGCGTCTGCGGGGTCGCGTCCTGGTTGGTGCGGCGAAAACCGCAGTGTCGTCGACAAAATGACTGCAACGGGCATGATCGTTGCCCCATGACTGTGGCAACTTCGCTGGCCCTGCGACCGGATTAGACAGTTGGAACACGTTGCGCGTCAGCAACTCACGAGGTCGTTCGCTCATCGCCCCATTTCTCACCCCTGCGAACGCTTCACCGGGCTCGTTACGGCATCCGTTATCCCAGCGCGTCTTTCGTCGTCAATGCGACACCCGTTCGGCACACTTTCGGACCCGTGGACCCGCCGTAATGCCACGGCCATGCCATGCGTCGCTCGTTTCGCCGCGACCGGCCCATCCGCAGCGGCATGCCTTCGGGCGGGCTCGGGCACCGAATCAGTCCCCAGCGAGCTCGAATTCGCCCACCGCTGCGGGTGATGCCGCCGAAAGGCGCTGAGAGCCAGCCGTATTCGTGCATCTGTTATGCCGATATTGCGCTTTCACGCGCCGAACCGATATCAGCACGTTGATGTGCTTATCACGGTAAAACGCGAACTAATTCACTGGCGGGAATTCACTTCACACAATCACGAATAGCGGGTATTAAAATCACTGAATTTGCTACGCGATTTGCACGTTGCGGATCGCCTCGAGATCGGCGGCGGTGTTGAGGTTGGTCAGCGCACGCTGTTCAGGCATTACGATCCGCTGTGTGTCGACCCGGTCGACCAGCGCGCGCATGCTGCGCTCCCCCGCGTCGATCAGTTCGTCGACGCGCCCAGCCAGCGTGGTGCGGTATACGCCCGCCAGGTAGTGGTCACGCCCGTCCCAGGGCAGCACCACGTCCGCGCCGACGCGCACCGCCGGAGCGACCAGTGCGTCGATCAACTCGACGGTCAACAGCGGCATGTCCACCGCGGAGACGAAAGCGAGTTCCGATCCGGCGTCGGCAGCCGCCCGCAGCCCCCGGCCGGTCGCCAGCAGTGGGCCGACGCCAAGCACCTCGTCGCGCAGAACCTCGGCGTCAAGCGCGGGCATCGCCTGCCCCGGGGCGGCGATGACGAAGATCGGCGCGCAACGCGGTTTGAGGATGTCCACCATCCGCTCGACGAACGTGGAGCCTTCGTACGGCAACGTGGCCTTGTCGCGGCCCATGCGGCGGGAAGCCCCGCCCGCCAGGATGATTCCGGCCAGCGGAACGGTGGTCGTCATGACCGTGACGTTAGTCGACAGTCCAGGTGTCTTTGCCCCGAAGCAGTGACTGAAGCGCCGCCGTGTCGTGTGCCCTCTCGGTGCGGGCCGCGGTGATCTGCTGACGGGCCGCATCGTCGTAGGTCGGCTTGCTCACCTGGCGGAAGATACCCATCACCATGTGCTCGAGGCTCTGATCCGACAGCCGCGACAACGCGAACGCGTACGCGGGGTCCTCGAGGTTGGCGTCGTGCACGACGATCTCGTCGGCCGACACGTCGGCGGTCTTGGCGATCTCGAGCCCGTAGCCGGACTTGACCACGCAGTACTCGCCGTCGGCCCCGAACGTGACCGGCTCACCGTGGGTGAGGTTGATCAGGCGCTCCTCGGCGCCTTCCTTGCGCAGGGCGTCGAACGAGCCGTCGTTGAAGATCGGGCAGTCCTGCAGGATCTCGACCAGGGCCGCACCGCGGTGAGCGGCGGCGGCCCGCAGCACCTCGGACAACCCCTTGCGGTCGGAGTCCAGTGCACGCCCGACGAACGTCGCGTCAGCACCGAGCGCCAACGACACTGGGTTGAACGGGTAGTCCAGCGACCCCATCGGCGTCGACTTGGTGACCTTGCCGACCTCAGACGTCGGGGAGTATTGCCCCTTGGTCAACCCGTAGATCCGGTTGTTGAACAACAGGATCGTGATGTTGATGTTGCGGCGCAGCGCGTGAATCAGGTGATTGCCGCCGATCGACAGCGCGTCACCGTCACCGGTGACAACCCACACCGACAGATCCTCGCGGGCCAGGGCCAGGCCGGTCGCGATCGTCGGGGCGCGGCCGTGGATCGAGTGGAACCCGTAGGTCTCCAGGTAGTACGGGAAGCGACTCGAGCAGCCGATACCGCTGACGAACGCGATGTTCTCGCGGCGCAACCCCAGTTCGGGGAGGAAGTTGCGGATGGTGTTGAGGATGACGTAGTCACCGCAACCGGGGCACCAGCGAACCTCCTGGTCGCTGGTGAAGTCCTTGGACTTCTGCGGCTGATCGGTCGTCGGCACCCGACTGGTGCCTGCGGTCAACCCGAGATCTGCTCCGATCAAGTCGGTCATACGTTCGCTCCCACACCGCTCACGCCGACTTCGACGGTGGCCGCCGCCAGTCGTGCGAACTTCACTTTGTCACTTTCCTTCTCGCCCAACGTTCCGTCCAGCGCCGCATCAATGATGCCCTCGACCTCGTCGGCCAGGAAGGCCATGCCTTCCACCTTGGTGACCGACTGGACGTCGACCAGGTACTTGCCCCGCAGCAGCAGAGCGAGTTGGCCGAGGTTCATCTCCGGACACACGACCGTCGGATACCGCCGCAGCACCTCACCGAGGTTGGCCGGGAACGGGTTGAGGTTGCGCAGGTGCGCCTGGGCGACCTTGATGCCCTTGCGGCGCGCCCGCCGGCACGCCTCACCGATCGGCCCGAAGCTGGAACCCCAACCGAGCATCAGCAGTTCGGCGTCACCAGTCGGGTCGTCGACCTCGAGATCGGACACGGCGATGCCGTCGACCTTGGCCTGCCGCAGCCGGACCATCAGGTCGTGGTTCTTGGGCTCATAAGAGATGTTGCCGGAGCCGTTGGCCGCCTCGAGGCCACCGATCCGGTGCTCGAGACCGGGCGTACCGGGGATCGCGAACTGGCGCGCCAGGGTCTCCGGATCGCGGGCGTACGGCTGGAACGGCTCTCCGGACTTGGCGAACGTGTGCTCGATGGCCGGGTAGCTGCTGACGTCCGGAATCCGCCACGGCTCAGAGCCGTTGGCGATCGCACCGTCGGAGAGGATGACCACCGGCGTGTGGTAGTTGACCGCGATGCGGGCGGCCTCCACGGCCACGTCGAAGCAGTCCGACGGTGAGCGGGGCGCCACCACCGCGACCGGCGACTCGCCGTTGCGCCCGTACATCACCTGCAGTAGGTCGGCCTGCTCGGTCTTGGTCGGAAGACCGGTGGACGGCCCGCCGCGCTGCACGTCGATGATGATCAGCGGCAGTTCTGTCATCACCGCCAGACCGATCGCCTCGGACTTCAGCGAGATGCCCGGGCCCGAGGTGCTGGTGACACCCAGGGCGCCGCCGTAGGACGCGCCGATGGCCGCGCCGATGCCGGCGATCTCGTCCTCGGCCTGGAAGGTCATCACGTTGAAGTTCTTGTGCTTGGACAGCTCGTGCAGGATGTCCGACGCCGGGGTGATCGGGTAGGTGCCGAGCACGACCTGCAGATCGGCGAGTTGGCCGGCGGTGACGATTCCGTAGGCCAGCGCGGTGTTACCGGAAATCTGGCGGTACTCACCGGTTTTGAGCTTGGCGGGTGCGACCTCGTAGGTGCTGGCGAAGGCCTCGGTGGTCTCGCCGTAGTTCCAGCCGGCCTTGAGCGCGAGCACGTTGGCCTCGGCGACGTCGGGCTTGCGGGCGAACTTCTCGCGGATGAACGCCTCGCTGTGCTTGAGTTCGCGGCCGTACATCCACGACAGCAGACCGAGCGCGAACATGTTCTTCGCCCGCTGGCCGTCCTTCTTGGAGGCGCCGATCGGCTCGACCGCGCCCAGCGTCAGGGTCGTCATCGGCACGGCCTGCACGACGTAGTCGGACAGTTCCTCGGTCTCCAACGGGTTGGCTTCATAGCCGACCTTGGCGAGGTTGCGCTTGGTGAACTCGTCGGAGTTGGCGATGATCAGACCGCCGCGGGGCAGGTCGGAGACGTTGGCCTTCAGCGCCGCCGGGTTCATCGCGACGAGCACATCGGGGCGGTCGCCCGCGGTCAGGATGTCGTAGTCGGCGATCTGGATCTGGAACGACGACACACCGGGCAGCGTGCCCTGCGGCGCGCGGATCTCGGCGGGGTAATTCGGTTGGGTGGCAAGGTCGTTGCCGAACAGGGCGGCTTCGGAGGTGAACCGGTCACCGGTGAGCTGCATACCGTCGCCGGAGTCGCCGGCGAATCGAATGACGACCTTCTCGAGCTTTTGTCGAGGACCCGCACTCCCCGGACTGACCGCGTTGTCCTTCGCTGCCACGAGGCCTGCCTTCCACACTGCGTGGGGACGTCCTCCGAGTCACAGTCGAGTCGACGCGCCGTCGGTGGACGTCCACCAAAATTTTTGATGTCACTGCCAGTACCGATTATTGCACTTTTCTTAGGCGGCCCTTCACCGGACTCGCCCGCGGCGTGCCGCACGCGGAGGGTCGAACACACAGCTCAGTCGATGTGCGGATGCCTGCCGTGAGACATAACTGTGTTGTTCGTCACGTCTACGAGACAAAAATCCTAAGGAAATGGTTACCGTCCAGTAGCCGGTAGCTAGCACCCATCGTCGGTGCTGGTCGTCCCGTTGTCAGTGCCGGGTGGACGCCGACTCCCCGCGCCGTTGGTGCCAACGCAGGCGCAGTAACAGCAGGTGGCGGTGCGCGCGGAAGCCAGCCGACAGCGGATCACGCCAGACCGGCATGCGGCGGTTCGGTTCGAGTTCGTTGTGCACGCATCCATTGTGCCGTCCGGATGGCGATGACGCCGCCTCGCGCGCTGGCCCCGGCATGAACAGCAAGGAAAACGTTATCGACGTCGATCCGCCCTAGTGTGGAGTCATGGGTCGGGTCACAGCCAGGCGGCGGGTAAAGCATGTGACCATGGATTCCGCGGTGGCGCGGCCGGAGACCCTCGTCGTCGAGGAGCCGATGGAGATCCGCGTCAACGGCGCACCCATCACCGTGACGATGCGCACTCCGGGCTCCGATGTCGAACTCGCGCAGGGTTTTCTGCTCACCGAGGGTGTCATCGCCGGACGTGACGACGTGCTCACGGCGCGCTACTGCAGAGGCACGGGCGTCGACGACGCGGGCTTTTCGCAGAACACCTACAACGTCCTCGATGTGACGCTGGCCCCGCACGTCGCGCCGCCCGACGTCGACGTCACGCGCAACTTCTACACCACGTCGTCGTGCGGGGTCTGCGGTAAGGCCTCACTGGAGGCGGTACAGCTGAGTAGCCGCCACGGCCCGGGGGACGATCCGACGACCATCACCGCGGAGACGCTCTCGCAGCTGCCTGCGCGGCTGCGCAAAGCCCAGAAGGTGTTCGCCAGCACCGGCGGCCTGCACGGCGCCGCGCTGTTCGATTCGGGGGGCACGACGCTCGCCGTGCGCGAAGATGTCGGCCGGCACAATGCGGTCGACAAGGTCATCGGGTGGGCGGTCGAGCAGGACCGTGTTCCGCTGACGGGGACCGTCCTGCTGGTCAGCGGACGCGCCTCGTTCGAGCTGACGCAGAAGGCCGTGATGGCGGGGATTCCGGTGCTCGCGGCAGTGTCCGCGCCGTCGTCGCTGGCGGTCGATTTGGCCAGCCAGTCGGGGCTGACCCTGGTCGCCTTCCTGCGGGGCCGGTCGATGAACGTCTACACCCGCCCCGACCGCGTCGTGCACTGACGCGGCTTCGTTCCTCGCCGCTTGATCGCCGTCAGGCGAGACCTGATTGCCCGACTCCTCAACGCGGCTCGTTCCTCGCCGCTCGATCGTCGTCAGGCGGACTTGTCGCGACGCTCCGGACGCGACGGCTTGCGCGGCACGATCGTCGGCAGGACGTTGTCCTGCACAGTCTCCTTAGTGACGACCACCTTGGCGACGTCGTCGCGGCTGGGGATGTCGTACATCACCGGAAGCAGGACCTCTTCCATGATGGCGCGCAGTCCTCGAGCACCGGTGCCGCGGTGGATGGCCTGATCGGCGATCGCCTCGAGCGCCTCGTCGGTGAACTCGAGTTCGACGCCGTCCATCTCGAACAGGCGCGTGTACTGCTTCACCAATGCGTTCTTGGGCTTGGACAGGATCTGCACAAGGGAGTCCTTGTCCAGATTCGTCACCGACGCCACCACCGGCAGGCGGCCGATGAACTCCGGGATCAACCCGAACTTGATCAGATCCTCGGGCATGACCTCGGCGAAGTGGTCGGCGGTATCGACGTCGGCCTTCGAATGCACCTCGGCGCCGAAGCCCAGGCCGCGCTTGCCGACGCGGTCGGACACGATCTTCTCCAGACCCGCGAACGCTCCCGCCACGATGAACAACACGTTGGTGGTGTCGATCTGGATGAACTCCTGGTGCGGATGCTTGCGGCCGCCCTGCGGAGGCACCGACGCCTGCGTTCCCTCCAGGATCTTCAGCAGAGCCTGCTGGACACCCTCACCGGAGACGTCACGGGTGATCGACGGGTTCTCGCTCTTGCGGGCGATCTTGTCGACCTCGTCGATGTAGATGATGCCGGTCTCGGCGCGCTTGACGTCGTAGTCGGCGGCCTGGATCAGCTTGAGCAGAATGTTCTCGACGTCCTCGCCCACGTATCCGGCTTCGGTCAGCGCGGTGGCGTCGGCGATCGCGAACGGCACGTTGAGCATCTTGGCCAACGTCTGCGCCAGGTAGGTCTTACCGCAGCCGGTCGGACCGAGCATCAAGATGTTGGACTTGGCCAGTTCGACGGGTTCGGAGCGCGAATCGCGACTCTTCTCCCCCGCTTGGATGCGCTTGTAGTGGTTGTAGACGGCGACCGCGAGCGTGCGCTTGGCGGTGTCTTGTCCGATGACGTAACCCTCGAGGAACTCGCGGATCTCCGCGGGTTTGGGCAACTCGTCGAGCTTTACGTCGTCCGCATCGGCGAGTTCCTCTTCGATGATCTCGTTGCAGAGATCGATGCACTCGTCGCAGATATAGACGCCCGGACCCGCAATGAGCTTCTTAACCTGCTTTTGACTCTTGCCGCAGAACGAGCACTTCAGCAGGTCACCGCCGTCTCCAATGCGCGCCATGGTGGTGGGGTCCTACTTTCCTCGCAGCCGATGAAGCTTCTTTTCTGTGGTTGCCTCGGGTGGTGAACCCGACGCTACCCGCTTGTTCCCGCGCGAGGCGACCGATAAAGCCGAATCGCGCCAATGGTATTCATCTGTGTTCGCGCCAACATATCGTCTGATTACCCTCGGACCCCGGCGAACGCGCCGCCGTGTCGTTGGCGTGTCGTGGCCGTGACCGGACCGAGAGGGCGTCGGCACCCAAAGTACCCGTTATCGGCGCGGTGCACGCCGGCGCCGATTCGGTGTGACGCTATCGGCGTACGGGGCCTGCGGGACCCGGCCCAGCCGGTCCTGGCCCGACCGGACCCGGCCCAGCGGGGCCAACCACTCCTCCGACACCGACGGGACCTGCGGGCCCGACGACGGGGTTCGGGGGGTTGACATAAACGGTCGCGTCGACGGGCACGCATTGGAGCGAGTAGACGTCCCAATACGTCCCTGCGGGACAGGGCGGTTCCTGAGCCTGGCTCACCGCCGGTGAGGCGATCTGAGCCAGGCCGCAAACCGCGGCCGTCACCGCCAACGCGGTCATCGCGAAACCCGCTCGCATCCCATTTGTCATCGGGGTCCTCCCCTGGCCGTCCGCCCGTGCAGACGCACAGCGTGCCACGCCAAAGGCATACGCGAACCGCATTTCGCGCGGTTGCGGGACAGATCAGGCGGTCTGGGCCGACAGCTTGCGGTACTCGAGGACGGTGTCGATGACGCCGTAATCCTTAGCCTCTTCGGCGGTCAGGATCTTGTCGCGGTCGGTGTCCTTGCGGATCTGCTCTGGGGTCTTGCCCGTGTGGTTGGCCAGCGTGACTTCCATCAGCGTGCGCATCCGCTCGATCTCCTTGGCCTGGATCTCGAGATCGGAGAACTGGCCCTGAATGACGCCGGCCAGCGCGGGCTGGTGAATCAGCACGCGAGCGTTGGGCAGCGCCATGCGCTTGCCGGGGGTGCCCGCGGCCAGCAACACCGCGGCGGCCGAAGCGGCCTGGCCCAGGCACACCGTCTGGATGTCGGCCCGGACGTACTGCATGGTGTCGTAGATCGCCATCAGCGAGGTGAACGAGCCGCCCGGGGAATTGATGTACATGGTGATGTCGCGGTCGGGGTCGAGCGACTCCAGCACCAGCAACTGGGCCATGATGTCGTTCGCCGACGCGTCGTCGACCTGCACACCGAGGAAGATGATGCGTTCCTCGAACAGCTTGTTGTACGGGTTGGACTCCTTGACGCCGAAGCTCGAGTGCTCGATGAACGACGGCAGGATGTAACGGGCCTGGGGCTGCAGGCGGGCGTCAACCTGAGGATGCAAGTGATCGGTCATTTGTCTAGTCCTGCTCCGGGTCCTGAGCCGTTGACGCTCGCGCTGGTGATGATGTGGTCGACGAAGCCGTATTCGAGGGCCTCCTGCGCGGTGAACCAGCGGTCGCGGTCGGAGTCCGCTTCGATCCGCTCGATGGGCTGCCCGGTGAACTCGGCGTTCAACCGGAACATCTCCTTCTTGATCACCGCGAACTGCTCGGCCTGGATCGCGATGTCGGCCGCACCGCCGGTGATGCCGCCGAGCGGCTGGTGCATCAGGATCCGGGCGTGTGGCAGGGCGTAGCGCTTACCCTTCGTGCCCGCCGCGAGCAGGAACTCGCCCATCGAGGCGGCCATACCCATGGCGTAGGTGGCGACGTCACACGGCGCCAGCACCATGGTGTCGTAGACCGCCATGCCGGCGCTGATGGAGCCGCCGGGCGAGTTGATGTAGAGGTGGATGTCCTTGGTGGGATCCTCGGCCGACAGCAGCAGAATCTGCGCGCAGAGCTTGTTGGCGATGTCGTCATCGACCTGCGAGCCCAGGAAGATGATCCGCTCCGCCAGCAAGCGCTCATAGACCGAGTCGACAAGGTTGAGGCCTTGCGAGGCGCCACGCATGTGGGTCACGTCTGGATACCTGCTTTCTTCAAGAGCTTGATACTCACCGACACTAACCAACCCGCGCGGGCGTGCAGTCCCTAGACGGGCCGCGTTCGCTCTCAGCGTCACTTCGCGTCGGCCGACTCCTCGTCCGCTTGTGACTCGGCGGCGTCGGAGGCCTCCTCGGCAGCTTCCTCGGTCTGCTCTTCGGACCGGCCGAAGAACTCGGTGGTGTCGATCACGTTGCCGTCGGAGTCTTTGACGGTGGCGGCCTCGACGACAGCGGCCAGCGCCAGCCCACGACGCACGTCGGCGAACAGCGCGGGAAGCTGGTTGTTCTGCTGCAGCGACTGGATCAGCTGCTGCGGCTGCAGGCCGTACTGCTGAGACATCAGCATCAGGCGCTCGCTGATGTCGTTCTGGCCGACCTGGACGTCGAGCTTGTCGGCGATCGCATCGACCAGCAGCTGCGTCTTGACCGCCTTCTCCGCGTTGGTGCGGTTGTCGGTGTCGAACTGCTCGCGGCTGCTGCCCTGGGCCTCGAGTGCCTCGGCCAGACGCGCCTCGTCGTGGTCGAGCCCGTGGATGGCGTTGTGCAGCGCGTCGTCGACCTGGGCCTGCACCACGTTCTCCGGCAGCGGCACCTCGACCTGCTCGAGCAGCGTCTCGAGCACCTTGTCGCGGATCTTCTCGGCCTGCTGCACCCGCTTGACCCGGCGCACCTGCTCGACGAGCGACTCCTTCAGCTCGTCGATGGTGTCGAATTCGCTTGCCAGCTGGGCGAATTCGTCGTCAGGCTCAGGCAGCTCGCGCTCCTTGACCGACTTGACGGTGACGGTCACCTGCGCGTCCTTGCCGGCGTGCTCACCGGCGGCCAGCTTGGTGGTGAAGACGCGGGTCTCCCCCTCCTTGAGGCCGACGATCGCCTCGTCGAGACCGTCAATCAGCTGGCCCGAGCCGACCTCGTGCGACAACCCCTCGGTGGCGGCCTCGGCCAGCTCCTGGCCGTCCACGGTGGCCGACAGGTCGATGGAGACGAAGTCGCCGTTCTCGGCGGCGCGCTCCACGCCCGTGAGGGTTCCGAAGCGTGCGCGCAACGTCTGCAGTTCGGCGTCGACCTCTTCGTCGGTCACCTCGATGGCGTCGACGGTCAGCGTCAATTCCGACAGGTCGGGAAGCTCGATCTCGGGGCGTACGTCGACCTCGGCCGTGAACGTGAGGTCCTGGCCGTACTCCTTATTGGTGATCTCGATCTCGGGCTGGCCCAGCGGCTGCACCTCCGAGCTGGTGACCGCCTCGCTGTAGCGGCCGGGAAGCGCCTCGCTGACGACCTGGTCGAGCATTGCTTCGCGGCCGACGCGGGCCTCGAGCAGCTTGCGTGGCGCCTTGCCGGGTCGGAAGCCGGGGAGCCGGACCTGCTTGGCCAACTGCGCGAACGCGCGGTCGAAGTCGGGTTCGAGCTCAGTGAAGGGCACCTCCACGTTGATGCGCACCCGGGTGGGGCTCAACTTCTCGACGGTGCTCTTCACGATCTTGCTCCTCATATTCTGGTTCGGTCGGTGTCGCAGTCGGGGTGACAGGATTTGAACCTGCGGCCTTCCGCTCCCAAAGCGGATGCGCTACCAAGCTGCGCTACACCCCGTGCTCTGCACGTCGCGCTGGCGCTTGAGCGCTGCGCCTGCGCGGGCCGTCCGCAAAACACGGAACGACCACGCGAGATACTACGGGCTGCACACGCGAAGCCCTCAATTGGATTTGATTTGGCTGCCGCCGGTACGATCTGGTCTTGCTGTACATGCGGGCGTAGCTCAATGGTAGAGCCCTAGTCTTCCAAACTAGCTACGCGGGTTCGATTCCCGTCGCCCGCTCCACTCGCTACAAGCGGCAGCGCGGTAGCACGCGCGTTCGACGGCTACGCCGTACCTACTGTGGCCAAATTTTCGGGCAACTTGGATCGGCCTCTGCCGCTTCGGGCCTACCGAGTGCGCGCGGCGCGCGCGCAGGCGACTGCGGTGCTGGCTTGCCGGGTACCGACCCATGCATGCCGGTGAAAAATCTGCTCAGACGGCTTCAACCCACCTCCTTTTCAACGGCGGTTCTGGGGTTCAAGCGGTCTGGACGCGTTCGCTAATTGACGCTAGCGTGGAAAGAGTTCGCCATCGGTTCGCGATGTGGATATGGACCATTCGCCGCTGGCTAACTTTAGTTCGCTCAAGGTTACGTCGATTCGGCGGCCAAATTGGCGGCGGAACGTGGATGCCGGGGCAGGGAATCGCGCAATTTCACGCAATTGCCAAGTGAAAGATTTCAAAAACAACGCCGCAGCTCATCCAAGTTGTTACCGTGCCTACACATTGCATTCAACCAAAAGTCCGGCGATTTCCCACTTGATGTGAATGTGCAGAAGGGACCCACTCGATGGCTGCCACAGCGAAACACAGCTTCGATCTCAGCAACCTCAGTAATCCACCTACGGGTGGATGGTTGAGGCCGAGTTCCACGGCCTATGCGCGGTATGTCGGTAGGGTCGGCGCGTTGGCGGTGGCGTTGGGCGTGGGCGTCGCAGTCGCGACGGGCGGTTCGGGGCTGGCGTGGGCCGATACGGGTTCGGCCGGTGATTCGCAGACCTCCGACACCTCACCGGGCGATGCTCCGAATACCTCGACGAGTGAGGACGCGGATGCTGACGCGCCGTCGACGAGCATCAACGGCCTGGGCGTCGGAACCGACGCGGGCGGTGCCCCAGCGGCCGATGCGGGCGAATCGGCTAGCGATGGCGGCAACCCGACGAGCGGTCACCTCACCGGCAACGCGCCGGCGATGAATGTCCGCAGTTCCGGCTCGGTCAATACCTCCGTCAACGACGCGGGACAAGCCACCGACACCGGCGTATCAGTCACCCAGGCCGAAGAACATGGCGGGCTCCTCAACGAGATCGAGGCCGGCGAAGATAACGAGCTCCTCGACGAAACCGCGACCGAAATCGAGGTTGAACTCGAGGTTGTAGACGAAAGTGAACCCGAGATTGGCGGGCAGGAACAGGAGGCTGTGCCCGCCGCCGCAGAATCGGAATTCGCTCGTACCAAACAGGATTCCGTCCTACAGGACACCATGCTCGACGATGCTTATCAGGTGTCGAGCAGCATCGACGATGTGGAGCCGGCCGGCCAGAAGGTCGTTGACAGCGACACCGACCAGCTCACCGAACCGCAGCAGTCACCCACCTCGTTGACAAGCCGGGTGATGCTGGTCGTCGAGAGCGCCACAGACGGTGGGGATCTGCAGACGTCGACCACGTCGGTCGTCGATGAGCCCGCCACCGCGCAGACTCAGGCGTTGACGAGCGCCCCGGCCACATTCATCGGTATCGCGAGTAAATTCGTCGCTGCGTTGCTCGCACCACTGTCGGCGCCCAGCCCCGTCGCGCCGGCTGAACCGCCGTTGGCCTGGGCGCTGGTGGCGTTTGTACGCCGCGAGTGGCACCACATGCTCTTGAACCGCACCCCCGATGCGGTGGTCGACACCGTCACCACGTCGGAGGGCGCCACCGTCACCATCGATGTGGTCAGCGGCGCCGACCCGGATGCGCCCGCGGGTGATGTGGTGACCGTGACCGAGGTCAGCCAGCCGCAAAACGGGACGGTGAGCATTGACGGCGGCTCCCTGACCTACGCGCCCAACCCCGGTTTCCATGGCACCGACACATTTACCTACACCATCTCCGATGAAGACAGCCCCCTGCATATTCACGGGCTGCGCGGCCTGTTGGGCGCGTTGTTAGGCGGCGACGCCTTGCACACCAACACCGTCACCGTGACGGTCACCGTCGCTCCGGTCAACGATGCCCCGATCGCTGTCGGCGACGCCGTCGCGGTCGGGGAGGATTCCGGGCCCACTGTGATCGACGTCTTGGGCAACGACACAGACGTCGACGATGACGAGCTCACGGTGGCTGCCGTCGGCGCAGCGAGCAACGGCACCGTCTCGTTGGTCGACGGTGTCGTCACCTACACGCCCGAGGACGATTTCGACGGTACGGACTCGTTCACCTACACCGTCACGGACGGCAACGGCGGCACCGCGACCGCAACCGTAACCGTGACGGTCAACCCGGTCAACGATGCGCCGATCGCCGCAGACGATCACTACACAACCCAGGTGAACACCCCGCTGACGATCGCCGCGCCTGGCGTGTTGGCCAACGATATCGATGCCGACGGTGATGAGCTGACCGCGCTTATCACCTCAATGCCCACCTATGGGATCGTCGCATTGAACGGTGACGGGTCGTTCGACTACATCCCGAATGCTGGCTTCACCGGCGATGATTCGTTCACCTACAGAGTCTACGACGGCAGCGGCAGCTTCGTTACCGCGACGGTGACCGTGACGGTCGAGACGGGCCTTCCCGTGATCACCTTCGACGACGGCGCCACACCGTCGGAGGTCTTCACTACGGATGACCCGACCCGCATTCTCGTGCGGACGGGCAGCCAACTGCGGGTCGTTGACACGGCTACCGGCGATTGGCTCGACACCATCGACCTCGGCGCCACGCCGCAGAGCATGACGATGAGTCCGGACGGGCGCTACGCCTACGTCGGCTCCTTTTCGGTCAGCACGGATCCCATTCCGATCGCCCGGATCGACGTCGAAACGGGCACGGTGACGTTGATAGGCGGGGTCCGACAGCCGGCGGCGATGGTGATCAGCGACGACGGCGGCACCTTGTACGTCACCAACTACCAGGACGGCACCGTGTCGGTAATCGACACCGAGACAGGTGAATACACGCTCATCAACACGGGGCTGCAGAGCAGTGCGATCGCCGTCAGCGAGGACGGCACCACCCTGTACGTCGGCAGCATCATCAACGATGTGCGGGTGGTGAACCTGGCGAGCGGGACTTACACGGTTCTGCCAACGGGCACGAACGACGGGACGACGCTATCGGACCAGAGCATCACCGTCGTCGGCAACCGCGTCTATGTCACGGATGGGGTCCAGGACAAGTTGGTGGTCATCGGCACCGATAACAACGCAATCGTCGACACCTACGACGTGGGTGATCGCCCGACGGCCGTCGCCGCCATGCCCGGAGACCCCACAATCTTCGTGGCCAACACCACTGGCAGCAGCGTCACGGTCATCAACACCGAATTCGGCGGTGTGATTGGCGAGATCGAACTCGCCGACAGGCCCGTCGACATCGACGTGGTGGACGGGTTTCTGTATGTGACCACCACCCGGGGCGTTGTGGTCATCTCGGCCGAGGAGGTCGGCAGCCTGATCGATGCGCCGACGCTCGACGCATAGGCGCATCGCTGGTCCCCTCACGCGAC
This sequence comes from Mycobacterium sp. 852014-52144_SCH5372336, assembly GCF_001665615.1. Taxonomy (NCBI): domain Bacteria; kingdom Bacillati; phylum Actinomycetota; class Actinomycetes; order Mycobacteriales; family Mycobacteriaceae; genus Mycobacterium; species Mycobacterium sp. 852014-52144_SCH5372336. The sequence goes on from NZ_LZSW01000059.1 coordinate 178,978, forward strand.
ACCCGCGCAACTGACCGCGGTACGGACATGATCATCGCTATGCTCTCGGCGATGCTCACCGCGCCGGTATGCCACGCCGTCCAACCGCAGGTCAGCGGAAGTAGGCGATGATGCGCGTTCTGGCGATGTTCCGCGTGCACAACGGCGAGGACGTGCTGCCGCGCGTGCTCGATTCCCTGGCCGGCTGGTGCGACGACGTCTACGCGGTCGACGACCGCAGCACCGACGGGACCGCGCAGATCCTGCACGAGCATCCCGCGGTCACCAACGTCGTACACGCCCGCTCGGATCTTCCACAGACCCCGTGGCTGATCCCCGAACCGCCCGGGCTCGAATTGCTGTACCGCATGGCCGATTTCTGCCGCCCCGACTGGATCTTCATGATCGACTCCGACCAGCTGGTCGAAACCGACATCGACATCCCGGCGATGCTCGCACGCGTTCCCGACGATGTCGCGGCGCTGATGTGTCCGATGATCCCCAGCTGGGACGATCCGGACTATCCGGACATGATCCCGCTGATGGGTACGGCCGAATCGATGCGCGGACCGTTCTGGCGCTGGCGTCCCGGTTTGCGCGCCGGAACGCGCGCGATCCACAACCCCCACTGGCCGGCCAACATCACCGAACACGGTGGCATCGGCGTCGCCAACGACGTGCGCCTGCTGCACACCGGCTGGTCGACGCTGGCCGAACGGATCGCCAAGGTCGAGCACTACCGCAAGCTCGATCCCCACTCCGAGTTGAACTACGGCGTGCCCTACGACCGCGCCCTGCTGTTCGGGTACGCCTACGACGAGATCGACCTGCTGCGCTCCGATTACCGGCGGCGGGCATCAGGTGACTTCGACACCGCCGAACCCGGCGCCCGCGAGCCCATCGATCGCGACCGGCTGGCGATCGCGTCGGGCTACGGACGCCGCGCCACCGGTTTCCACCCCGGCGTCGACTTCGCGGCGGCGCCGGAAACACCGGTCCACGCGGCGACGTCGGGCACCGTCAGCCGCGTCGTGAACCTTGACGACGGGCTGCAATCGGTGACCATCGCGGGAGCCGACCGTGAGATCGTGTACGTCTTCCGGCCGGGCGATGACCGCCGCATCGACGTCGAAGCCCAAATCGACGCGGGCACGGAAATCGGCGTCCTGCAGGCGCACGACGAATCTGCCGACGGCTTCCTGCATTTCGAGGTCCACGTCGACGGCGAGCACGTCAACCCCGTGCGCCACCTGGCGAACATGGGACTGAAGCCGTGGACACCGTCGGGGCGTCCGCGCCCGGTGTCGGGCACCTTCCCCCCGTCGTCGCCCTGCGCGATCATCGTCTGAGCTGATCCTCCAGAGCCCGCGCGGACCGGATGGTCGAACGCACCTCCTGGAGCAGCTTGGCCGGATGCTGCTGGTCCATCGCGCTGAGCCGGTTGTACTCCTGCACCCCGAAACCCGCTGACTCCAAACGGATGTCATATCGCAATGCCAACGTCCGCAGGGCTTCGAAGTGCAGGTAGGGCACCAACGGCTGACCCGTCACCATCAGACACGACGAGCCGCGCATGCCGGCCGTCTGCGCCGCGAACGTATACGTGTCAGCGGAATTCGCCCGGCGACGTTCGGGATCCGGCGACGGCGTCTCGAGCAGCATGACGGGCACACCGAATTCATTGCTGTCAGGCGGAAAGTACCAGACCGTCTCGTTGCACTGCACTCGATCGACGCGGCGCCTCACATGCGCGCAGACCTCGTCGACGTCGAGGCCGAACACGTCGCGGGCGGCGGCGACCATCAAGTCGAACTCGGTACGTGCACCAGGCGCACACGCGGCGACGGCATCGGCTTCGGAATCCAGCAGGCGTCGGGACGCCGCGGCGAGTACGACATTGCCGACTCGGCGGCCCGCGACCATCTCCCCCGCGTAACGCGTTCGCAGCAGGTTCGTGTACCGCCCGCCGCCGATGACGATGAGGTGCTCGAACTCGGTTCCGGCGGGCTGTAACTCGGCGATGAGTCCCAGCTGGTCCGCCAATTTCTCGATCCGCTCGAGGTGATCATCAGGCAGCTCGAGACGAGGGATCAGCCACCGGACCGCCCCGCCGGCGTCCTGGTTGTGGAACCGGACCGCGCTCTGTTGGCGCGCTTTGCCCCGGTAGTCCCATACCTCGCTGAACTCGTCCAGGAATGCGAGCCGTTCGCTCAACGTCAGGCCCCGCGGAACGCTTCCGCCGAACATCTCGACCAGTTCGGTCAGGGCGGGGTGAGTGCACCACGCCTGGATCTGTCCCCGATATTCCGCGGCGACGTCGCACATTTGATGCATCCTTTTCGCATACCGCCAGCGGCGCCGGGTGGTAATCATAATGCGGCATATGTCTTGAGACGGGAGCACTTTAGGTGAGGATCCTCGTTACCGGCGGCGCCGGCTTCCAAGGGAGCCACCTCTGCGAAGCCCTCCTCGCCGCCGGACACCGCGTGACCGTCCTGAACACCTTCTCGGTGACCGGCAAGCAGAACCTGGCCGACATCGCGAACGATGACCGGGCCGACGTGGTGTTCGGTTCGGTCACCGACTGGGAGTTGATCAGCAAGACGGCGCGCGATCACGAGGTGGTCTTTCACCTGGCGGCAAATGTCAACGTCGACAAGTCGCTCAGCGACCCGAAGAGCTTCATCGAGACCAATGTGGTGGGGACCCAGAACGTTCTGGAGGCTGCCCGCGAATACGGCGCGCGGGTGATCCTCGCGTCGACCTGCGAGGTGTACGGCGACGGACATCGCTTGGGCCCGGGCTCGCTGCTGGACGAAACCGCTGAACTGAAGCCGAACAGTCCGTATGCGGCGTCGAAGGCTGCCGCCGATCGTCTCGCGTACTCCTACTACCGCTCCTACGGCATGGACGTCACGATCGTCCGACCGTTCAACATCTTCGGTGAACGCCAGAAAAGCGGCGCGTACGGGGCACTCATCCCGATCCTCGTCCGCAAGGCGTTGACGGGCGAGGACCTCGTGATCTTCGGGGACGGAAGTGCCACCCGGGATTATCTCCACGTCAGCGACGTGGTGAACGCATACCGCCTCGTGTTGGACACGCCGGAGTTGGCGGGCCGCGCCATCAATGTCGCCAGCGGTGTGAACACGCGCGTACGCGACATCGCCGACTACATCGCGGAAAGATTCGGCACGAGGGTGGTGAACGGGCCCGCGCGGCCCGGGGAGGTGACCCGCTTTCCGGCCTCCGTCGAATTCGCGCAGCAGATCGGCTTCGCTCCCGAGGTGAAGATCTGGGAGGGCATCGATCGCTACATCGAGTGGGCGAAACAACAGCCGCTTCCGGCCCGCTGAATCCCAGGACGCTACAGCTGCTTTCGGGCCTCCACGAGAACCCGAGTGGGATGGGTGACGAACCGGCCGTGCGCTTCGATGTGTTCGTGCACCGCCCGCAGGCGCGTCAGGTACGGCTCCGCGGTGAAGTCCGGCACCGTCCAAATCAGCTTGCGCAGGAAGTAGACGACCGCGCCGATGTCGTAATACTCCGAGGTGAGCGTCTCGAGGCGCAGGTCGACGACCGTCAAACCTGCCGCCTCCGCCTGCGCGGCCTGGACGGAGGGCTCCATGTGCGCGCCGAGCTCCGGCATCGGGCCCATGACGGCTTCGATGAGCTCGAGCGCGGTCGCCGGCCCCGGGTGCTGGGCCAAATAGGTTCCACCGGGCCGCAGGACCCGGGCGATCTCGGTCCACCAGACGGCGATGGGGTGGCGACTGCTCACCAGGTCGAAAGCGTTGTCGGCGAACGGCAACGGCGGTTCGCCGCGGGTCTGCAGAACCACGACGCCGCGAGGATGGAGCAGACGGGTGGCTTTGGCCGCGTTGGGTGGCCACGATTCGGTGGCCGCCATCGTCGGCGGGAACTTCTCCACCCCGGCGAGCACCTCTCCCCCGCCCGTGTAGAGGTCCAGCGCCGCTGACACCTCGCCCAGCCGTCGGCTGAGCAGGCGCTGGAAACCCCACGACGGCCGTTCCTCGGTGGCGCGGCCGTCGAGCCAGGAGAAGTCCCACCCGTCGATCGGCTCGGCGACGGCCTCGGCGACGAGTTCCTCGAAGGACCGGCTCATCGACCTCACGCGGCCACCTCTGCGCGGTCAGGTGCGCGCGTCGCCACCGCCACGGCCAGTACACACAGCATCAAGACGACGAAGACCGGCCAGATTGCGACGACCTGAGCCAGCAGGCCGAAGCCCGCGCCGAGGATCCCGGTGACCACAGCGGTGAGCGTAGCGGCGAAGCTGATCAGAACTGCGCGTTGTTCTTCGGCGGCGAACGCACTGATCCACGACACCATCGCGGCCGCGATCGCGGCATTCGACAAGACGACCAGAAAAAAGACGACGCCGTACGCCCACAAGCGTGGCTCGTCGAAGATCAGTTCGTTGGCAAGGCAGATCCCCGTCGCTACACAGCTCACGAACGCGCTCGACACGAGCATTCCGCGTACCCCGGCGCGGCCGAACACGTTGCGCCACAGGAACGAACCGGCGACGAGCCCGGCCGCCGAACCGATCACGATCATGTGCAGGCTTCCGGCGGTGTCGACATGGGCCAGCGACGTGCGCAGCGCGAAGAACGTCTCGTTCACCAGGATCGGGACGAAGACGATCTGCGTGGTCAGGAACACCCGGTACCAGCGGGCGGTACGGAGCACGGCGAGCCCTTCGCGGAAATCGTCGACGATATGGCGCGGTGGAGCCACCGGGCCCGGCCTCGCCGGTCCGACGATGAGCGCGGCCACGAATGCGATGCCCATCGCGGCGGCGCCCAACCAGAGCACATCAAGATGTCCGTCTGCGGTGTCGCGGTTGGGCAGCAGCGGGATGAGCAGCAACGTGGCCGCGACGGTCAGGATGGCTCCGAGCGCCTGCTGGTTGAGCACCAGCTCGTTGCGCCGGGCCGCGGTGACCATGCGCGAGATGATCTCGGCGAAGGCGTTGTTCGCCACTCCCATCGCGCCGCCGATGAGCACCGCCGACGACAGGAAGGTGAACACCACCAGCGTGTTGTGCAGCGCGGCCGTGGCCACAACTGCGGTCAGGACGGCGATGGTGCCCGCGGCGGCGGCGATGACGACGTTCGGGCGGTGCCGTGACCGTTTGAGCAGCAGCGACGACATCGCATTCCCGAGCACGAAACCGATACTGAAGCTCGGGACCACCAACCCGGCCGCCATGTCCATGTCCTCGGCCACCAGAAGGAACGGCAGGACCGCCAGAACGCTGCCCAACTGCGCGCCCATGAAATAGAAGGCGCCGAACCCCAGCAGTACCCGATAACGGCTCTGCGCCACGGCCACCGCCGACCCACCTTTCCTGCCGGTGTCGACCGGCCTGTCGATGGTGTCAGTCCGACCAGGATTGCGCTGACGAAAGGCGGTGGATCGGTTCCGATCTCGCGACTCCTCGGGGAGCCACCCCGCTCACCGGACCATCCGCGACGAACCCCACTTCTTCGCTGTAATTGACGCTTCCGGAACAAAAACGGTGCGGCCTCCGGTCGCGCACCACCCTCTTGCACTCGTTTCATCGGCAAGCAAGCTACCGAGGCGTCCCCGGATGATACGTCTTGACAATTTGCTGCCTTTGCAGGTTGGTGACACGTTTTCTGACTTTAAAGTCGGCATATTGACACCGAATGCCATATTTCGGCCATATCTCGTTTCCACGGAATGTCATCTTTTTTTGTCAAAGACTTGACCCATGATCGTCGGTGGCATACCTATCTAAGAAGGAACAATTAAAAGGGGTTTGAATGGGCCCGATCGACTTCCGGCGCCAGGGAACCGCCGCTTGCCGGCGGTGGCCCGAGGCGGGCGGGAGTGCGCCCGGTACGGATCCCCCATTACCGTCCAAGATCAGGACGGACGATCCCCCCTCCGGCTTAACCCCGCCTGCCGGCCGGTCCCAAGGGCCGTCGCGATGAGCCGCGAGCTGGAATGTTTGAATAAGTGGACTTATGGGAATGGAATAAGTACCCTTACTCAGGGTTATAAGTGTGCTTACGGGGGGATGGATTGCGCGTATTGACGGGCTTCGAGCCTGCCCATGTCGGTTTGATACCAGACGGTATGCGTCGATGGGCGAAAAGCCGCGGCATCTCCTTGGCTGAGGCGTATCTACTGGGCGCGGAAAAGGTAGCCGACATCCTTCAGGTGCTGCGCCGACACAACGTGCGGACCGTCTCGGTGTACAACCTGAGCAGAGCCAATCTCGCCCGCAGTCAAGCCGAACTCGAGCCGGTGTTCAACGCCTCGATCCACTTCCTCACCCACTTGGTTCCCGCCCGCTTCGAGCCCGACGCCTGCAGTGTGCGGTTGCACGGTGACCGCACGGTGCTGCCCGCGGAGTACGTCGCGGCAGCCGAGCGCACCGAATCGGTTATGCGCGGCGAAGAATTCCGGATCAACATCCTCGCCGCCTACGACGCGAACGACGAGCTACGAACGGCTCTTCTGCAAGCGCAGCAACGCGGCGGCGAAGTCCGCGGTTCCTTCGACATCGACGATGTGGACCTGGTCATCCGTACCTCCCCCGAGCCCCTGCTGAGCGGCTTTCTTCCGCTTCAGACCCAGTACGCCCAACTGCGGTTTTTGACGACGCCGCTCAACGAACTCGAGGAGCACCACATCGACGAGTTCATCGACGACTACCGGCGCACACCGCAGCTCCGGGGACGGTAGACACCGATGCACTCCGACCGGCGCCCCTTGATCATCGGGGCAGGCCCCGCCGGCCTCACCGCGGCTCTCGAACTGGCGAAGAACGGTGTCCCGGCCCAAGTCTTCGAAGCATCGTCGAACGTCGGAGGCCTGGCGCGCACCCCGGGTGAGCGCGGGTTCCGGGTCGACCCCGGTGGCCACCGCTTCTTCACCAAGAACGAGCAGATACTCGAACTCTGGAAATCTCTGCTTCCGGCCGAAGAGTGGCACTCGGTGTCGAGGCGCTCCGCCATGCTCGTCGACGGCCATTACGTGCCTTACCCGCTTCTCGGTCGAAACCTGCTGACTCAGTTGGGTTATGGGCGCGGAGCGCGGGGCTTGGGCAGTCTCTTGTGGTCCAGGCTTCGACGTGGAGGGCGTTCGCTCGACGACTCTGCGACCTTCCTCGATTGGGGCCGGTATCAGTTCGGCGACTATTGGTACCGCATGTTCTTCGACGGGTACGTCCGCAAGACGTGGCTCGCCGAGCCCGCTCACCTCACCAGCGATTGGGCCGAGCAGCGCATCAAGCCGATCGTGTGGGGCGGTCGCGACGCGATGGCCGCCGATGCGTTTCTCTATCCCCGCCGCGGGCCCGGTCAGCTCTGGGACGCCGCAGCAGCAGAGCTGGCGGGATTCGGTGTCGAACCGTCGCTCGACTCACCGGTGACCAAGCTGGGTTTCGATGGCAGACGGTGGACGATCGAACTGCGCGACGGAGGCATCGCGACCGGAGATGCAGTCTTTTCCAGCATGCCCCTGCAGATGTTGGTCAACGCCCTGGAACCGACAGTACCACAGCATATTTGGGAGGCTGCCGCCCAACTCAAGCACCGAGGTCTGATCACGGTCGCAGTCGCTCTGGGACAGCGCCGCGAGCTCCCTTTCAACTGGGTGTACACGCCGGGCATGGACCTGCGGGTCGGACGTATCCAGAACTACCGCCAATGGTCCGACGACCTCACTCCACCGGACTGGGACGGAACATACCTGGGGTTCGAGTACTTCATCGGCGCCGGCTCGGCGCTGTGGGCCGCCGACGACGATCACATGCGACAGATCGTCGAAAGCGACCTGCGCACACTGGGTTTCGATGCGTCCACGATCGAGCGTGTCATGGTGGTCCGTTCGCAGTTCGCCTATCCGATCTGCAATCCGGCGATGGAGACAAGCGTCGCCCAGATCCGGGATTACCTGCGCAAGCACTACCCGTCCCTGCATCCGATCGGACGCAACGGCATGCACCGCTACGACAACCAGGACCACGCGATGCTCAGTGCCATGCACAGCGTCAAGCGGTACTTCGGCGAGAGCGTCGACCCCTGGCAGGTCAACAAGGAACGCCGCTACCACGAGTCCGGGTTGCTGAAGGTCTAGTACTCCGCCCGCCCCGGGTCGCCGAATTGTTCCTATTCGGCGGGTTTCAGCACCGCAAGCACCGTCAGGACCAGGATCTTGAAATCGAGCAGAAGCGACCAGTTCTCGATGTAGTAGTTGTCGAATTCCGCCCGGTCGGCGATCGAGGTCTGGCCCCGAAGTCCGTGCACCTGGGCCCAACCGGTGATGCCCGCCTTCACTCGGTGGCGGTCGCCGTAGCGTCGCACCTGCATCTCGAACAGTTCGACGAACTCCGGTCGCTCGGGGCGCGGGCCCACCAGCGTCATGTCCCCGCGCACCACGTTGACCAGTTGGGGTAGTTCGTCGAGGGATGCCTTGCGCATGAACTTGCCGATCGCGGTGCGCCGGTCGTCGCCTTCCACTCCCCCGGGTGCCGAACCGTCCTTCAACGCGAACGCTTTCGTGGCCACGCCGACGGGTTTCATGCTGCGAAACTTCAGGCAGTCGAAGACCTTGCCGTCGCGTCCGACGCGTTCCTGACGAAAATAGACAGGGCCTGGCGAACTCAGCTTCACCAGGATCGCGAGCGTGAGATACAGGGGCGAGATCACGATCAGCAGGACCGCGGCGATCAGCCGGCCCAAGGCATGCTTGACGGCGAACTGCCACCCCTTCGGGTCGGTGTGGGAGAGCACCAGCAGCGGGATGCCACCGAGGTGCTCGACGTAGGTCGCGCCGCCGATGACGTCCATCAGTCGAGGCACGACGCGCACGCGCAGCCCCAGGTTGTGCGCCAACTGGGCGCTGAGGGCCAGCTCGTCGTCGGGAGTCGACGACGGCGCCACGATGAGCTCCTTGGCGCCCGTGGCCTGAGCGGCGACTTCGAGGTTGGCGGTGGATCCGTAGTAGGGCACGTCGGCCAATTCCGCGGCGCTCGGACGAGTGTCGTCGAGCACTCCGACGGGGTGCAGACCGTAATCGGGGATCTGACGCATTCGCGTGATGAGCTGATGGGCGAATGGACCGGAACCGATGATCAGCGCCGACGATCCGAAGCCGTGCCTTCGCCGAAGGTAGCGCTCGGCCAACGATCGGATGAGACGGTTCGCAGGCAGCAGGATGGCCGCACAGACCCAGATGCGGATGGCCAATTCGCTTGGGCGGACGTACTCCACGACCACCGAGCCGGTCGGTAATGGGGGCACGAGCACAAGGATGACGGTGAGTGTCGCCAGCGCAGATACCGCTACCGAGGTTTCCACGGGTTCGAAGTCGTCGAGGAAGCTGTGGCCGAGCTTGCGCTTGTACATCGACCGGGTGTGCATGATCACCAGGAGGATCGGCACGAAGAGCCACGAGATTGCGGCGATGTTCCGTTCATGAATCGGGCCCGGCGTCAGCCAATGCGCTATCGCGACTGACCACACCGCGGCCCAGATGTCCAAGCCGACAGTGAGCGCCACATAACCCGACTCGGCGCGAAGGGTTTCGATCCAGCCGGACTTCCCACCGCGAGAAGTGGGTGACGGCATGGCGGTGAGCTGTGGGACCGTAGTCCTGAGCCGAGGCTGCGAATCACGGGTGGGCGATTTCGCGTCAGGCTGCATTCTCCCCCCGATGGAAACCCGACGTGTACAGAAGTGTCTGCATCTGCAAACGTTGCCAGTCTAGGTCATGACGCCGAAGTTCCAGCCAATTCGCGGGCACGAACGGCCCGCTCATCGCTGTGGCTAGGGGCCCGTGTGGAATATGCGTTCTGTGGCGAGCGCGGCGAGGTCACTGAGCACCTGAAGATGACCCGTACTCCACAGGCGTGGCTTGGTGTCGTACACGCACAGTGTCCCAACGGCTTTGCCCGCTTCGTCCATCAGCGGTATGCCGAGGTAGGCCACCACCGTCCCGTCCCGTACCGCGGGATGCTGCTTGAAAGTCGGATCGGCCCGCGCGTCCTCCAGGATCAGCGGCGCGCCATTGGCCACCGCGTACTGACACACCGAGCGCTCGAGCGGTGTCTGCCGATCCTCCGGCGAGGTGATTGCTTGACCGACGGCACTCTTGAAGAACTGTCGATCGACGTCGACAAGGGACACAAGCGCAAAGGGAGTGTCGAGTGCTTCGGCCGCGGCCCGGGTGATCCGGTCGTAGATCACCTCCGGCGGTGAGTCCAGCAAGCCGGTGTGGCGCAGGGCCGCAAGTCGGTCAGGGTCGGCAATGACGGCCGACACGTCTGGCATCGCCTTCTCATCGAGCACGCCCGCCGCCGCAAGATGAGTTTGCAGGTCGGCGATGTTCGGATCGTTGGCGCGCCTCAAATCGCTGGCCATTTGCGCCGCAACCGCACGGGCAACGTAAGTGTCGACGCTCTCGCCTGCCTCACGCGCATGCTCTTCGAGCAGGCGGTTAAGGAAGTCGTCGAATCTGCGTACCCACCGCGTCACCCCATTCACGGTACGCAAATTGACGCTCGAACAAAAATCGGGGGCCCGGTTGACCGGGTTTGCCCGAGACCTCGACGAACCGCCACTGTAGAGCGCACCGACGGACAACGCGCGTGACCGCCCGGCCACACCGTCCGCGATCCGGTTTTCGCGTTCACGCTGGGTACGCTGGGCGCTATGAACGGTGTTCTGCTCGTTCTCGTCGTCCTGGTCATCGTCGCTCTCGGCGTCGTGGCCTACGCCGCGATGAGGGCTTCTGATCGGCGCAAGGCCGCCTCGCTCGAGGACGCCAAAGCCGACGCCCGCCGCGTCATCGAACGTCTCGGTGGTCAGGTGATCGGCCTGACCGGCAACGACGACGCGTCGAAGCAGGCGCTGGCCGACGCGTCCGAGCGCTACACCGCTGCCGGGTCGCAGATCGACCAGGCCAACACCGCCAAGCAGGCGTTGCTCGCCAAGGAGAGCGCGCTCGAGGGCCTCTATTACGTGCGCGCCGCTCGCGTCGCGATGGACATGGATCCCGGCCCCGAACTCGAAACGCTCGCCGGCCAGCGGTCCGCGGGCACGGTGACCGAGGAGCGCAAGGTCGACTTCGAGGGCCGCGAGATCGAGGCCTCGCCGACGCCATCCGAGCGCACCCCGAACTACTACCCCGGCGGCCGGGTCGCGGGTCGGCCGGTGCCTGCGGGTTGGTATTCCGAGCCGTGGTGGAAGCCAGCGCTCGTCGCCGGCGCCTGGGGCCTGGGCTCGGTGCTGCTGTTCGACGCGTTGTTCTCCGGCATGCACGGCAGCGGCTATGAACAAGGCTTCGCCCAGGGATACGACCAGGGGTTCGACCAAGGCCAGGATCCCGGAGGCGACTGGGGCGGTGACGGCGGCAGCGACTGGGGCGGTGGCGGTGACATCGGCGGCGGCTTCGGCGATTTCGGCGGCTTCTGACCTTCTGCTACAGCCGGCTCTCCAGACGCGCCGATACCCCGGCCTCCTGTAGGTCGAGCCGTTCGAGCATCGCGCGGACCGCCTCGTCTTCGATGCGGCCCTCATCGCGTTCGGCGATCAGCGCGGCGCGCTGGTGAGTGAGCACGTCGCGGTACAGCGCGGCGAACACCTCGGAGCGCTTCGTGTGCGCCTCGGGGTCCGGCATCTCGTCGGCGTCCTGCGAGTGCCGGGCGATGGTCGCCTCGATCTCGGCGGCCACGCGAGAGCTCAGGCCCGCAGGCGGATCGGCCCGAAAGTCGGCCAGCACCCGATCGGCGGCGTCGTGCACGACGCGTTCGGCCTTGAGTTCCTCCTCGCGATCGACCGCGTGATCGTCGGAGAACCGCGAGATGTGCAGCCGCCGGATCAGGATCGGCAGCGTCGAGCCTTGAAGCAGCAGCGTGCCGACGCTGACCACGAACGCGATGGCCTGAATGGTGGCCCGCTCGGGAAACGGCTCGCCGGTGACCGTCGTCGCCGGAATGGCTGCGGCCGCAGCCAAAGTCACCACCCCGCGCATCCCGGTCCACGACACGACCACGTTCTCCCGCCAGGACAGTGACCGCCGGTCGACGCGTGACCGCCACTTACCCGGCGGGTTTTTGCGCCCCCTAGTTCCCAGCGCACCGCGACCTCCGCCCGTCGGTACAGGAACGCTCAACCGCGTCTCGACGTGCTGGGACAGCTTGTTGCGCCCGAAGATGGCGAACACCGAAAGCGGCCGGATCACCAAGACGATGACCAGCACGACCAGCGACGCCACAGCGACCTCGGCCAGCGACTCGTGCGCCTCCTGCAGGTCCTCGAGCACGAAGCGCAGATGCAACCCGATGTAGGCGAACACGAACGCCTCGAGCAACACGTCGACGGAGTTCCACACATAACGTTCCTGCAGCCGGGTTTGGTACCCGGCCGACAGCGTGCCGTTGGCCACCACGAAGCCGGCGACGACGACCGCCAACACCCCCGATGCGTGCAGTTCCTCGGCGACGATGAACGCCGCGAACGGCACCACGAGGCCCTGCACCGTCTCCAGCCCCGGATTGGCCAGTCGCCTGCGGATCCACAGCGTCACGTAACCGAGCAGCGCGCCCACGATCGGCCCGACGACGGCGCTGTAGCCGAACAGCAGGAAGGGGTTGTGGATGAAGATGTGCCCGCCGGTGACCTGCACCACCGCGATCGAGAACAGGGTCAGCGCAGCGGCGTCGTTGATCAGGCTCTCTCCGGTCAGGATCGCCATCACCCGCCTCGGCAGGCCCAGCTTGCGACCGACGGCGACCGCGGTCACCGCGTCCGGCGGCGCCACGATCGCGCCCAGCACCAGGGCCGTGGCGAACGTCAGGGGCACCACCACCAGCCACGCCGAGGCCGCCACCGCGAACGCCGTCACCACGACCAGTCCGACGCCGAGGCCCAGGATCGGCCTGATGTTGCGAAGAAACGTCGGGAACGAGAAGTTCAGCGCCGCCGAGTACAACAGCGGAGGCAGCACCACCGTCAGGAGGATGTGCGAATCCAGCTCGGGTGGCTCGAAATCCGGCAGAAACGACACCGCGGCGCCGATGATGACGATGACCAGGGCCGGTTCGAGGCCGCGCCGGTGTGCGACAGCGGTGACGACGATGGCTCCGACGACGACGAGAATCAACTCCACGCGCCGATTGTCGCTGAGGAGCGCCCGTCACGTTGACCCAGCCGGGGTGCCTACGTCTGGTCGGTGGGGCACCAGAACAGGTTGCGGCCTTCCATCACCTTCGTGCGGATCTCGGTGCCGCACCGCCGGCACGGCTCGCCCGCCCGCCGATAGACGTAGGTGCGGGGCCGTCCGGGCCCGTACGAGGGCAGCCCGTGGTCATCCTCGGGGCGGATGGTGTGGATCTTGCCGCGCCGCAACCCGATCCGCATCAACGCGACGAGGTCGGTCCACATCGCGTCGAACTCGTCCTCGTCGATACGCGTGCCCGGCCGGTGCGGGTCGATGCCGTGCCGGAAGAGCAACTCGTTGCGATACACGTTGCCTACCCCGGCGATCACCGTCTGGTCCATCAGCAGCGCTCCGATCGGCCTGCGCGACTTGCGGATTCGGGCCCACGCCAGCGATCCGTCGGCATCGCGGCGAAGCGGATCGGGACCGAGCCGGTCGATGACGTCGGCGATCTCCGGTTCTGCGAGCACTTCACACACCGTCGGCCCCCGAAGGTCGGTGCCGTACTCGGCGCCGATCATCCGCATCCGGACCTGTCCCACCGGCGGCGGCGGTGTCGTCCCGGCAGGCAACGGCCACTCGGTGAACGTGCCGTACAACCCGAGATGCACATGCACCACCCGGCCACCTTCGTAGTGGTGGAACAGATGCTTGCCGTAGGCGGTGGCCTTCTTGAGCACCCGCCCGTCGACGGCCGCTGCGCCGTCGGCGAACCTGCCCTGCGGGCTGGACACCATCACCGGTGCACGAGCGAAGCGCCGCTGGTGCAACCGGGCGAGCCGGTGCAGAGTGTGGCCTTCCGGCATCCCTAGGCGCCGGGTACCGGGGGCGCGACGTGGGTGCGTTCGTACTCGGCGAGGATGTCGATACGACGTTGGTGCCGTTCGGCTTCCGACCACGGGGTACTCACGAACGCGTCGACGATCGCGAGCGCCTCCTCGACGGTGTGCATGCGCCCGCCGATGCCGATCAGCTGGGCGTTGTTGTGCTCGCGGGCGAGTTTGGCGGTCTCGATGCTCCACGCCAGCGCGCAGCGTGCGCCGGGGACCTTGTTGGCCGCGATCTGCTCGCCGTTGCCCGAGCCGCCGAGCACGATGCCGAGGCTGCCCGGATCGGCGACGGTCCGCTGCGCGGCAGCGATACAGAACGCCGGATAGTCGTCGTCGGGGTCGTTGACGAATGCCCCGCAGTCGATCGGCTCGTGCCCGGAACTGCGCAGGTGCTCGACGATGGCCTGCTTGAGGTCGAAGCCGGCGTGATCGGCTCCCAGGTAGACGCGCATGGCCGTCATTGTGGCAGACGCCGTCGGCCCGACCCGGGCGCGCTCAGTCGAATTCCGGCGACTCCGTGCGGGTGCGCTTGAGCTCCCAGAAGTGCGGGTAGGACGCGAAGGTCACTGAGGCGTCCCAGAGCTTGCCCGCCTCTTCGCCGCGCGGGATTCGCGACAGCACTGGTCCGAAGAATGCGACACCGTTGACATGGATGGTTGGGGTGCCCACGTCCTCGCCGACGGGGTCCATGCCCTCGTGGTGGCTCTTGCGCAGCGCGTCGTCGTACTTGTCGGTGGTGGCGGCCTCGGCGAGTTCGGCCGGTAGGCCGACCTCGGCGAGCGATTCCTTGATCACCACATCGAAGTCCTGGATGCCCTGGTTGTGGATGCGGGTTCCCATCGCGGTGTACAGCCCGCCGAGGACCTCGCGACCCTTGGCCTGTTCGGCGGCGATGGCGACGCGCACCGGCCCCCACGCCTTCTTCATCGCCTCCTGGTATTCCTCGGGCAGGTCGCGTCCCTCGTTGAGCACCGCGAGGCTCATCACCCGGAAGCTCACGTCGATGTCGCGGACCTTCTCGACCTCGAGGATCCAGCGCGAGGTGATCCAGCACCACGGACACAACGGGTCGAACCAGAGTTCTGCAACGGACTTCTCGGACATGGGCGAATCCTTCCGGGCGCGGGGTGGGCAGAGTCCATTCCTGACAACTGCGGTCGTGCTTGGAGTGTTCCCCCGCCGCGGCGGCTATAGCGGCCCACGTCGCAGGCCGCGATATGAGAAACGCCTAAGAGTGCAAACGGTGATCGAACCGTGTTCCTGATGTGACCAATGTGAAGAATCGTTACCGAAGTGAATAAACCTGTTGATCTTCGAGGACGCGCTCTGGCGTTGGGGGTCGGTCTGGCGGCGGTCGCAACGACGTTCGCCGCACCGGCCCAAGCCGACACGACCGACGAGGCCTTCCTGGCCGCCCTTCGCGGCGCAGGCATGTCCGTCGACAATCCCGTGAACATGGTTGCGATCGGGGAATCCGTGTGCCCGATGCTCGTCGAACCGGGCAAGAACCTCGCGAAGGTGTACACGCAGGTGTCCGACAACGGCATCCCGCCGGACATCGCGGCCTTCTTCACCGGCATCGCGATCTCGATGTACTGCCCGCAGATGTTGGCGTCAGTGGGCAACGGCACCGTGATGGACTGGCTGCCCGCGACGCGGGCGATACCGGGTTTCTGACTCGGGACGTGCGACGCGCCGCTTGACGGCGCGGGCGTTAGGTTGGTCGGGTGGCACTTCCCAACCTGACCCGTGACCAAGCCGTCGAACGCGCCGCCCTGGTCACCGTCGACAGTTACCGCATCGAACTCGACCTGACCGACGGCGCCGGCAAGCCCGGTGAACGCACGTTCCGGTCCACAACCACGGTCGAATTCGATGCCCTTCCCGGCGCCGACACCTACATCGACATCGCGGCCGACACGATCCACAGCGCCACCCTCAACGGCCGCGACATCGACGTGTCGGGCTATGACGAATCGACCGGCATCGCGCTGACCGGACTGGCCGGGCGCAACGTCCTTGTCGTCGACGCCGATTGCCGCTACTCCAACACCGGAGAGGGTCTGCACCGCTTCGTCGACCCCGTCGACGACGAGGTGTACCTGTACTCGCAATTCGAAACCGCCGACGCCAAGCGGATGTTCGCGTGCTTCGACCAACCGGATCTCAAGGCGGCCTTCGATGTCACGGTGACAGCGCCGTCGCACTGGGAGGTCGTGTCCAACGGCGCCACCGTCACCGTCGAGGACGCCGGTGCAGCCAAGCGGCACACCTTCGCCGCGACACCACGGATGAGCACGTATCTGGTGGCGCTCGTCGCCGGTCCATACGCACGCTGGGACGACGTGTACAGCGACGACCACGGCGACATTCCGCTCGGGTTGTTCTGCCGCAAGACGCTGGCCGAGTTCATGGACGCCGAGCGGCTGTTCACCGAGACCAAGCAGGGATTCGGCTTCTACCACAACAACTTCGGCATCCCGTATGCGTTCGGTAAGTACGACCAGCTGTTCGTACCGGAGTTCAACGCCGGCGCGATGGAGAACGCCGGCGCGGTCACGTTCCTCGAGGACTACGTCTTCCGCAGCAAGGTGACCCGAGCCTCCTACGAACGGCGCGCCGAGACCGTTCTGCACGAGATGGCGCACATGTGGTTCGGCGACCTGGTCACCATGCAGTGGTGGGATGACTTGTGGCTCAACGAGTCTTTCGCGACGTTCGCCTCGGTGCTGTGCCAGGCCGAAGCCACCGAGTACACCGAGGCGTGGACGACCTTCGCGAACGTGGAGAAGTCGTGGGCGTACCGCCAGGACCAACTGCCCTCCACCCATCCCGTCGCCGCCGACATCCCCGATCTGGCGGCCGTCGAAGTGAACTTCGACGGGATCACCTACGCCAAGGGCGCCAGCGTCCTCAAGCAACTGGTCGCCTACGTCGGCGAGGAGGAGTTCCTCTCCGGCCTGCGCGACTACTTCCGCGACCACGCGTTCGGCAACGCCACATTCGGTGACCTGCTGGGCGCGCTGGAGAAGGCCTCGGGGCGCGACCTGTCGGGATGGGGACAGCAGTGGCTCAAGACGACGGGCCTCAACACGCTGCGACCCGACTTCGACCTCGACGCCGAGGGCCGGTTCACCCGGTTCGCCATCGACCAGAGCGGGGCTGCGCCCGGCGCCGGTGAGACCCGGGTGCACCGCCTCGCGGTCGGAATCTACGACGACGACGGCTCCGGCAAGCTGGTGCGGGTGCATCGCGAGGAACTCGATATCGAGGGTTCGAGCACGGACGTGCCTGCGCTGCACGGTGTTCCGCGCGGCAAGTTGATTCTGGTCAACGACGACGACCTGACGTACTGCTCGCTGCGGCTGGACCAGGATTCGCTGCAGACGGTACTGACGCGCATCGCCGACATCGCCGAGCCGCTGCCGCGCACCCTGGCGTGGTCGGCGGCGTGGGAGATGACACGCGAGGCCGAGCTCAAGGCCCGCGACTTCGTGTCGTTGGTATGCGGCGGTGTGCACGCCGAAACCGAAGTCGGTGTGCTGCAACGGCTTCTGCTGCAGGCCCAGACGGCGCTGAACTCCTACGCCGATCCGGAGTGGGCGCGCTCGTCGGGCTGGCCCGAGTTCGCCGACCGGTTGCTCGACCTGGCCCGCGGCGCCGAGGGCGGCTCCGATCACCAACTGGCCTACGTCAACGCGCTGTGTGGATCGGTGCTCGATCCGCGCCATGTGGAGGTGCTTTCGGCGCTGCTGGACGATGACCCCGCGCTCAAGGGTCTGCCCGGTCTGGTCGTCGACACCGACTTGCGGTGGCGCATCGTGACCGCGCTCGCCGCCGCGGGCGCCGTCGACGCCGAGGGTATGGAGACGCCGTTCATCGACGCCGAGGCCCAACGCGATCCGACCGCGGCGGGACGCCGGCACGCCGCCGCAGCGTCGGCCGCGCGCCCCGAACTGGCGGTCAAGGAAGCGGCGTGGGAGCAGGTGATCGAGGACGACACGCTGGCCAACATCACCGCGCGCGCGATCATCGGCGGCTTCGTTCAGCCCGGTCAGCAGGCACTGCTGTCGCCGTTCCGGGAGAGGTACTTCGGCGCGATCGCGGGCGTGTGGCAGCGGCGGTCCAGCGAGGTGGCCCAGACCGTCGTCATCGGGTTGTACCCGTCGTGGGACATCAGCGAAGACGGGTTGGCCGCCGCCGACGAGTTCCTCGCCGACCCCGATGTACCGCCGCCGCTGCGCCGTCTGGTCATCGAGGGCCGCGCCGGTGTCGAGCGGTCCCTGCGCGCCCGCGCCTTCGACGTCACCTAACCGCCGGGACCTTTCTGCGCGAGCGACCGTGCTAGTACGCCGACACGCCGCATCGAGCCGTACAAGAGCGGTCGCTCGCGGTGCATGCTGAGCGCGTGGCGGTCAGCAGAACTCGCCGGGCCAGGGCGGCCCGTAAGCGTAAGCGTCGACTCGGCGCCGTCGACAACGACCTCACGCCGCAGCAGTGGCAAGCGCTGAAAGACGCGTGGAAGGGCTGCGCCTACTGCGGCGCGACGGATCGAGCGCTGCAGCGCGACTGCGTCATGGCGATCTCCCGCGGCGGCCGGTACACCATCGACAACGTCGTACCGGCATGCGCCTCGTGCAACACCAGCAAGTGCAACGACGAGGTCACCGCGTGGCTGCGGCGCAGACGTCTCGACGAGCGGCGCTTCCTCGAGCGTTACGTCGAAATTCGTGCCGCGCTCACACTCGATGCACCGTGACGCGCCCGCGAACGTGCGCATAACGCTGCTCTGGCGCGGTGTGTCGTGTACACACACGCACTCTCGCGCAACAGGGGAAGGTGCGGTCAGGCCGGGGTGACGCCGGCGCTCATCACCCGCACCGCGCTGATCAACCCGTCCATCAGGTTGCCCTCTTTGAACGACGCGGCCGCCGCGGAGACGCCCAGCGGTGCGGCCTCTTCGATGCCGCGTCCCTTGACGTCGGCGCCGTAGACCACCTCGATCGCGTGCTGCTCGGGCGAGACCGCCAGCAGCACGGCGTTGTTCGGGGTAGGCACCTGAGCGAGGATCTCGCGCGCGGTGGCCGCCGTG
Organism: Mycobacterium sp. 852014-52144_SCH5372336; assembly: GCF_001665615.1. Taxonomy (NCBI): domain Bacteria; kingdom Bacillati; phylum Actinomycetota; class Actinomycetes; order Mycobacteriales; family Mycobacteriaceae; genus Mycobacterium; species Mycobacterium sp. 852014-52144_SCH5372336. Next base: position 198,100 of record NZ_LZSW01000059.1, read on the forward strand.
TCGTCACCGAGACCGCCGATGTACACGGCGAACCGGGCCTTCGAAGCCCGCGAGCCGTATTTGAGCGCGTCGTCGAGGAACACCAGGTCCTTGGTCGGGAAGGGGTAGTCCAGCGACAGCTCACCCGGCTGCGTGACACCGGAGATCCGGCCGCTGGAGGTGACCACCCAACCCATCGGGAGGTCGGTGTGCTCGAGCGCGGCCCGATGGCCGGTTACCGCAACGTCACCACTTGCCACTGGCGCCGCCTCCAATCGTCACCGCGTTGGACTGGTGTTCACCCACGTTTCCGCCGTGGGCCGCCGAGTCGGCGGCCACACTGCGCCCGGTCGCGTGCCCGTGATCGGCGGGCTCGTCGGACGCCCACAGGATCGGGGCGTGCTTCCAAGGGTCGGACATCTTGTAGCTCGCCGGGTGCGGGCCCTTACTGCGCCAGATCAACAGGGCAAGGACGGCCGTCAGCCCGAGCGGCACCAAAGTCAGAAGCGCGATTGTCGTTGTGGTGCTCACGACGCAAACCGTATACCAGCCGCGTTTACGCCGCGCCCTCGCCCAGATATCGAACCCAAGACGGGTCGAGTTCCTTGACGCTGGATAACAGCCGCCAGTGCTGGCCCTTCGGCGGAACGGGCACTATGCGCAGCGACCATCCCAGCTCGGTGAGCAGCCGGTCGGCCTTGCGGTGATTGCACGACGAACAGGCCGCTACGCAGTTCTCCCACGAGTGCACTCCCCCGCGGCTGCGCGGAACCACATGGTCGACGGTGTCGGCCTTACTCCCGCAGTAGGCGCAGCGAAACCGGTCGCGGTGCATCAAAGCCGCGCGCGTCATCGGGATGCGCGCCCGGTACGGCACCCGGACGTAGGAGCGCAACCGGATGACCGAGGGCACCACGATCGATCGGGTCGCCGAATGGATCACCGGCCCGCCGGGATCGTCATGCACGACGTCGGCCTTACCGCACATCAACATGATGACCGCCCGCCGCATGGGCAGAGCGGTCAACGGTTCGTAGGTGGAGTTCAGCAGCAGCACACGGCGACGACCCCAGATCGAGCCCTCGGTGGTACTCGGCGGATGGATGTCGACGCTGTGGAGGACGCGTGTCTGCGCGCCCGGTACCACCGACCCGGCTAGGGCGGTCGCGGCACCGTGACTCCGCTGGCCGGCCCTTTTGGACGGGCCTTTCTTGCGATGCGCCATACGTCCTCCGTCCGACAGTTCACCACGGATTCCTGTGAATCGCACGACAATTCTCGACGTGTTCGCAGGTCAGTCAGGTGAACATCGGGTGGTGCGCCCGCCTGACCTGGTCAATCCAGCAACAAGGAACAATGGTCGGCGTGACACAGCCACAGAGGTCGTTCTATGACGAAGTCGGTGGCCACGAGACGTTCCGCGTGATCGTGGCGCGGTTCTACGAGTTGGTCCGCGAGGACGAGATCCTGCGTCCGCTCTATCCCGAGGAGGACCTCGGGCCGGCCGAGGTGCGGCTGCGGATGTTCCTCGAGCAGTACTGGGGCGGCCCCCGCACCTACTCCGACCAGCGTGGGCATCCACGGTTGAGGATGCGTCACGCCCCGTTTCGCATCGGCTACATCGAACGCGACGCGTGGCTGCGGTGCATGCACACCGCGGTCGCGGAGATCGACTCGGACACGCTCGACGACGAGCACCGCAAAGAGCTGCTCGCCTACCTGGAGATGGCCGCCCATTCGATGGTGAACGCGCCGTTCTGATGACGAGTCCTTGGTGGTCTGACGCGCTGTTCTATCAGGTCTATCCGCGCTCGTTCCGCGACAGCAACGGTGACGGGGTCGGCGACCTCGACGGGGTGACCTCCGGCCTGAGCTATCTCAAGGCGCTCGGCGTCGGCGCGATCTGGCTCAACCCCGTGATGGTCTCGCCGATGGCCGACAACGGCTACGACGTGGCCGACCCGCGCGACGTCGACCCTCTGTTCGGCGACCTGGCGGCGTTGGACCGGCTCACCGCCGCCGCCCATGACCTGGGCATGAAGGTGACGATGGACCTGGTGCCCAACCACACCAGCTCCGCGCATCCATGGTTCCAGGCGGCGCTGGCCGCGAGCCCGGGCAGCGCGCAGCGCGAGCGCTACATCTTCCGCGATGGCACCGGGCCCGGCGGTTCGAAACCCCCCAACAATTGGCTGTCGGTGTTCGGTGGGCCTGCGTGGACCCGGGTGACCGAAGCCGACGGCAACCCCGGCCAGTGGTATCTGCATCTGTTCGACGCCGAGCAGCCCGACCTCAACTGGGAGAACCCCGAGGTCTTCGACGACCTCGAACGGACACTGCGGTTCTGGCTCGACCGCGGCGTCGACGGCTTCCGCATCGACGTCGCGCACGGGATGGCCAAGCCGCCCGGGCTTCCCGACATGACGATCGTGGAACGCGAGATGCTGCTGGCCGAGATGGACGACGATCCCGGTTCAACAACGACGGCGTGCACGAGATCCATCGCCGGATCCGGCGGGTGTTCGACGACTACCCGGAATCCGTTGCGATCGGCGAGGTCTGGGTCTACGACAACGAGCAGTTCGCACGCTACGTGCGTCCCGACGAACTGCATCTGGGCTTCAACTTCCGGCTCCTGCGCGCGGCGTTCGACGCCGCCGACATCCGTCACGCGATCGAGAACTCGATGGCCGCAGCCGAATTGGTGGACGCCATCCCGACGTGGACGCTGGCCAACCACGACGTCGACCGCGTGCCCACCCGCTACGGCGGCAGTGCCGTCGGCTTGGCCCGCGCCACGGCGATGGCCCTGGTCGTGCTGGCGCTGCCCGGGACCGTGTTCATCTACAACGGCGAGGAACTGGGCCTGCCGAACGCCGACCTCCCCGACGAGGCGCTGCGCGACCCGGTGTGGGAGCGCTCCGGGCACACCCGCCGCGGGCGCGACGGCAGCAGGGTTCCGATGCCGTGGGAGGGCGACACCCCTCCGTTCGGGTTTTCGGACAACCCGGACACCTGGTTGCCGATTCCCCCGGAATGGTCGGCGCTGACGGTTGAGAAGCAGTTGGCGGATCCGTCGTCGACGCTGGCGTTCTTCCGTCGCGCTTTCGAATTGCGTTCACAGCGTGCCGAATTCGACGGTTCGGTGGTCGAGTGGCTGGACTCGCCCGCCGACAGCCTGGTGTTTCACCGCACCGGCGGGTTGGTGTGTGTGCTGAACGCCGGCTCGCGGCCGATACCGCTGCCAAAGGTTCAGGTTCTGCTGGCGAGCGCGGAGGTGTCCGACGGCGCCCTGCCGCCCGACAGCGCGGCGTGGTTGGTCTAGCGATCGCACGCTAGGGCGCTGTGAGCGATGCGCGCTTGCGGTGGCGCGAGCGACGGCAAGATGTACGCCTTTAACGGCGTGCCGCTGCACAAACACGGACACTCGCCGGCTTCGCGCGCGGGCCCACGCGGCGGGAAAGTTCAGCGCAGGACGACGGCCGGGTCGCCGCGGCGGCGGTACACCGAACCGAACCGCGCGTCGATGCGCAGCCACGCCGGCGTCACCCGCACCCGCACGATCTCATCGGCTCCCACCGCCGATCCCGACTGCGGCAGGAAACCCATTGCCGTCAAAGCGAATACACACCTCATCGGGATACCGACGCTGTCGTCGCCGGAACTGACCGCGACGACCTCCTGGTCCAGCAGGGACACCGGTGGACCGTGACTGCTGGAGTGCTCTTTGGCCAACTCCCCACCGCGCTGCGCCAAGTCGAGCACGACGCGGGCGGGCACATCGTCGAGGTGGACGAAGCCGGAGTCCGGCGGAAGTGCTCCACGCCAGGCGGAATCCAGCGCAAAGCCAGGTTCGACGAAACCGGTTCCGTCGATGGTCCGCAGACCCTCGGCCAGCGCGTCGGCGCCCGCCGAAAGATCCGGCGGATTGACCCGGCCCTCGACCACCCGGCTGGCCAGGACATCGAATCCCGTTGCGACCCAGGCGACCAGCACATCCTCGGATCGTTGACGCAACCGGATCACCGCGGCTTCGTCGAGACGCAAAGCCCGCTCGGCGAACGTCGCGAGGTCTCCGCGATGCGGTAGCTCGGTCAGCCAGAGGCCCCGCTCGGATCGTGTCATCGTGTCCAGCGCTGCAGATACTCTTTTTGCTGCAGCGAAAGCCGGTGCAGCCGCTGCTCTTTGATGTGTACAGCGGCCAACTGGGTGTCCGCGATCACCGCCGGCTTCGAGCCCGGCGGCGCGCCCACCGATCGCACCTCGTAGCCGACGGTGAAGTCGACCGAGCGCACCCGCTTCGACCACATGGTCACCTGCAGCGGCGAGTCGATCAGCCGCAGCTGGGCCTTATACGAGATGTTGACCTCGGCGATGAGCAAGCCGATGGTCTCGATCTCCGGGCCGAACGGCTCTCGCAGGAACGGGATCCGGGCTTCCTCGAGAATGGTCACCATGGTGGCGTGGTTGATGTGCTGATACATGTCGATGTCCGACCACCGCACATGGACCGGCGCGACAAACCCTGCCCCACTCGTGGTGCGCGCGAGATCAGCGCCTGTCATCGAGAAGTCCCCGTTCCACTGGTCCGTGTCATGCTGCGAATCTGACGCGCCGCCACCGACAGCGTCGCGAGGTCGTGCTGACCGCTTTCATGAATCTCGTCGAGCGTGCGACGGGCGCGGTCCACCCGCGAACCGTTCGTGGTCTCCCATTCGGCGATCTTCTCCTCACCCGTCTCGTCGGGCTCGCCCACCGCCAGCACGTCCAGGCACAGAGCCCGCAGCGACCCGTAGATGTCGTCGCGAATCGCCAGCCGCGCCAACGAATGCCAGCGGTCGTCGCGCTCGAGCCGCGACACCGCGGTGAGCAAAGTATCGGTGTTGAGGTAGTTCATCAACGCGAAGTAGGTGTCCGCGACCTCGTCGGGTTCGCGCTCCACGATGTCCCCGATGTCGATGATGTCGAGAAGGCTGAACTGGTACAGCCCCGTGGCCAGCTCGTACGCCAGATCCTTTGGGACTCCGCGCGAGGTGAGGTCGTCGGTCTCCTTGGCCACGATGGCCTCGTCGTCGCCGCGCAGCCACTCGGACATCCGCGGTGTCAGTGCGGCCACCTTGGCGGCGAACCGGTTGGTCTCGGCGCCCACGGCCAGCGGCTGAGGACGGTAGTTGAGCAGCCAGCGTCCGGACCGGTCCACCAGCCGCCGCAGATCCAGCGTCATCCGGTCGGTCACCGCAACCGAAACACCGTTGTCCCCCGCCGCGCGGATCTGTCGCCAGATGTCGTTGATCCGGAAGATCGCGTTGGCCGCGGCGTAACTGCGCACGGCGTCCAGCGGGCCCACCCCGGCGTCCTCGCTGATGCGGTACACGTAGGTGATTCCGCTGGTGTCGATGACGTCGTTGACCAGCATGGTCGTGACGATCTCGCGGCGCAGTTCGTGCGACCGGATCTCCGCGGCGAACGGCTCACGCAGTTTCTCGGGGAAGTACCACGGCAGCCGGGAGGCGAACGCCTCCTGATCGGGCAGCTCGCTGGCCAGCACATCGGCTTTCAGCGCTAGTTTGACGTGAGCCATCAGCGTCGCGAGTTCCGGTGAGGTCAAGCCGATTCCGGCGTCGGTGCGGCGGTGGATCTCCTTCTCCGACGGCAGCGCCTCGAGTTCACGGTTGAGGCCGCGGTCGGCGACGAAGGCTTTGATCATGCGCGAGTGCACCGGAAGCAGGCTCGCCGCGTTGGCGCGGCTGGTGCCCATCAGATCGTTCTGGTCCTCGTTGTCCCTGAGCACCAGCCGGCCGACCTCGTCGGTCATCGACAGCAACAGTTCGGTGCGATCTTCGGGGCTGACCTTGCCCGCGGTGACCAGCGAGTCGATCAGGATTTTGATGTTGACCTCATGATCGGAGCAGTCGACCCCAGCCGAGTTGTCCAGCGCGTCGGTGTTGATGCGGCCACCGGCGAGGTCGAACTCGATACGCCCGAGCGCGGTCACACCCAGGTTGCCGCCTTCGCCGACCACCTTGGCCCGCAACTGGTTTCCGTTCACCCGGACCGGGTCGTTCGCACGGTCGCCGACGTCGGCGTCGGATTCGGACTCGGCCTTGATGTAGGTGCCGATACCACCGTTGAACAACAGGTCGGCGGGCGCCTTCAGGATCGCCTTGATCAGGTTGGGCGGGGTCAGCTCATCGACGTCGTCGTCGATGCCCAGCGCGGCGCGGGCCTGCGAGCTGATCTGGATCGACTTGTGCTCCCTGCTGTAGACGCCGCCGCCCTCGCTGATCAGCGAGGAGTCGTAGTCCTCCCAGCTCGACCGCGGCAGGTCGAACAGACGCTTGCGCTCTTCCCACGAGCGCGCCGCGTCGGGATCGGGGTCGATGAAGATGTGGCGGTGGTCGAAGGCGGCCAACAGGCGAATGTGCTTGGACAGCAACATGCCGTTGCCGAACACGTCGCCGCTCATGTCGCCGACCCCGACGACGGTGAAGTCCTCCGACTGGGTGTCGACACCCATTTCGCGGAAATGCCGCTTGACCGACTCCCAGGCGCCTCTGGCGGTGATGCCCATGGCTTTGTGGTCGTATCCCACCGAACCGCCCGAGGCGAACGCGTCGCCGAGCCAGAAGCCGTAGGACTTGGCGACCTCGTTGGCGATGTCGGAGAACGTCGCGGTGCCCTTGTCGGCGGCGACGACGAGATAGGCGTCGTCGCCGTCGCGGCGCACCACATCCGGCGGCGGGGTGACCTGTCCGGACCCCTTGTCGACGTTGTCGGTCACATCGAGCAGACCGGCGATGAACAGCTTGTAACACGACACGCCCTCGGCGCGTTGCGCTTCGCGGTCGTCGGCGGCATCTCCGGTCGGTGTCGGCGGCTGCTTGACGACGAAACCGCCCTTGGCGCCGACAGGCACGATCACCGCGTTCTTGACGGCCTGCGCCTTGACCAAGCCGAGGATTTCGGTGCGGAAGTCCTCGCGGCGGTCCGACCAGCGCAAGCCGCCGCGCGCGACGTAGCCGAACCGCAGGTGCACACCCTCGACGCGCGGCGAGTACACGAAGATCTCGAACTTCGGTCGCGGCAGCGGTAATTCGTCGATCAATCCGGGATCGAGTTTGAACGACAACACGTCCTCGTACCGGGCCGACTCCTGCCGCCTGACGAAGTAGTTGGTGCGCAGCGTCGCCTGGATCATCGACGCGAACGCCCGCAGCACGCGGTCGGTGTCCAGGCTGACCAGTGCGTCGATGTCGGCGCTCACCGCCGCCGCGGCCGCCTGGGCGTCACGCCGTTTCGGTGCGTCCTCCTGCTCGTCCTCGAACGGACAGAACAGCGCCTCGAACAGTTCGACCAGCGAACGGGCAGTCTTGGCGTGGTCGTTGACGACGGCCTCGATGTGTGACTGGCTGTACGGGAAACCGGCCTGCCGCAGGTATTTCGCGTAGCTGCGCAGCACCGAGACCTGCTGCCAGTTCAGGCCGGCCCGCATCACCAGCTCGTTGAACCGGTCGGTCTCGGCGCGGCCCTGCCAGATCGCGGTCAGCGCGTCGGCGAAACGCGTGGCGGTTCCGATTCGTTCGGATTCGGACTCGATGTGCGGGATCGACTTGTGCGGTGAGATTTTGAATTGGTAGATCCACACTACGAGCCCGTCGGGACGTTCGACGGTGAACGGTCGCTCTTCGAGAACCACCACGCCCATCGACTGCAGCATCGGCAGCAGATCGCTCAACGACGCCGAGTGCCCACCCAGATATAACGTGAGCTGCGCGGTGCCCTCCTCGAGATCGGTGAGCACCGGTTGGATCGAACCGTCCTGCAGGTCTTCGATGACCGCGATGTCATCGATCGCGTCGAGCGGCGCGACCGCCTGCTTGTACGCCTCGGGGAAGGCGGCGGAATAGTGTTGCGCCGTGCGCTGATTGATCGAACCCGTCTTCACCGCGCCGATCAACCGGTCGCCCCAGGTGCGCGCCGCTTCGGTGAGCAGATCCTGGATTCGCGACTCGTTGTTCGGGGACGTGTCGATGTCGCGGGCGTTGGTGCCGTCGGGCATTCGTACCGCGAAATGAACTACCGCCCATGGCGATTCGCTCACCCGCGCGGTGTACTCGATGCTGACACCGCCGAGTTCGCGCACGAGGATGTCCTGCATCTCCAACCGCACCGCGGTGGTGTAACGGTCGCGCGGCAGGTACACCAGGCACGAGACGAACTGCGCGAGCGAATCGGCACGCATGAACAGCAACGTGCGCCGGCGGGACCCGAGGTCGACGACGGCCTTCACCATGTCCAGCACGTCCTGCGCCGACAGGGCGAATAATTCCGCGCGAGGGATGGTCTGGATGATGTCGAGCAGCAGTTGTCCGGGGTGGCTGGGGTCGTTGCGGGACAGCGACAGCGCTTCGTTCACCCTGCGCGAGATCAACGGGATCTCAAGCACGTTGGCGTTCATGGCCGCCACCGTGAACAAGCCGACGAAGCGGTGTTCGATGACGGTCGGTCCGTGTTGTTCGCGCACGACCGCGATGTGAGGGTAGGCGCCGTAACGCAGATAGCTCGGAATGGTGGCCTGCGCCAACACGAGAAGGTCGTCGTCGTCGGTCAGCGGCGGCAGCACGTCGTGGCGCAGCCGAAGCGCCCCCAGCCGGCTGGACGGATCGACGGACGACCGGCCGTCCTGTATCGAACACCGCTGGTAGCCCAGCAGCACGAAATGTCCGTCGGCCAGCCATCGCAACAGCGCGGCGACGTCCTCGCGGTCGGGTCCGCGGAACCTGCCGCCGGTGTCGGTGGCCACGTCGTGCGCCAACCGGCGCAGCGTCGAGGACAACTCGTCGGAATCGAGCGCGACGTGACGTGCATCGGCGAGCACGCTCGGCAGCATCTGCGCGACCTGAGCCAGTGCCTTGGGGTCGACGGTCGCCGCGAGCTGGACGTGGATCCAGGCCTCGAACACCCCGTCGCGGGACCCGCCGGCTTCAGCGGCCGGCGCGATGTCGAGCAGTTCGCCTGCGCGCGCACGGTGTACCCGCAGCACCGGGTTCATGATCGCGGTGTAGGCGACGCCGAAGCGGTGCAGCAGCACCGTGACCGAGTCCATCACCATCGCGGAGTTGTCGGTGACGATCTGCAGCGCGGGGCCGAACCCGGCCGGGTCGTCGGCGCGGTACACCTCGACGCGGGTATCGCCGTAGGGGCGGAAGCGACCGAGCCGGTGATGCGCGGCGATGAGGCTCGGCGTGACGATCTGATGCGCCGTCGCCGTCACCGGCATGGTGACCGTGGAATCGGCGGCGGGAGCGTCGGCGTGCGGACCCCGATAGGTCTCCAGATAGGCCCGCGCGAGCCGCCCCATGGTCTGGTCGTCGAGTCCAGGAGAGTGGTTGGCCCCGGTGACGCCGACCCCGGCGCCCGCTGATCTCCCGACGTCTCCCGGATTCACCGACATGCGACGCTCCTGAACTGTAGGCGCGGACCTCCGCCGTTGGATGTCACCACCAGCCCCGATGAGCGAAGCGGCTCCGCGGTCCGCAGAAGTCGACCCTAGTAGCCCGCGCGCGGGCTTTGCGGATACCCCGCCGGATCAGTCGCGGGTGAGCTTTCGGTGCGTCACGCGGTGCGGGCGGGCGGCCTCTGCCCCGAGCCGTTCGACCTTGTTCTCCTCGTAGGCACCGAAGTTGCCCTCGAACCAGAACCACTTGGCCTCGTTGTCCTCGTCGCCCTCCCACGCCAGGATGTGGGTACACGTGCGGTCCAGGAACCACCGGTCGTGGGAGATCACGACCGCGCAGCCGGGGAAGCTCTCGAGCGCGTTCTCCAGCGACGACAGCGTTTCGACGTCCAGGTCGTTGGTCGGCTCGTCGAGCAGGATCAGGTTGCCGCCCTCCTTGAGGGTCAACGCGAGGTTGAGCCGGTTGCGTTCACCGCCGGACAGCACACCGGCCGGCTTCTGCTGGTCCGGGCCCTTGAAGCCGAACGCGGAGACGTAGGCCCGCGACGGGATTTCGTTCTGGCCGACCTCGATGTAGTCCAGCCCGTCGGAGACGACCTCCCACACCGTCTTCTTCGGGTCGATGCCCGCACGGCTCTGGTCGACGTAGCTCAACTTGACCGTCTCGCCGACCTTGACCGTGCCGCTGTCGGGCTGCTCGAGGCCCACGATGGTCTTGAACAGCGTCGTCTTACCGACACCGTTGGGACCGATGACCCCGACGATGCCGTTACGCGGCAGCGTGAACGACAGGTCCTTGATCAGGGTGCGGCCGTTGAAGCCCTTGTCGAGGTGCTCGACCTCGACGACGACGTTGCCCAGCCGTGGCGGCGTCGGAATCTGGATCTCCTCGAAGTCGAGCTTGCGAGTCTTCTCCGCCTCGGCGGCCATCTCCTCGTAGCGCTGCAGGCGGGCCTTGCTCTTGGCCTGCCGCGCCTTGGCGCCCGACCGAACCCAGGCGAGCTCGTCTTGGAGACGCTTCTGCAGTTTGGCGTCCTTGCGTCCCTGCACGGCGACGCGCTCGGCCTTCTTCTCCAGATACGTCGAGTAGTTGCCCTCGTACGGATAAGCCCGTCCGCGGTCGAGTTCGAGGATCCACTCGGCCACGTTGTCCAGGAAGTACCGGTCGTGCGTGACGGCGAGGATCGCGCCCTTGTACTCGGCGAGGTGCTGTTCGAGCCACTGCACGCTCTCGGCGTCCAGGTGGTTGGTGGGCTCATCGAGAAGCAGCAGGTCGGGCTTGGACAGCAGAAGCTTGCACAACGCGACCCGGCGGCGCTCGCCTCCGGACAGATGGGTGACCGGCTCGTCGGGCGGCGGGCAGCGCAACGCGTCCATCGCCTGCTCGAGCTGCGAGTCGATGTCCCAGGCGTCGGCGGCGTCGAGCTCCTCCTGCAGCCGGCCCATCTCCTCCATCAGCTCATCGGAGTAGTCGGTGGCCATCAGCTCGGCGACCTCGTTGTAGCGGTTCAGCTTCTCCTTGATCGCCACGCCTTCTTCGACGTTCTCGCGGACGGTCTTGTCCTCGTTGAGCGGCGGTTCCTGCTGCAGGATGCCCACAGTCGCTCCGGGCTGCAGGAACGCGTCGCCGTTGTTGGGCTGGTCCAGCCCGGCCATGATCCGCAAGACGCTCGACTTGCCGGCCCCGTTGGGACCGACGACGCCGATCTTCGCGCCCGGAAGGAAGTTCAGGCTGACGTCGTCGAGGATGACCTTGTCGCCGTGCGCCTTGCGGACCTTCCGCATCGAATAGATGAATTCGGCCATGCCGTGGGATGCCTTTCAAAAGTTGCGAGTCTCTCGGGTGATGCTCGCGGACCATCGTAGGCGTGGCCCCGCCGGCGCAGCCGAGTGAGCTACTCGAGGTCCTGCGCCGGCGGCGTCCCCGCGCTACGCGGTCAGGGGCAGCGCCGTGTCGGGCTGCTCCGTGTCGTCGTCATCACCGGTGTCTTCGGAGTGGTTTTCCGGGTCGGTGAACCGCTGTTCGGACTGCTGCCGCCCTCGGTCGATGCGTGCCGTGCACCGGGCCAGATCCGGCCCGACCGATGTGGCGCGCACTTCGACTGACGAGCGTCGGTTGCCGTCCCGGTCGTCGTATTCGCTTGTGTAAACGTGTCCGACGACGATGACGGGGTCGCCCTTGACCAGCGCCGCGCTGGGCCCGGCAACCACCCTCCCCCAGCAGTTCACCGTCACGAACAACGAGTTTCCGGGCTCCCATGTTCCCTCGGCCGTGCGGCGGCGCGAGTTGCTCGCGACCCGGAACCGGACCATCTCCTGATCCCCCACCCGCCGATGGATCGGGTCGGTGACGATGTTGCCGACGATGGTGAATGGTGTCTCGAACATGACGATCTCCTCTTTCGTTGCGTTTGCTTGCCGATCGCCTTGTGGCGTCTCGGTGACACCGCTATTGAGCGCCGCGGCGCCGACACCGAGACTCGGCACGCTCCGCCGCCTGGGCGGCCCTGTGGATGAATTCGTCGTTGTGGATGGCGCGTTCGTTGTCGCCAGACCGACGTTTTGGCTGGTTTACCCACCCGCGATCGACCATTGCGTCGGTTTCGAGCGGGCGTCCCCGGAACCTACGGGCGCCAGCCCCTCGACAGCAGGGCGTTTCGCGCCTGCTCGACGATGTCGACCCCTCGGTCCTCTTTGATGACGTGGATGACGTGCCAGCCGAGCCGCTGCAGTACGCGACTGACCTGAACATCGAGCACGTACTGTCGTCGGCTGGTGAGGTGTTGTTCTCCGTCGTACTCCGCGCCGACTTTGAAGTCCTCCCAACACATGTCGATGCGCCGGACGTAGCGGTCCCACTCGTCACGGACGACGAATTGTGTGGCGGGGCGAGGTAGGCCGGCATCGATGAACAGCAGCCGCAGCCATGTTTCCCTCGGCGACTCGGCGCCACCGTCGACGAGCGGCAGCGCCGCCCGTAGCCGGCGCAGACCACGCACACCGCGATGACGTTTCGCCAGTAGCGCGACGTCCTCGGTGGCGAACGGGCACGCATTCAGCAACGCGTCCAGGCGTGCGACAGCCCGGTCACGAGGCTGATGGCGGCCCAGGTCGAACGCGGTCCGGGCCGGCGTGGTCACCCGGATGCCCGCGACCGAGGTAACCTCGTCCTCGTCGAGGGTCTCGTCGCGCACGATCAGCCCGCGCTGCCGCCGGACCGCCGCGACCAATTCGATGGGAACGTCGTCCACGACCCATTTCGCCCCGTGCATCGCGGAAGCGGCCACCCCGGCAATCACCGCCGAAGGCGAGGCGAGGGATGCGCCGGCGATCCGCTCGCGCAGCGACACCTCGTGGCCTCGCGGGATGTAGACGCCGCGGTACAGCGGCCGATAGTGACTGCGCAGGCGGGCTCTGGTGAGGTGGCCGGCGGCCACGGCGTCACGGCCGACGAACGGAATCTCCACACTGGTGGGACGCAGACGGCCGTCGGTCTGGCTCCCACCGTTCCCGAAACCGACGCAATGGTCGATTCGCGGGCCGGAAACCAGCCAAAGCGTCGGTCTGGGCGCCTAGCTCGCCGGATCTCAGCGCGACGAGGCGTCGCGGCGGGCGAGCTCGGCGAGCATCGCGTTGTAGGCGGCGAGCTCCGCGTCGTCGTCGCGGTCGGCGGCCCGGTCGATCCGCTTGGCCGTGCGCTGGTCGCTGCGCGTCCACTGGATCAGCAGCGCGAGCATCACCACCACGAGCGGGACCTCACCAGCGGCCCAGGCGATTCCACCGCCGGTGCGCTGATCGGCGAGCAAGTCGGTGTGCCAGCTCAACTGCAGTGACCGGTAGAACGGCTCGCCCAGCACGGTCTTGGTGCCCATCAGCACCACACCGAAGAACGCGTGCAACGGCAGCGAGGCGAACACCATCGCGACCTTGCCCAGGTGAGGAATCTGGCGCGGCGCCGGATCGATGCCGATCGTGACCCAATAGAAGAGGTATCCGCTGAGCAGGAAGTGCAGATTCATCAGCACATGTGCGCCGTGCTTGTCGACCGCCGCGTCGAACAGCCCGCCGAAGTAGAGCCCATAGAAACCGGCGACGAAGATGACCGTCGCGATGATCGGCTGTGTCAAAAACCGCGACACCCGCGAGTGCAACGCGGCCAGCAGCCACTCCCGCGGACCCGGCGGCTCACCGCGTCCCGCCGTCGGCAGCGCCCGCAGGGCCAGCGTCATCGGCGCGCCGAGCACCAGCAGAATCGGCACCAGCATCGACAGCGTCATGTGGGCGATCATGTGCATCGAGAACATGGCGGGTATGTAGCGGCCCAGCCCCGACGACGTCGCGATCAGCAGCGACGCGCAGCCGCACAGCCAACCCAGCGTCCGTCCGACCGGCCACGCGTCACCCCGACGGCGAAGCCGACGCACACCGAGCAGGTAGACCACCGCGAAGACGATCGCGGCGGTGCCGAAGATCAGGTCGAAACGCCAGTCGAGCAGGATCCGCTCGAAAGTGGGCGGGCCTGCGAGGTCGTATCCGATCGCCACCTCGACCGGGCTGGGCTGTTCGACCAGCGGCGGTGGAGGAGTGCGACCGAGTCCCACCGCGATGCCGAACGTCGCCCCGAACAGCAGCGCCTCGAGCAGCGCCAGACGCACCAGCGGACCGCGCGCGTCCGGGTCGTCCTGCAACGCGGCCACCGCGGAGCGGCGTTGCCACCAGCCGATCACCGCGAGCAGGGACAGTGCGCAGATCTTCGCGACGATCAACCAGCCGTACTCGGTGCGCACCAGGTCGGCCGGTTCGACGCGCACGAGCGCGTTGATCACGCCGCTGACGGCCATGACGACGAAGCACCAGAACGCGAGCGCCGAGAACCGGCGGGCGGCGAGGTCGGCGTGCTTACCGCGCCGCATCGCATGTACCAGCAGGGCGAGTAGCCCGCCCGCCCACAGCGCAGCGGCACCCAGGTGAAGCAACAGGCTGTTGGTGGCCATGTCGTGGGCGCCGCCGGTGGACGAATGCCCGGCCAACCCGAGCGGGATCAGCGTCGTCAACGCCCCGCCCAGCAGGACCGGCGTCCAGGACCAGCGCAGCACCGGCAGGCTGGCGACCGTGACGGCGGCGGCCAGGAACGCCGTCCACCGCCACGCGCTGGCCATGTCGACGAGGTCGGCCGCCGACCAGACGGCCACCGGGTCGAGGGTCTGGCTCAGTGGCTGACCGGAGACGTCGGAGACCGTCAACGGAACCATCAGCGCCGCGCACACCGTCCACGCCGCGGACGCGCCGGTGCCCAGGCGCAGCGCGCGGTACCCGCCGGCGTCGAGCACGCCGTTGGTTTGAGGCGGCGTCAGGAACGCGGCGAACAGGAAGGACCCGACGGCGATGACCGCCGCGATCTCACCTGCGGCCCGAACGAACGGCAGGCCGTAGGTCGTGATCGGCCCGGGATCCGGCAGTCCGGTCGCACTCAGCGCGTCGGCCAGCGACAGAGCGCCGATGCCCGCGGCGATCGTCCCCGCCAGGACAGCGACCCCGACCAGCACCGGCCATACCGCGCTGGTGCGCACGCCCGATGCCGTCGTCGTCATCCCACCAGCGTATGGCGCGGCTCAGCCTCTAGGGGAATCGCCGAGCGTACGGTTGCCCACGCCGCTGCTCGCGAAACACGTACACAATCGTGCGCTCGGCGGACTCAGGAGGCTTGGCGCGCCTCACGGCGCGCGATTTCACGCGCGATGAACTGCTCGCGGGCGATCTGCTCGACCTTGTCCATATCGCGCAGGATGGCCCGCAGTTCGTCCCGGAACGCGGTGCGGCGCTCGTGCAGGTCGGCGGCGGGTTCGAGCAGGTCCTGGTCGGCGGCGACCTGGCGGGCGGTCGCGAATAGCAACGCCGACACCGCTTCGTTGCTGCGCACCCGGCTCTGCGCGACGTACTGGTTGCCCAGTCCGAGCGCCTTCTTCGTCAGGTCCTTCTCGCCGATCTCGGCAGGGGCGTCGAGCAGCGCATCGGCGACGATCTGGTACGCCTCGAAGAAGGGTCGCAGCATCGCGCCCGCCAACAGCGGCGACTTGGTCCGCAGTAATTCCTCGACCCGCTGTCTGCCGCCGGTCACCTGCTCCTCCCAGCCGCTCTGCCAGGACAGCTCCTCGGCGACGTGCTCACGGAACGCCGCCGAATCGGCGAAGTAGAAGTCGAACTTGAGCAGATCGCGCAGCCGCATCACCTGCGACCAGAACGCCTCCAGCCGGTCGGAGCCCGCGCGGCCGGCGTGCACCAGCGCCAACTCGACCAGCGAGGTCTCGAGGAACGCGTCGATGAGGGTGTTGCGGTAGAACGCCGCTTCGTGTTCGTCCTCGGGAGCGATCCGCCAGACGGGCTCGCGGCCGCCCTCGACGCAGGTGACGGGGTGCCGGTTGGACAGCGCGTCGAGCGCGGCCCGCACCCCTTCTGGGGTGCGCAACCGCAACGCGCTGTTGGTCATGGGGGTCTGCTTGCGCTCGAGGTAGTCCAGCGACGGCTGCAGAGTGTGATGAATCTGGTTCAGCGTCAACGCGATTCCGCGCGTGGTAAGCAACAGCGCCGACACCAGTGCCGAGGCGTTGACCGGTGTGGCCCGCAGGATCCGCCACGACACTTCGAACGCCATCTTCTGCAGGGCAAGGCGTTTGGCGCTCTCATCGGTGGTCATCGGCCCGTGCGGCGCATCGAGGTACTCGCGCATGGAGACGGCCTCGGGAAAGCGGACGTAGATCTTGCCGTAGTTGCGCTCGCCCTGGGCCTTGATGAAGTTGTACATCCACGACAGGCTTTCGGGCGTCTTCTCGCCGCCGCGGGCGTAGGCGGCGTATTCGGACGTCTCGTGCAGCTGGTCGAAACTGATCGACACGGGCTGCAGCAGGATGTCCTCGCTGCGGCCGTCGAGATAGGCGTCGGCCACGTAGGCGAGCAGGCCCAGCTTGGGCGGCAACATCTTTCCGGTGCGCGACCGGGTGCCCTCGATCGACCAGCTGAGGTTGAATCGCTTCTCGACGATGTAGCCGACGAACTGCCGCAGCACGTACTTGTAGAGCGGGTCGTCGAGCTTGCGACGCAGGAAGATGACACCCGAATGGCGCATCAACGGCCCCATGAAGCCGAACGAGAGGTTGATGCCCGCGAAGGTGTGCACCGGCGGTAACCGGTTCTCCTGCATCGCCACCGGAACGATCACGCCGTCGAGGTAGGACCGGTGCGAGAACAACAGCACGGCCGGATGGTTCTCCAGGTTGCGCCGCATCAACTCGACTTCGTCGCGGTCGTAGTCGATGTTGGGATCGAAGCCGCGGCTGAAGATCGCGCGCCCCAACGACGGAATCAGATCGACGGAGAACCGGCTCCACCCTGTGGAGAGCTCGTCGAGCATCTCCCCCGCGGTCTCCAGGTCCGCACCCGGAATCTTGGACAGGCCCTCGCGGAAACGCGCCGACGCCAACAACTCCGGCTTGATGAGCCGTGGTGATTTGTATTCCGGCCCCAGCAGCCGCAGTTCGACCCGCTCGATCGCCAGGATCGCGCGGCGGATCACGAAACGCGCGAATTCCCGGGGGTTTTCGGCGACGGTGGTGTCGGCCCATTGCTGACGCAGTTCGGAGACCTTCGCCGGTTCACCGGCGACGACGCGGGCTCGCGTCCGGTCGCGGCGCAGGATGCGGCGCTGCAGAATCTCGGGCGGACGGTAGGTGTCGCGGCCCGAGAGCAGCGCCACCACCTTGGATCGGGTGGGCAGGCCGCCGGGCACCCAGAACACGCGCACAGGCACCACGGAGCGGTCTTCTCCCGCTTCGAGTTCGGACACGAGCGAAGCCAGCACACCGGCAGGCGGGTCCTCGTACGGCAACAGCAGGACGTCGATCTTGGCCTCGGGGTTCTCGCGCCGTTGCCGCTCGAGCCAGTCGTCGAGCAGATCACGTTCGGCCGCAGAGGAAGCCGACGCCAGCACCAGCGCGTCACCGGTGGGCGTGAAGGGCGTGTACTGGTCGGCGGACGGCTTCACGGACGCCCCCTTCCCGCGGATTTCGGTGCCGACTTCTTGGCGGCCGGCGCATTACGCACCGACTTCGTCGCGGACTTGGCCTCGGACTTGGTCGCCTTCTTGGCCGCCTTCTTCGCCGCCGACTTCTTGGCGGGGGTGCTCTTCGGCCGCACGTTGCGGTCGTAGAGCTCGGGAAGAGACGACTCGTCGTGCGGCCAGTTCGCCAACGTGTCGAGGTAGAGCTGGCGCACCTCGGCGATGCGCTCCCCGAGATTGTCGTGCGTCCAGTCGTCGACCGGGATCGGCGGATAGACCACGACGTCGACCGTGCCCGGGTTGAAGGTGCTCGAATCACGCGCCGCGATCACTTCGGCGTTGCGAATGACGATGGGCACCACCGGAATACCGGCCGACATCGCGATCCGGAACGGCCCCTTCTTGAATGGCCCCACCTCGGTTGTGTCCAGCCGGGTGCCCTCCGGCGCGATCAGGATCGACAGCCCCTTGCGCGCGAGTTCCTCGACCTTCTTGAGCCCCTCGACCGCCTTCTGCGGGTCCTCGCGGTCGATGAACGCGGCGTCCATGATCTTGCCGAGGGTGCCGACGATCGGATCCTTCTCCAATTCCTTCTTGCCCACCGACGTGAAGTTGGTGTCCACCAAGTGGCCTGCGATCAACGGGTCGGCCTGGTTGCGGTGATTGAACAGGAACACCGCGGGACGCTTCTTGGTCAGGTTCTCCTTGCCCAAAACGTTGATGTTGATGCCAAGGGTGCTCATCAGCGCCCGGCCGAAGGCCGCGGTGAAGAAGTTGACCCCGTTGCGCTTGCTCCGCGTCAACAGCCCCAGGCCGAGCGCTCCGGCCGCGATGGGTCCCATGGTGGCGATACCCGCGGCCGTGCGCAGTTGCGAGACCGGGCTCGCGCCACTGCGACTGCTGAAGCGCAGCACCGGCCAGCCCCGCTTCGCGGCGACCGCGGCGAGTTTGCCTCCCGGATTCGTCGGGCGGGGGTTGCCCACCAGATACATCAGCGCGACGTCCTCGTCGCCGTCGGCGTAGAAGTAGCTCATCGACAGGTCGACGCCGTGCTCGGCGGCGAACTTCTGCACCGCCCTGGCCTTGCCCGGCCCCCAGATGATCGGGCGCGTCACCTCGCCGGTGAGCAATCCGTGTTCGTCGATCTCGAACTTGTTGCTCAACACATTCGAGATGCCGAGGAAGCGGGCGACGGGCTCGACCTGCACCGTCAGCGCCGAGGAGCTGAGGACGACGGTGTGGCCGCGGGCCATGTGCGCGCGCACCAACTCGCGCATCTCGGGATAGATCCGGCCGACGATCTTCTGGACGAACAACCGCTCGGCGAGTTCGTCGACGTCCTCGAGCGAATTGCCGCGCAGCATGCGCGCACCCTTGCCGATCAGGTCCTCGAACTCCGACCGCCCCAGTTGGTGGTTGAGGCCGGCCTGAACCATGCCGATGAACTCGCCCATCGACATCTGGCGACGACGAAACCGGTCCTGCGTCATCACGACGCCCGTGAAGCCGGCGACCAGGGTGCCGTCGAGATCGAAGAACGCACCGACTTCGGGTCCCTGCGGGCTGGCCTGAATCTCGGCGACCGAACCCGGCAGACGCATGGTGCGCCGCGAGGTCTGACCATTTGGCGAAGTCATTGCGCTGCACTCCCATTCGACGACGAGACAGTGGAAGGGGCCGGGTCGACGGTGAACGAGGCGGGTTCGGCTCGACCGTCGCCGCCCAGGGCGAGGACCTCGTCGAAACCCGACAGCAGGCAGCGCGCCCACAACTCCTGGTCGGTGATCGCCGCGCGGTCATAGCGGGTGGTGATCGTGCAGTACCCCGAGCGCGAGATCAACACCACCATCATCGCCACGCCCGGCAGCGGACCAAGTCCGTACTGGCGCAGGACTTTTGCGCCCGCGATGTAGGTGTCCCCCGCGTACACCGGGACATTGCTGGCCTGCACGTCGGAGTTCACGATCGAGCCGGCCATCGTCTCGAGGGCGGTGTCAGGTAGCAGGCCGACCAACGGAGCGATGGCGCTGACCATGTCGATCGCGCGTTCCTCGCGCTTGGTGGTCATCTGCGAGCGGATGTTGCGGATGCGGATCTCGGGGTCTGTCAGGCCGATCGGCGCGGCGAGGTTGAGACCCGCGAACCGGTTTCCGCCCGCCGGGTCCGCATCCGAGCGGAGATTGACCGGAACCGCCATCGGCAGCGTGTCGAGCGGTACGCCCTTGGCTTCGTGGTAGAGCCGCAGCGCGCCACACAAGCCCGCCAAATACGCGTCGTTGATCGAACCGCCGGCCGCCTTGGCGGCCCGGTGCAGGATGCCGAACTCGATGTCGATGGCTTCGCTGCGCGACGACAGGCTGCGTCGCCGCAGCACCGGCGACGGATCGGCGACCGGACCGATCACGCGCGCACCCGACATGGCGTATCCGACAGCGCCGCCGAGCCGGGAGATCGGGTCGCGGATCACCTCCCCTGCGACGTGCGCGGCGCCGAACAACGCTCCGCGCACGCGACCCGCGATGGTGCCGGGCAGCCGGACGAGCCCTTGGCGCATCAGGTCGTTGGGCGACAAATCCTGCGGGATGGGAAGGGGCGGCAGCGGCTGCGGCGACGGGTCGCGCTCGAGGTCATAGAGATTGGCGAACATCTCGACTCCGCCGACCCCGTCGGTGACCGCATGGCTGAGGTGAACGACCATCGCGGCGCGGTCGTCGGCGAGCCCCTCGACCAGCGTTGCCGTCCACAGCGGCCGGGAGATGTCGAGCGGCGACTGCGCGGCCACCTCGGCGAGGTCGAGCACCTGACGGAACGTGCCGGGGTGCGGGGCGCGCACCCGACGGAGGTGGAAGTCGAGGTTGAAGTCGGGGTCCACCACCCACCTCGGCGCCACGGTCGGCAGCGTCGGCATCACGACCTTCTGCCGCAGCCGCAGGACCTTGCGCGAGGCGGCGTCGAACTTGGCGCGGAACGCCTCCCAGTCCGGCGCGCAGTCCAGGAGCTCGATGGTCATGATCCCCGAACGGGTACGCGGATTGGCCTCGCCGCGGTGCAGGATCTGGTCGAGCGGGCTGAGCTCCTCAGGAAGTCCCGCCGCATCGAGTTCCGGCACGTCGCTCATGGGCCGTCGCGTCCTCCTGCTCGTGATCGTGTGGCCACCACGCTAGTCGGCGGTGCGAGGCGGCGAGGCGGCTTTAATCCGTGAGCCTGCAGGCCCTGGCGATAGACTCTCGTGGCGTTGCCCCCGTAGCTCAGCGGATAGAGCAGCCGCCTTCTAAGCGGCTGGTCGCAGGTTCGATCCCTGCCGGGGGCGCTCATCGCCGGATTTCGGTCCGGACATACTTGACCCGATGCCGACCAACGACCTCGAGCACCGGCTGAGCCCGCTGCCGGATACGGGATACGTCTATCGCACAGCGTGGCGGGTGGCCACGGGCGACATCGACGGCGACCTGCACCTGCGCCTCGACGGCGTTGCGCGCTACATCCAGGAGGTCGGGGCGGAGAACCTCGTCGACGCAGGCGAGGCCGACGACCACCCCCATTGGCTCGTCCAACGCACGGTCATCGATGTGATCGAGCCGATCGAGTTCCCCAACGAGATCTCGTTCAGCCGCTGGTGCTCTGCGCTGTCCACCCGGTGGTGCACGATGCGCGTCGACCTGGTCGGCAGCGACGGCGGCCGCATCGAGACCGAGGGCTTCTGGATCGCCATCAACAGCAAGACCCTTACGCCCCAGCGCGCCTCGGACACCCTGATCGCCCGGTTCGCCACCACCACCGACGAGCTCCGGCTGAAGTGGCGGCCCTGGCTGACCAACCTTGACGACGCCGACGAGGTGGTGCCGTTCCCGCTGCGTCGCACCGACATCGACATCTTCGAGCACGTCACCAACACCGCTTACTGGCATGCCATCCACGAGGTGATGGCGCACGTCCCCGACGTCTGCCGCGCCCCGTACCGAGCGGTGGTCGAATACCGCAGGCCGATTCGCTACGGCGAGGACGTCACCATTCGCTGGGCGCGGCGCGGCGACAGCGTGCAGATCGCGTTGACCGTCGACGACGACGTCCGCGCCGCCGCTCTGATCGCCAAGCTGTAACCCTTCGCGTACTATCTGCCCCCAGGGCGCAAGTGTTTGCTGCGCACGGGGCGGGAGGGCGCAGGATGGTCGGCTCAAGCAAAAGATGGACGCGGCTCGCGACAGGCGCGGCGGCCGTCGGCGTCGCGACCAGCGTCGTCGGCCTCGCCGCCACCCAACCGGCGTCGATATCGGCCTCCCTCGTGGATCTGACCGCGCTCATCGTCGTCGGCAGCTCGACGAATCCGACGGGTGCGGGTGTGGCGGACTTCTTCCACGGGAAGTTCAACACCCCGACCTACACGAACTACCACGGCGGCGACGACATCGTTTACGTCGACTTCCGCACCGGTCCCGCCGGCATCGAACAGGCCCTGTACGACCACCGTGGCGAACAGAACGCGGTGCTCGCGTCCGGCTGGGGCGCGGCGAATGCCAGTTTGCTGCTTCTGCGAAAGCGGTCGGATCTCGGCGACACCGTCTTCATCCTGGACAACGACGTCGCGCGCCCCGATGGCGGCTTTGGCACCAGGTACCCGTGGTTCGCGCTGATCGGGGTCAACCCGATCCCCACCCCGAGCGACGTCCCCGCCGCCCAGGTCGTCAACACCGGCTACGAGTACGACTACAACTCCAACGCCCCCGCCGACGTGCTGAACCCGGTGGCCGCGGTCAACTCCCTGGTCGCCTACCTCTACACCCGGCTGAACCAGTCCGAACGCGTGCTGCCGGTCAACGAGGCGGGCAAACCGACCGTCGCCTGCACTGCCAACACCTGCGCGATCATGGCGAGCGGCGCGGTGAAGGACTGTCCCGACGCCCGGTGCAGTTTCCCTGGAGACCGCGTCACGGCTTACGTCACCACCAGGGACAACACCACCTACGTCACGTACACGGCCGACGAACTGCCCCTGACCCGGCTGACCCGTGACGTCTTCGGAGACCAGATCGCCGACCTCACCGGACCGCTCCTGAAGCTGGCCGTCGACTCGGCGTATTACGACGGCAACCCGATCCCCAGGGACCCCAGCGCCTACCGCCCGGCCCGGCTGGCTCCTCCGCCTGACGAGTTGTTGGCCACGGCGGCCAAGGTCCCCGGCGCGATCGTGCAGGGCCTGTCGGCGGTGACGTCACCGCGGCCCCCGGTGCAGCAGGAGACGTCGGTCCAGTCCGAGCCGACCGTCACCGAACAACGGACCGAGCCCGTGAAGACACAGCAGACGGCTCCGGACCCCGTACTCAAGCGTGGGCCGCTGCGCAACATCGTGCGCGACAGCGTGAAGGCCGAACCGGGCAAGGTCGGCGAGGACGGCGACACCGACCCGAAAGACGATCAGCGGCAAGTTGATTCCGTCGTGACGGTGAACGGTCCACAGCTCGAGACGCAGACGCCGACCAAGGCGGATCCCGTGGGGGCCGACACCGACGACGCGGCCGAGTCCGCGGACCCGGGGGCAGACGCAGCGGCCTGACGAGTTTTCCGGATCGCAGCCTGCACCGATACCTCCTTCGCCGACGCAACGGATCGATAGACTCGGCGACGTGAACTCGAGGCGCGGGATCGCCGCCGCCGTGTCGGCAGGCGCGATGGCCGGCGTAATGCCCATTGCGCTCGCCCTGCCCGTGCATGCCGCGCCGCCGCCCAGTTACGGCAGCAACGGCGTCTTCAACGTCACCACGAACCCGAGACCGGGCTGGACCACGGCCTCCATCGAACCCGGCCGCTACCGGGTCGACCAGGCGCCCAGTATGTTTCCCTACCAGAGCGCACCCGGCTCTTGGTATCGGTGCCACAACTTCCCCTGCAGCCCCAGCTACCCCGGAAACCTGATCGCCTCGGGCGGCGCGATCCGCGACGTACCGACGTTCGTCGACATCCTGCCCAGCGATGTCGCGGTGGCGCTGCACAACGTCACGCTCACCGTCGCCAACTGACGGCGCACGCGGGTCACTAGGCTGAGCCGGTGACTGATCCGGTACTGATCCACATCGAGGACCGCGTCGCCGTCCTCACCGTCAACGACCCGGAGCGCCGCAACGCGGTCACGTTCGAGATGTCCGCTGCGCTGCGCGAAGCCGTGGACGCGGCCGAGGCCAACTCGGATGTGCACGCGGTCATCGTCACCGGCGCGGGCAAGGCGTTCTGCGCGGGCGCGGACCTCAGCGCGCTCGGTTCGGCGACCGAGGACGGGCTGCGCAAGATCTACGACGGCTTCCTCGCCGTCGCCAACTGCGCGCTGCCCACCATCGCAGCGGTGAACGGCGCCGCCGTCGGCGCCGGGCTGAACCTGGCCCTTGCGGCCGACGTGCGGATCGCCGGGCCGGCCGCCCTGTTCGACCCGCGCTTTCAGAAGTTGGGAATCCATCCCGGCGGCGGCGCGACCTGGATGCTGCAGCGAGCGGTCGGTCCGCAGGCCGCCCGCGCGTCGCTGCTGTTCGGCATGCGGTTCGACGCCGAAGCCGCGGTCCGCTACGGCCTGGCGCTCGAGGTCGCCGACGACGCCGTGACCGCCGCGAAGGAGCTGGCCAACGGACCGGCCGGGGCGCCGCGGGAGGTGGTGCTCGCGACCAAGGCGTCGATGCGGGCGACGGCCAACCCCGGCGTCGTCGACGTCGAGCAGCACCGCATCGCGGTCGACACCGAACTCGGCCCGCAGGCCACCTCGATCCTGTCCCCCGAGTTCCAGCAGCGGCTGGCGGCCGCACAACGCAAGTGAGTCACACGCGGTCGACGTAGAACCAGCGGCCCGCGCGGCGCTCGAACCGGCTGCGTTCACGCATCGACCCTGGCCGGCCCGAGTGGATGTAGCGGGCCGTGAACTCGACCTGGCCGTGCTGGTCGGCTTCGCTGCCCGCGACCACATCGCTGATTTCGAGCCCGGTCCACGCCATCTCGCGGTCGAGCGTGACGTCGGGTGGCCGCGTCCGCGGGTGCCACGTCGTAAAGAGGTAGTCCGCAACACCTTTGGCGAACGCGCTGTAGCGCGAACGCATCAGCTCCTCGGCCGTCGCCGCGACGCGCGCACCGTCGTGCAGCGCTTCGCAGCATGCGGAATACGCGTTCCCGCTGCCGCACGGACACTCATCGTCTTGCGCCATGGCAGAGATCATGCCCGCTACAGATCGAGTAGCGCTGTCTCCGGTGCTTCGATCAGATCGCGCAGTTCGCACAGGAACGCCGCCACCTGCGCACCGTCGGCGATGCGATGGTCGAACGCGCAGGTGAGGTTCATCGTCGGGCGCGCGACGACGGCGTCGTCGACCACGACGGCACGCGGTTTGAGCGAGCCGACGCCGAGGATGGCGGCTTCGGGGTAGTTGATGACGGGCACTCCGTCGTCGAGGCCGAGCGCGCCGAAGTTCGACACCGTGAACGTCGAGCCCTGCAGCTCGGTCGGTTTCAGCGTGCCCGCGCGTGCGTTGCGGATGAGCCGGGCCACCTCGGCCGCGAGTTGGCGGGTGGTCTTGAGGTGCGCATCGCTGACGACGGGCACCAACAGGCCGCGCGGCGCGGCGATACCGAACCCGAGGTGTACGGCCGAATGCAGGTGGATCTGAGCACCGTCGGTGGTGTCGACCCACGTGGCGTTCAGGTTGGGGTGGTGTCGCAGTGCGATGGTCAGCAGTCGCAGCGTGAGCACAAACGGCGTGATCGGCGCGTCCTCGTCGGCACGGTCGCGCAGCCCATCGCGCAGCCGCAGCAGGTTGGTCCCGTCCACCTGCACCGCGGTGTGCGCATCGGGAATCTGCCTGCGCGACATGGTCATCCGCCGAGCCATCTCGGCCTGCACACCGCTCACCGTCACCATGTCGGGGCTGGGCGCGGACCGGCCCGCCGCGGCGAGCACGTCTTCGCGGGTGATGACACCGTCGGGGCCGGAGCCCGTCAGCGCGGCCAGATCCACGTTCAGCTCCGCGGCCAGCTTGCGCACCGGCGGCTTGGCGCGGACGCGGTGCGGCGGCGCCGTCGCTCGCCTGCTGTGGTCCATCGCCGCGTCGGCGCCGTAGCCGACGAGTACGGGTTTGCGCTTCTCTGCGGGCGGTTCGGCCTCGGTCGCGATGCGCACCAGCATCGCGCCGACCGCCAGCGTCTCGCCTTCGCCGCCGCCGAGTTCGACCACGCGGCCCGCGTACGGGCTGGGGATCTCGACCTCGGCCTTGTTGGTCTCGACGGTGCACAGCGTCTGGTTGAGTTCGACCTCGTCGCCGACCGCGACGCTCCACGCGGTGATCGTCGCGTCCTCGAGTCCCTCGCCGAGGTCGGGCACCAAGAAGTCCATCACGGTCATGGCTGCTCCAACGTTCGTTCGACGCAGTCGAGCAGACGGTCCACCCCTGGCAGCCACAACTTCTCGAGACGCGCAGGCGGATAGGGGGTGTCGAACCCGGTCGCCCGCAGCACCGGGGCCTCCAGGTCGTAGAACAGCTCCTCTGCGATGCGTGCCGCCAGTTCGGCGCCGAAGCCCAGCGTGCGGGGTCCCTCGTGCATCACGACGACCCGGCCGGTGCGCCGCACCGACTCCGAAACCGCCTCGAAGTCCAGTGGATTGAGCGTACGCAGGTCGATCACCTCGAGGCTCCAGCCGTGGTGCTCGGCGGCGATGTCCGCCGCGCTCAGCGCCGTGGCTACCAGCGGACCGTAGGTGAGCACGGTGACGTCGGCGCCGGGGCGTCGAATCGCCGCCCGACCCAGAGGAAGACCGGGGGTCGAGGTATCGACGGGTTCGCGTGCCCAGTACCGGCGTTTGGGCTCGAGGTAGATGACCGGGTCGCGGCTGGTGATCGACTGCCGCAGCAGCCAATACGCATCCGATGGTGTCGAGGGCACGACGACCTTCAGGCCCGCGGTGTGTAGCCAGTGGGTCTCGGTCGACTCGGAATGGTGTTCGACCGCGCCGATTCCACCGAACGAGGGGATGCGGATCGTGACCGGCATGTCGATGTCGCCGCGTGTGCGCGTCCGGTATTTCGCCAAGTGGCTGACGATCTGGTCGAAGGCCGGGGCGGCGAACCCGTCGAACTGGATCTCGGGCACGGGGATCAGGCCGCGAAGGGCCATGCCGATCGCGATCCCGACGATCGCCGATTCGGCCAGCGGCGTGTCGAAACACCGCTGGGCGCCGAAGGTTTCGGCCAGGCCCTCGGTGACCCGGAAGACACCGCCGAGGGTCGCGACGTCCTCGCCGAAAACCAGCACCCGGTCGTCGGAGGCCATCTCGTCGTGCAGTGCGCGGTTGATGGCCTGCGCCATGGTCAGCGTCGGTACGGCCGGCATCGCGGTCATCAGCGGCTCGGGAGGTTCGTCCTCGCCGAACATCGACGGACGCTCGATGATCTGCGTCATGTCACGCCTCCTTCGCGAGTTCGGCGGCGAGTTGCTCGCGTTGGGCGGCGAGGTCCGGCGTGATGTCGTGGTACACCGCGTCGAACACCGCGGTGACGTCGAAGTCCTCGGCCCCGACGACCGCGTCGCGGAGTTCGGCGCGCAGTCGTTTCGATCTGGCCCTGACCCGCTCCTCGAGCCGTTCGGTCCACACCCCGGTCGACTGCAGATACGTTCGGAAGCGCGCGATCGGGTCGCGGGCCGCCCACTGCTGCACCTCTTCGGGGCTGCGGTACCGGTTCGGGTCGTCGGAGGTCGTGTGCGGGCCCATCCGATAGGTGACGGCCTCGATGAGCGTCGGACCGCCACCTTCGCGGGCCCGCTGCGCGGCCTCGGCGGTGACGGCGTAGCACGCGAGCACGTCGTTGCCGTCGACGCGGACCCCCGACATTCCGTAGCCGATTGCGCGATGGGCAATGGACGGCCCCGCCATCTGCTGGTGAACCGGCACCGAGATCGCCCACTGGTTGTTCTGGACGAAGAACACGCACGGCGCCCGGTACACCGCGGCGAAGTTCAGCGCCTCGTGGACGTCACCCGTGCTGGTGGCCCCGTCGCCGACGAACGCCAGCGTCACCGAGTCCTCGCCCAAGCGTTCGGCCGCCATCGCCGCGCCGACCGCGTGCAGACCGTGGGTGCCGATCGGGATCGCGATCGGGGCGACGCACTTGTCGGTGAAGCCCAGTCCGCCGTGCCATTTGCCTCGCCACACGGCGGCGATCTGCGCCGGGGCGATGCCGCGCACCAGAAACGCACCGATCTCGCGGTACTGCGGGAACAGCCAGTCGGTCTTGCGCAGACACGCCGCGGCGCCGATCTGCGCGGCCTCCTGGCCGCGACAGGACGCGAACAGCGCCAGCTCACCTTGACGCTGCAGGTTGACGAATTCGACGTCGAGGTCGCGCGTGACGACCATCGACTCGTAGAGCCAGGCGAGGGTCTCGGGCGGAAGGTCTCTGCGGTATCGGGTGGCCCTGTCCGAGGTGGTCGACGTCCCGTCCGGGGCGACCAGTTGTATGGGCTCCATCTCGACGTCGAGCGACTCGAGGTGTGCCGAAGCCAACCCTGCCATACCGCCTCCTAGGGTCACTGGCGGCGGATCGCGCCGTCAGGCGACTGAGGTGCTCAGCACAGAGGCGGGGAGAACAGGTCCTCCGGTGGGAGGCTGTCGGCTAGTCGCCGGGGTGGGGCGCTAGCGCGACGATGCGCTCTGCTCGCCGCAGTACTGGGGCATCCACCATTATGCCCTCGAACTGGAAAACGCCCCGGGCATCACGGGCAGCCGCCAGCACGTGTCGCGCCCACTGCACCCGCTCGGCCGTCGGTGTGTAGCCCTCGCGGATCACCGCGACCTGGGACGGATGGATCGCGACCTTCACGTCGAAGCCCACCGCGACCGCATCGTCGACCTCACCGCGCAGACCGTCGAGGTCTCGGATATCGAGGTACACCGAATCCAGCGCGAGCCGACCGTAGGCCTTGGCCGACAGCAGCGTCTGCGATCGCACGTGGCGCGCCACCTCGCGGTAGCTGCCGTCGGGATACCGGTTCGCGGTGCCGCCGGTGACCGCGAACAGGTCCTCGGCCCCCCACATCAGCGCGACCGTGTTGTCTATGCGCGCCAGCTCCGTGACGGCCAGCGCTCCGAGCGGTGTCTCGATCAGCACCACGACGTTGCGCGGTGCCAGATCGCGCACCTGCTGCGGGTCCTCGGTCTTGGCGAGCATGACGGTGGTGTACTCGGTCTTCGCGAGCGCCTCGAGGTCGAGCGGATGGTCGGCCGTGCCGGCGGGGTTGACACGCACCACGGTCCGGTCCGGGTCCAGGCGCGTCTCGATCAGTGCCGCGCGCGCGGCTTCGCGATCCTTGGCGGCGACGCCGTCCTCGAGGTCGAGGATCACGACATCGGCTGCAGCTGCGGCCTTCTCGAACCGCTCCGGGCGGTCGGCCGGACAGAACAGCCAGGCGGGTCCCGTCGCGAGCGCCACTACGCGTCACCCTCCGGTCGCTTGCGCACCATGGTCTTTCGCGACGCGGTGGCCACGATGTCGCCGTGCTGGTTGCGGCCGACGTGCGAGAACGTCACGATGCCTTCACCGGGGCGGCTCTTGGACTCGCGCTTCTCGAGCACCTCGGACTCCGCGTACAGCGTGTCGCCGTGGAAAAGCGGCTTCGGGAAGGCGATTTCGCCGAAGCCCAAGTTTCCGACGATGGTGCCCTGCGTCAGCTGGGTGACCGACAGACCCACCAGCGTGGACAGCGTGAACATCGAGTTGACGAGCCGCTGGTTGAACGGCGGCAGGGCATCCGAGAACGCGGCGTCCAGGTGCAGTGCCTGAGTGTTCATCGTCAACGTGGTGAACAAGACGTTGTCGGCCTCGGTGATGGTGCGTCCCGGCCGGTGCTGGTACAGCACGCCGGTCTCGAACTCCTCGTACCACAGCCCGCGCTGGACGATAATTTTCCCGCCGCCCCGCCCGCTGATCCTCTTCTCACCCTGTTCTCCGCTCACAGGCCCAGCTCCCGCCCGATCAGCATCAACTGCACTTCCGTTGTGCCTTCACCGATTTCGAGAATTTTGCTGTCGCGGTAGTGCCGGGCGACGGAGTATTCGTTCATGAAGCCGTAACCGCCGAAGATCTGGGTGGCGTCGCGGGCGTTGTCCATCGCGGCCTCACTGGCCACCATCTTGGCGATGGACGCCGCCTTCTTGAACGGCTTGCCGGCCAGCATCAGCGCGGCGGCGTCGTAGTAGGCCGTGCGGGCGACGTGTGCCCGCGCCTCCATGCGCGCGATCTTGAAGGCGATCGCCTGATAGCTGCCGATCGCGGCGCCGAAGGCCTCGCGTTCCTTGGCGTACTTGACCGATTCGTCGACACACCCCTGGGCGGCACCGACCGACAGCGCGGCGATCGCGATGCGGCCCTCGTCGAGGATGCGAAGGAAGTTGGCATAGCCCCGGCCGCGCTCACCGAGAAGGTTCTCCTCCGGCACGCGCACGTCGTCGAAGCTCAACGGGTGGGTGTCGCTGGCGTTCCAACCCACCTTGCTGTACGCCGGTTCGGCGGTGAACCCGTCGATGGGCACCGGAACCAGAATCGACGAGATCTCCTTCCTGCCATCGGGTTTCTCGCCCGTGACGGCGGTGACGGTGACCAGCTTCGTGATGTCGGTGCCCGAGTTGGTGATGAACTGCTTGGAACCGTTGATGACCCAGTGGCCGTCGTCGAGACGGGCGGTGGTCTTGGTGGCGCCGGCATCGCTGCCGCCGCCGGCCTCGGTGAGGCCGAACGCACCGAGCGCCTTACCGCTCGCCAACAGCGGCAGCCACTCCTGCCTCTGCTTCTCGCTGCCGAACCGGTACACCGGCATCGCGCCCAGCGATACCCCCGCCTCGAGCGTGATCGCCACACTCTGGTCGACCTTGCCGAGTTCCTCCAGCGCCAGGCACAGCGCGAAGTAGTCGCCGCCCATGCCGCCGTACTCCTCGGGGAACGGCAGGCCGAACAGTCCCATGTCGGCCATGCCCGCGACGACCTCGTACGGGAACGAATGTTCCTCGTCGTGTTTGGCGGAGACGGGCGCCACCACGCTCTGGGCAAAGTCGCGGACCGTCTTGGCCAGCTGTTCGTAATGATCGGGAAGTGTCCCGGTGGCTAGAAAATCAGTCATGCTTCTTCCTTCTCGACGATGGGGTCCGCGATGACCTTCGCCAGCGGTTGCCCCACCTTGACCTGATCGCCTTCGGCGACAAGGAGTTCCACCACACCGTCGACGGGCGCGCTCAGCGCGTGTTCCATCTTCATGGCCTCGACCGTCACCACCACGGTGCCCGTCGTCACCCGATCGCCGTCGGCCACCCCCACGGCCACTACGGAACCCGGCATCGGGCTGGTCAGCTCGGCGTCGCCGCTGTGCGCGTCGTCGGGTCGCACCGGCGCTTCGCGCACCTCGTCGACAGCAAGCGTGCGGCCCCCACCCGCCAGCCAGATCCGGTGGTCGTCGGCGACCACTACGTAGTCCGTGACGATCCCGTCGAAGGTGACCGCCAGCCGGTCGCCTGCCAGTGACACCGCCAGCGACCGCGATGGGCCATCCTCGATCGCCGCACCACCCGCCGACGGTGTGCCGGTGAGGTGGACGTGGTCGACACGCTCACCGGACTGCAGCCGATACGTCGTCGGCGCATGGCGGCCCATCCGCCAGCCCGAGGGGACCGCCCACAGGTCACCGGCGGGTTGCGGCCACGAGCGCAGCCACCGATACGCCGCGGCGGCGACCAGGTCGGCGTCCTCGGCACTCGCCGGGTGAAAGTCCGGGCTGCGACGATCCAGCAGGCCGGTGTCGAGGCGGCCCGCCGCGACGTCGGGATCGGCGAGCAGAAACCGCAGGAACTCGACGTTGGTGGTGACCCCTAGAACCGCGGTGTGCGCCAGCGCCCGGTCCAGGGCCCGCAGGGCCGCCGGCCGGTCGTCGGCATGCGCGATGACCTTCGACAGCATCGGGTCGTAGTCGCTGCCGATCACCGAACCCGGGGCCAGCCCCGAGTCGACCCGGATGCCGGGGCCTTCTGGCTCGGCGAGGCCCAGCACGGTGCCGCCGGTGGGCAGGAACCCGTGTCCGGGATCTTCGGCGTAAACCCGCGCCTCGATCGCGTGGCCGGTCATCGAGATGTCGTCCTGCGCGATCGCCAGCTTCTCCCCTGCGGCGATCCGCACCTGTTGCTCGACGAGGTCGATCCCGGTGACCATCTCGGTGACCGGATGCTCGACCTGCAGTCGGGTGTTCATCTCCATGAAGAAGAACTCGTCGGGCCGGTCGGCGGACACGATGAACTCGACGGTGCCCGCACCGGTGTAGTCGACGCTGCGCGCGGTGTCGCACGCCGCCGCACCGATTCGCGCCCGCGTCGCCGCGTCCAGCAGTGGCGACGGCGCCTCCTCGATGACCTTCTGATGCCGGCGCTGCAGGGAGCATTCGCGTTCACCGAGATGGACGACGTTGCCGTAGCCGTCGGCGAGGACCTGCACCTCGATGTGGCGCGGGTTCAGCACGAACCGCTCGAGAAACAGTGTGTCGTCGCCGAACGCGGCGGCCGCCTCCCGGCGCGCGCTGGCCAGGGCGCCCGCCAACTCGGCCGGCTCGTGCACGACGCGCATACCCTTGCCGCCACCCCCGGCCGAGGGTTTCACCAGCACGGGGAAACCGACCTCGGCGGCGCCGGCGACGAGGTCATCGTCGGACAGGCCGGGACGCGAAACTCCGGGTACCACCGGAACCCCGAACGCCGACACCGCCGCCTTGGCCGCGATCTTGTCGCCCATGGTCTGGATGGCGCCGACCGGCGGGCCGATGAACACTATTCCCGCGTCCTGGAGTGCAGCGGCGAATTGCGCGTTCTCCGAGAGGAATCCGTAACCCGGATGCACGGCCTGGGCGCCGGTGCGCTGCGCCGCCGAGACCACGGCGTCGATGTCGAGGTAGCTCTGTCTGGCCGGCGGCGGTCCGATGCGGACTGCGACGTCGGCTTCCGCGACATGGCGGGCACCCGCATCGGCGTCGCTGAACACCGCGACCGATCGGATGCCCATGGCGCGCAGGGTGCGGATGACCCGGACGGCGATCTCGCCTCGGTTGGCGACAAGGACGGTATCGAAGTTCATGTCCTCACATCCGGAACACGCCGTAGGAGATGGACTCGAGCGGTGCCTGACCGACCGCCGAGAGTGCCAGTCCGAGAACCGTTCTGGTGTCGGCGGGGTCGATCACCCCGTCATCCCACAGCCGGGCCGTCGAATAGTACGGATTGCCCTGGTGCTCGTACTGCGCGCGTATCGGCGCCTTGAAGTTCTCCTCCTCCTCGGCGGTCATCTCGCCGCGCACGGTCGCCAGCACCGATGCGGCCTGCTCGCCGCCCATCACCGAGATGCGGGCGTTGGGCCACATCCACAGGAACCGCGGCGAATACGCGCGCCCGCACATCGAGTAGTTGCCCGCCCCGTACGAGCCGCCGATGACCACGGTCAGCTTCGGCACCCGCGCGCAGGCCACCGCGGTGACCATCTTCGCGCCGTGTTTGGCGATACCGCCTGCCTCGTAGTCGCGGCCGACCATGAACCCGGAGATGTTCTGCAGGAACACCAGAGGGGTGTTGCGCTTATCGCACAGCTCGATGAAATGGGCTCCCTTGAGCGCTGATTCGCCGAACAGCACGCCGTTGTTGGCGATGATGCCGACCGGATGTCCGTGGATTCGGGCGAATCCGGTGACCAGGGTGCTGCCGTATTCGGCCTTGAACTCGGCGAATTCACCACCGTCGACGATGCGGGTGACGACCTCGTGTACGTCGTAGGGAACGCGCGAGTCCACCGGCACCACGTCGTAGAGTTCGTGTTGATCGGCCACCGGGTCCACGGTCGGCCGAACATCCCAGGGCAGCGGCTCACGGGGGCCGAGCGTGGCGACGATGCGCCGCACGATGCGCAGGGCGTCGCGGTCGTCGTGCGCCAAATGGTCTGTCACGCCGGAGGTTTTCGAATGCAGGTCGCCCCCGCCCAGTTCCTCGGCGGTGACCACCTCGCCCGTCGCCGCCTTCACCAACGGTGGGCCGCCGAGGAAGATCGTGCCCTGGTTGCGCACGATCACGGCTTCGTCGCTCATCGCGGGCACGTATGCGCCACCGGCGGTGCAGGATCCGAGCACCGCGGCGATCTGTGCAATCCCCTGGGCGCTCAGGTTGGCTTGGTTGTAGAAGATGCGGCCGAAATGATCGCGATCGGGGAACACCTCGTCCTGTCGCGGCAGGAACGCGCCGCCGGAGTCGACGAGATAGATGCACGGCAGCCGGTTCTGGCCCGCGACTTCCTGGGCCCGCAGGTGCTTCTTGACCGTGATCGGATAGTAGGTGCCGCCCTTGACGGTCGCGTCGTTGGCGACGATCACACATTCGCGCCCCGACACGCGACCGATCCCGGTGATCATGCCCGCACCGGGACACTCGTCGTCGTACATGCCGTCGGCGGCAAGCGGCGACAGTTCGAGGAACGGGCTGCCCGGGTCCAGCAGGCCGTCGACGCGGTCGCGCGGCAACAGCTTGCCGCGGCTGACGTGACGCTCGCGGGCGCGCTCTGAACCCCCGAGGGCCGCCGCGGCGAGCTTGGAACGCAATTCGTCGACCAGCGCGAGGTGCTCCTCGCGATGTGAAGGCCGCGATGCCATCGGAAAACCCGTTCGTTGAGTTAATGACGAATAACTGGTGGTATGTTAGTCACGATTAACTCCAGATGTCTACAGGCGGGCGGGAGGCGCGGTGTCTTCAACTCCGATCCCCGAGGTGCCCGCGGCCACCAGACGCAGCAAGGCGAAGTCGGATCGGCGATCCCAGTTGATCGCCGCCGCCGAACGCCTAGTTGCGGAACGCGGCTACCTGGCGGTGCGACTGGAGGATATCGGCGCCGCGGCCGGTGTCAGCGGTCCAGCGATCTATCGGCACTTCCCGAATAAGGAAGCGTTGCTGGTCGAGTTGCTGGTCGGGATCAGCACCCGCCTGCTGGCCGGCGCCACCGAGGTCGTCGCGCGCGCCGACGATCCCGCGTCGGCGCTGGAGGGCCTGATCGACTTCCATCTGGACTTCGCCCTCGGGGAGTCCGACCTGATCCGCATCCAGGATCGCGATCTCGCGAATCTGCCCCCCACAGCCAAACGTCAGGTGCGTCGCGCGCAACGGCAGTACGTTGAGATCTGGGTCGATGTGCTTCGGCGGTTGGACGAGTCGCTGGCGGAGGCCGATGCCCGGTTGATGGCCCACGCGACGTTCGGGCTGTTGAACTCCACGCCGCACGCCCTCAAGCCGAGCGCCACAAAAACGGCCGAGGCCAGACCGCGATCCGTCTTGAAAGCGATGACGGTCGCGGCGCTGACCTCGGCCGCGCGGGACGCTTAAGCGCCTAGCCCGTTAGTGCCGGGCCCGTTAGTACCAGGCGCGTCTGCCTCCGACGGGACGGCCCATGGACCCCAGAATCCAGAACACCGCTCCGATGACCATGAGGATGATGCCGATGGTCCAGAGGATGTTGATTCCGAAGATCAGTCCGAGGATGAGGAGAATCGCTCCGAGGATGATCATTAGCATTCCTTTCGAATTGGCAAGTGCCAGTTGTCACTGGCTGGGTTCTGGCAGGTTGCAGGCTTCAACCGTGGGGTTGACGCCCGCGTAGTTCAGCGGACCGGCCACCACTGTCAAAGCGATGCTTCCCGCTGTCGCGCAATTGGTTTCACTGGTTTCGAAATAGCCGCGCTGGTAGGCGGCGAAGGCACCGATCAGCAACCAGACGAGCACCAAAACGCCGAGAATTCCGCCACCTCGCATGCTGCGCCTCCTTTGTCGCGCCGGATCGACGCGTGCGAAGCGTTTACCCGGCAGACAATTTCGGTAAACGTGGCTACGGAGAACGATTCGGTTACGGATTCGGATTCGGGCTGAATGCGGCAATCAGCCACTCGCGCATGGCTTTGACCAGTACGGCGCGATTCTCACGCCGGTCGATCTCGTGTCCGTCGTCGTCGAACATCAGCAGTTCCACTTTTCGGTTAAGTGCCTGCAGCGCTTCGAACATTTGCTGAGATTCGGTGGGGGGCACATTGGTGTCGTTGGCGCCGTGCACCAACAGCAACGGCGCGGTCATGGCATCGACACGTTGTAACGGCGATAGCTGATCGAGCAGTTCGCGGTCGCCGATCGGGTGGCCGTACTTCGAATATGCCGCGGCGGCGATCCATGGTTCGGTGTTGCGGTACCAGGTGTTGAGATCGCTCATTCCGCAGATGCTGATTCCGGCGGCGAACCGGTCGGGGTGGAAGGTGAGCGCCGCCTGGGTCAGGTAGCCACCGTAGGACCATCCGCAACATGCGATCCGGTCGGCCGGAGCGACCTCACGCTCGACCAGGTAGTCGACCGCGTCGGCGACGTCGTCGATCGCGGCGAACCGTCGCTCCTTGTCGTCGGCGTGCATAAAGGTTCTGCCGAACCCGCCCGAGCCACGGACGTTGGGCAGGAACACACTGATGCCCTCTTCGAGCAACGCGGGGAAGAACTCGTTGTAGCCGGGCCTCCCCTGCCCCTCCGGCCCGCCATGCAGAAACAGCATCGCGCCGATCACCGGGACTCCGTCGCGCGGCCGAAAGAGCCACCCGGTGAATTCCATGCCGTCGCGTGCGGTGACCCGTTCCAGGGTCGGGTCCGGTGACACCGGTCCGGAGCTGGGCTCGCGGTCGACGATCTCCCACTCCCGCGTACGCGGGTCGACCAGTTCGACGGTCGGCGGGGTGGACGGGCCTTCGACGGTCATGGCCAGCATCGAGCCACCGGCACTGATGCTCAACTGGGTGGCCACCATCCCCGGCAACGGGATCGGCGGCTGCAGTGTGTGGTCGGTACGTTCCATGATCTGTAACTCGCTGGCACCGTGGATGTTCCAGAGAACGGCCACGGTCGACAGATCGTCACTCACGGTGAACTCGTCGAGTTCATAGCCGGGACGTTCGGCGATGACCTGGTAGGCCACGCCGTCGGCGGTGACCGTCACCTCGAGAAGTCGCGCATGTTCGGTGCCGTTCTCGCTGCGGATCAGGGCCCGCACATAGCCTTCGGTGCTGTCGGCGTCGTAGGTACTCGCCGGCTGGTAGAGCTTGGTGAGCTCGCCCTCCAGGCCGGCGCGCAATCGGCGTGCGTAGTGGTCGTCGAGGATGATGCCGGTGTCGGTGGTCGACCCTGGATCGTATGGCAGCAGCGCGGTTTCGGTGCGTCCGCGCAGCATGATCAGATCCCGGTAACCGCGCGGTCCGACGCGCACGAGTGCGGCGCCCGCCCAGGCGTCGACCAGACGGCCGCTCGAGCGGCGGTCCAGCACGGTGGTGCGGCCGGTGGCCGGGTCGATCAGGCAGGAGCTACCGACGCCGTCCTCGCCGGTGAGGATCGCCGCCACCAGGGTGCCGTCCCAGGCGATCAGTTCGGCGGTGCCCTCGGGCGCTCCTGGCGTCCACGAGTCGATGCGGCGGGCGTCGCGGTCGTCGGGATCGGTTGTCACGACCCAGATCTGGGTGCGGGTGCTGCCCTCGGGTGCGACCTCACATGCGAGCCAGTGGCCGTCGGCCGAATGCAGTACGCGCGTCACCGGACCTTCGACCGGCAGCTCGACGTCTCGCGACGAGCTCGCCCGCCAGCCGCGCAGGAAACGCTGCACTGCGCGCGGAAAGCCACCGTCATCGACCAGATGTGCGAACGCGGTGGCGTCCGGCGACATGGATGCGCCATAGACTCTGCGAACCTGCTCTCCCACCGGACCAATTGTGCCTACCCAGGCAAGTCCAGTGACGACCTGCGCCTGTTGGGCGGTCGCACAGGTACCCTCGCACGCATGAGGTGGGTATGACCGGTACACCACAGCCCGGCCGCGACGAGCAGTCGGGTTACGGCCGCGGGGAGCAACCGCAGGGCTACGGCTATTCCGGATACAGCGATCCGGCATACGCCAGCCAGGCGTACGGCCCCACCTATCAGGCACCGCCCGATCCCGCTCCGACTCAGCATCTGCCGACGTACGGCGCGTATGGGTACGAGACCTACG
Organism: Mycobacterium sp. 852014-52144_SCH5372336; assembly: GCF_001665615.1. NCBI lineage: Bacteria > Bacillati > Actinomycetota > Actinomycetes > Mycobacteriales > Mycobacteriaceae > Mycobacterium > Mycobacterium sp. 852014-52144_SCH5372336. The sequence goes on from NZ_LZSW01000059.1 coordinate 235,676, forward strand.
GTTCGAACCAGTACGGGGCGCCCTACCCGTCGGGCGATCCGCCCCCGCCGCCCGAGGACCCGAAGTCACCCCGCTGGTTGTGGGTCGCCGCGGGTATCGCGGTGCTGACCGTGCTCGGCCTGGTGATCGCGTTGGTCGTCGTCAACAGTTCGCAACAGCAGACGGTCGTCGCGCCGCCCCCGATGCAAGAGCCCGACTTCAACACGCCGAATCCGACACCGGCGCCGCGCCCGACCGTTCCGCGCACGACGCGGCCCACGGTGCCCACGGTCCCCACGGTGCCCAGCACGCCCGGCGCACCCGGTGCCCCTGGTACGACGACTCCTGGCGTCACCCAGACCGTCGTTTACGTCGTCAGCGGTTCCGGGCGCGCGATCAACATCACCTACGTCGACACCGGCGGTCTGCTGCAGACCGAGTTCAACGTGATGCTGCCCTGGAGCAAGGAAGTGGAGTTGTCCGAGTCGGCGGCGGCGACGGCGAGCATCAGCATCATCAACGTCGGCCGCGAGGTGAACTGTTCGATCTCCGTCGACGGTTCGGTGGTGCAGAAGCGCACGGGGGCCGGCCTGACCATCTGCACGGCCAGCGGTTAGGCGGGCGCACGCCGCGGAACCCGCACGGCGAGCATCGCGATCAGGCCGGCGGCGAGGACCACGACCAGCCCACCCATCCCCGCTCGGTCGGTGCCGAAGACGGCGATGAAGACCGAGAACAGCATGGGCGCAAGGTAGGAAACAGCGCGGCCGGTGGTGGTGTAGAGCCCGAACGCGACGCCCTCCTTACCCTCGGCGGACATGCGCAGCATCAGCGTCCGCGCCGCGGACAGCGTCGGCCCGATGAACAAGCAGAGCAGCAGTCCGCAGATCCAGAACGCCAGGACCCCGTTGAGCGACATCAAGATGAGGCCGACCGCGATCATCCCGCTCAGCGCGACGACGATGACGGGTTTGGCCCCGAACCGGTCGTCGAGAAATCCGCCGCCGACCGCGCCGAGGGCGGCGACGGTGCTGGCGCACACCCCGAACAGCAGCACATCGGCCTCGGACACGCCGTAGACCCGCACGCCCAGTACCGCCCCGAACGCGAATATCCCGGTCAGCCCATCGCGGAACACCGCGCTGGCCAGCAGGTAGTACACCACGTTGTGGTCACGCCGCCATTCGCTGCGGATGTCGGCCCACAACTTGCGGTACCCGCCGATGAACCCGACGGCCTGCCGTTGATCCAGCGGGTCGGGTTCGGCGCTGGGTCCGGCGATCAGCACCGGCAGAGCGAACAGCCCGAACCAGACGGCCGTGAAAACCATGGCGGCCCTGACGTTTCCGCCGTCCTCGACTGGCAGACCGAACAAACCGCCGTCGCCGGTGATGAACCCGAAGTACACGACCAACAGCAGGGTGACACTGCCGAAATAGCCCAGGCCGAGCCCGAATCCGGAGATCTGGCCGGAGGTCTGCGGAGTCGACAGTTGGCGCAGCATCGCGTTGTAGGGCACAGTGGCGAGCTCGTTGCACGCCGACGCGCAACCCAGGAGCACCAGACCCAGCGCCAGGTAGCGGTAGTCGTCGCGAACTGAGCTCATCGAGGCGATCAGGACGACCGCCAGCGCGCTGAGCACGGCTAGCACGCGGCGCCGTCGCCACGGGGCGTCGACCCACACTCCCGTCACCGGAGCCAGCAGCGCGACGACCACGCCGGCCGCGCCCAGCGACCAGCCCAGCCAGCTGGTGGCGCTGGTGCCGCCGGGCAGGTCGTCACCGACGGCATTGGTCAGGTAGATCGAGAACACGAAGGTCACGACCACCGCGTTCAATCCGGTCGCGCCGAAATCCCACAGCGCCCAGGAGATGATCTGGCGGCGAGCCGCCCGAGGGGCGCCGGAATCGGGTGGGTGGCTCATGGTCCGCCCACGATATAGTCCGGCGCATGCCAGTACCCGCACCCAGCGCCGACGCCCGCGCCGTGGTCACCGGCGCGTCCCAGAACATCGGCGAATCGCTGGCCACCGAACTCGCGGCCCGCGGACATCACCTGATCATCACTGCGCGCCGCGAGGAGGTGCTGCGGGCGCTTGCCGGCCGCCTGGTGCAGCAGTACGGCGTGACGGTGGAGGTGCGACCCGTCGATCTGGCCGACCCCACGGAGCGCACGAAGCTGTGCGACGAGTTGGCGACTCGCAACATCTCGATTCTGTGCGCAAACGCGGGCACCGCGACGTTCGGCCCGGTGTCGTCGCTGGATCCGGCGGACGAGAAGGCGCAAGTCCAACTCAACGTGTTGGGCGTGCACGACCTCGTGCTCGCCGTCCTGCCGGGAATGGTGCAGCGCAAGGCCGGCGGGATCCTCATCTCCGGCTCCGCGGCGGGCAATTCACCGATTCCCAACAACGCGACCTATGCCGCGAGCAAGGCGTTCGTCAACACGTTCAGCGAGTCGCTGCGCGGCGAGCTCAAGAAGGACGGGGTGCACGTGACGTTGTTGGCGCCGGGGCCCGTGCGCGAGGCGCTGCCGGACCCCGACGAGCAGTCGCTGGTGGAGAAGGTGATTCCGGACTTTCTGTGGATCTCCACGCAGTACACCGCCAAGCAGTCGTTGGATGCGTTGGAGCGCAACAAGATGCGCGTCGTCCCCGGCGTGACGTCGAAGGCGATGTCGGTTGCGGCGGGGTACACGCCGCGCGCGATCGTGACGCCGATCGTCGGCGCCGTCTACAAGAAGCTCGGCGGCAGCTGAGCGTTCTCCTGCCGCCGCGAACCTGCATTCCGGCAGGGCCCTTCTCGCACTTTCGCTGCGGGAATGCAGTTTCGGCGCCACTAGCGACGACGACGGCTGCGCCTGCGCCCGGTGCCGAAGATGCTGCGGGTGATCTCGCGGCCGATCACCGTGCCCGCCGAGCGCATCGCGCTCTTGAAAGCCGGACTGCTGACGACCTTCTCCACCATCGACGGCTCTGCGGTGTCGCGAGACTTGACCTGACCCGAGGCGCTGGCCCCACCGCCCTGCGGCACCGGAGGCAGCGGCGGCGGTAAGGCGTCAGGCGCGGCGAGGGGCTCCTCCGGCGGGGCCAACCGCGCGTTGAGCCGCTCGTAGGCGGACTCCCGGTCGATGGTCTGGCCGTATTCAGCCTGCAGCGCACTGGCTTTCGCGGCGGCGGTGATCGCATCTGGACCGATGGTGTCCATCAGCGATCGCGGGGCTCGCATCCGGGTCCATGCCACTGGTGTCGGCGCGCCCTTCTCCGACAACACGGTGACGATCGCCTCGCCGATACCCAGCGACGTCAAGGCCGACTTCAGGTCGTAGACATCGGTTTTGGGATATGTGCGCACGGTCTTCGACAGAGCCTTCTCGTCGTCGGGTGTGAATGCGCGCAGCGCGTGCTGAATACGCGCACCCAACTGGGACAGGACGTCGTTGGGCACGTCGGTGGGCAACTGCGTGCAGAAGAACACCCCGACCCCCTTGGACCGGATCAGCTTGACCGTCTGCTCGACCTGTTCGAGGAACGCCTTGGATGCGTCGGAGAACAGCAGGTGCGCCTCGTCAAAGAAGAAGACAAGTTTCGGCTTGTCGAGGTCGCCGACCTCCGGAAGCGTCGCGAACAGGTCGGCAAGCACCCACATTAGGAAGGTGGAGAACATCACCGGACGGGCGGCCTGGCTGCCGAGCTCGAGCAGCGTGATGATGCCGCGGCCCTGCTCGTCGACCCGCAGCAGGTCCTCGGGCTCGAGTTCGGGCTCTCCGAAGAACGTGTCACCGCCGTCGGCCTCGAGATTGATCAGCGCCCGCAGGATCACCCCCGCGGTCGTGGTGGACACCGCGCCGAGCGCCTTGAGCTCGGGCTTGCCCTCGTCGCTGGTGAGGTACTGGATCACCGCGCGCAGGTCCTTGAGGTCCAGCAGCGAAAGGCCCTGCTGGTCGGCCCAGTGAAAGATCAGGCCCAAGGTCGACTCCTGCGTCGCGTTCAGCCCGAGCACCTTCGACAGCAGGATCGGGCCGAAACTGGAAATCGTCGCGCGCACCGGTACCCCGATACCGGTGGTGCCCAGCGACAGGAACTCGATGGGATACGCCGTCGGCGCCCAGTCGTCACCGGTGTCGGCGGCCCGCGCGGTGACGTTCTCGTTGGCCTCGCCGGGTCGCGACAGCCCGGAGAGGTCACCCTTGACGTCGGCCATCACACACGGCACCCCCGCCGCCGAAAGCTGTTCGGCGAGCACCTGCAGCGATTTCGTCTTGCCGGTACCGGTGGCGCCGGCGATCAGGCCGTGGCGGTTGACGGTGGCCAGCGGGATGCGAACCTGCGCGGTCGGATCACAGGCGCCGTCGATGACGACGGAGCCAAGCTCCAGCGCGGCCCCTTCGGCGGCGTAACCTGCGGCGATCTTCTGTGCGGGGGTGGGCGTGGACTCACTGGCCATGGCTGGCACCCTAACGCCCGCGACGCACCCGACGGACGGGGTGCAACGGGCCGCATGCAGCGGCAAGGCTTAATGTGAGCGTCGTGCGTGACGAACTGGTGTGGATCGACTGCGAGATGACGGGCCTGGATCTCAAGACCGACCGGCTCATCGAAATCGCGGTGCTGGTGACAGACGCTGACCTCAACATTCTCGGCGACGGCATCGACGTCGTCATCCACACCGACGACGAAGCGTTGGCGTCGATGATCCCGGTGGTCACCGAGATGCACACCCGCTCGGGGTTGATCGACGAGGTCAAGGCGTCGACCGTCACGGTGCCCGAAGCCGAGGAGCTGGTCCTCGACTACATCCGCACCCACGTCAAACAGGCCAAGACGGCGCCGCTGGCGGGCAACTCGATCGCCACCGACCGCGGCTTCATCGCCCGCGACATGCCCAAGCTCGACGACTACCTGCACTACCGGATGATCGACGTGAGCTCGATCAAGGAGTTGTGCAGGCGCTGGTATCCCCGCATCTACTTCGGGCAGCCCGAGAAGGGCCTCGCGCACCGTGCGCTGGCCGACATCCACGAGTCGATCCGTGAGCTGCAGTACTACCGCCGCACCGCGTTCGTGGCCCCACCCGGGCCGTCGACCAGCGATATCGCGGCCGTGGCCCAAGAATTGGGGCCGCCGAACGAGAGCGCCGACGACATCGATTCGGCCGCCGAGCGTTCGAGCGGTTAGTATCGACGTCGCCGCCGTGCCCACCAGGGTTCGCGGCGATGGTGGCTGTAGTTCAGTTGGTAGAGCACCAGGTTGTGATCCTGGATGTCGCGGGTTCGAGTCCCGTCAGCCACCCCAATGAGTCAGGGAGCGAATCTTCGCTCCCTGACTCTTTTTTCGACCGTCGGCAGGGGGTATGGCGCCGATCCGTGAGCCGATGGCGAAATTCCGGGCGCATTTCGGCTCAGGTGTCACTTACGGGGCGGCGCTGAGGGGCTTTCGGCGCTGACGCGCTGCGCCCTGTCAGCTGCTCACGTCAGAGGTTGGCGTTGCCGGCCTTCCACTGATCCCACGGGATGTTCCAGTCCCCGAGACCGTCGGTGCCCGGCAGCGTCGACCCGACGGTGTTGACGATCTCAACGACGTCTCCGCGCTTGGAGTTGTCGTGGAACCACCGCCCATTGCTCGTGCTGACGTTGATGCACCCATGGCTGACGTTGCTGTAGCCCTGACTGCCCACCGACCACGGCGCGGCGTGGACGTAGATGCCGCTGTAGGAGATCTGGGTGGCCCAATCCACCTCTGTGCGATACCCGTTGGCGGAGTTGACCGGAACTCCGTAAGTCGAAGAGTCCATCACCATGTGTGAGCGCCGGTCCCCGACGATGTAGACGCCGTTGTTGGTGGGCGTGCTGTTCTTGCCCATCGACACCGGCATGGTCTTGATCACCTCGCCGTTGCGCTTGACCGTCAGCGTCTTCGTGCTGTCGTCGATGCTGGTGATGACCTCATCGCCGATCGTGAAGCTCGTGCTGACGTTCTCCTGACCGAAGAGGCCGTCTCCGAGGTCGACGCCGTAGGTGTTCACCGCGACGTCGACCTTCGTGCCGGGCTTCCAGTAGTTCGCGGGCCGCCACCGCACCTCTTGGTTGCTCAGCCAGTAGAACGCGCCTTCGACCGGAGGATCGGTCTTGATCTTGATGGCCTTCTGCGCGGCCACCCGGTTGGTGATGCTCTCGTCGAACCGAACGGCGACCGGTTGTCCGACTCCGACCACCTCACCGTTGTTGGGCAGCACATACGGCATGGTCAGGTTCTCGGGCGAATGGGTCTCGAAGGCCATCCGCCGGGTGGTGGCGCCGCCGAGCCCTAGCGATTCGGCCGTGAGCGTGTAGCGCTTGTTGTAGCCCAGTGGTTCGGTGGTCGACCAGGTCAGCCCGTCCGGGCTCAAGACCCCCGCGACCGACTTGCCGGACTCGTTCACCATGGTGACCGATTCGAGCACGCCGTCCTCCGCGCTGATGGTCACCGGCGAGTCCACACTGACGCCCACGGCACCGTCGGTCACCGATGCGATCAGCTTCGGGACGAGCAGGTCTCCGAACGGAGTTCCCTTGTCGTCGATCACCTGGGGCTGCTGCGGCGCCGAGTTACCGCCGCATGCCGACAATGCGAGCGCCATGGCGGGGATCAGTGCAACGGTCACCAACCATGCACGTCGACGCGGACGGGCCACTGAACGGACTCGCCACATTGCTTACTCCACCTCACAACCAGGGACTACGGGATCGATGATTCTTGGCAACAGTCTAAGGGCAAAATCGAGCACGGGTTGCGACGCGGACATCGTCGAGGCGACGTCGGGGCCGGAGATTTCGTCCTGCACAGCAAGTCCTGTTATTGTCGCACCCGCGCGCCGTTAGCTCAGTTGGTAGAGCAGCTGACTCTTAATCAGCGGGTCCGGGGTTCGAAACCCTGACGGCGCACAAGCTTCGATTGAGTGCGACCGTGACAGTGCGTCACGGTCGCGTTCTCCTTTCCCACGCGGTGACGCGCGCAAACGTCCACGGTGACGTTGCCGGATCACGGTTGCGTAAATTTTGGACATCAATCTGCTGTCGTGTGCGAGATGTGTGCTGCGGACTACATAACGTGGCTTATGGAGACGAAGATCTCACCATCTGCACCGTTGCGGAGATGCTGTCCCCCTGGACTTTGTACGGTTCAAGCTGCGATAAAAGAGAGCGGTCTGCTACAGTCACGTTAGCTGACCTACGAGAAGCACAAAAGCAGCAAAAAGCCGGAAGGAATAAGGGACTTAGCTGATGGCGCAGCCTGGCGGTTCATTTGCGGCAGACGGAGCGGGCGCGGGTGCGTCCCCCGAAGTAACTGCCCAGATTCCGGTCGCTGTGTACAGCTGCAACCGGCTCGGCCGGGTCGCCAATCCCCCTGGTTTCTCGTTCTCCGACCTGTTCCGCACGCCGCGACGGCGCTGCGAGCGTTCGCTCAGTTCTGCCGAATCCGGCGCACGACGAGCACGAGCGCAACGACTCCGACGCCGGCAAAAGACACCGCGACTGCGGGTTTCGTCACAAATCGGATTGCCGCCGACTTGGCGTCATCGAGCAATCGACTGGGGTTGGCACGCTCGGCGAGGGTGTCCACCGTCGCCGCGAGTTGCTCCCGAGCCTGGTCGATGTCCTGCTTGATGGTCTCGGGATCGCGGTCTGCCACGTGCGCCTCCAAGCCGTCCAAGTCGGTGCTCCCAGATGGAGCCTGCCGATCTACCCTAGAGCAGCCCGCGCTCGCTGTAGCGCACCGGTCGACAGAAGGGATGCCCGCGCATGCCACAGACTCCGCGACTCGAGGTCGGCGACAAAGCCCCTGCATTCAGCCTGCCCGACGCCGACGGCAACACCGTCAAGCTGTCCGACTTCAAGGGCCGCAAGGTCATCGTGTACTTCTATCCGGCGGCCTCGACCCCCGGCTGCACCAAACAGGCCTGCGATTTCCGCGACAACCTCCACGAACTCAGCGATGCCGGCCTCGATGTCATCGGCATCTCACCGGACAAGCCGGAGAAGCTGGCCAAGTTCCGCGACAAGGAGAAGCTGACCTTCCCGCTGCTGTGCGATCCGGATCGTGAAGTACTCACCGCGTGGGGCGCGTTCGGGGAAAAGACGATGTACGGCAAGACCGTTCAGGGTGTGATCCGGTCGACGTTCGTCGTCGACGAGAAGGGCAAGATCGAGGTCGCCCAGTACAACGTGCGCGCCACCGGGCACGTCGCCAAGCTACGACGCGACCTGTCCGTTTGAGCTGTTCTGGTCAAGAAGCCTTATCGGCGCAGCAATACTCATCACCATGAATTCCCTCGTCGAGAAGGCGCTCTTCGGATACATGCGGTTTCACGACAAGGTGTACCAGAAGACCCACGGCTGGATCGGCCACCGGATGATGTGGATTCCTAGCCTGCTGTTGCATACAGTCGGCGCCAAGACGGGCGAGCCGCGCACAGCATCGCTGGCATACGGCCGCGACGGTGAGGACTACCTGGTGACGGCGTCCAACGGCGGGGCTCCGCGGTCGCCGGGCTGGTATTACAACTTGAAGGCTCACCCTGACGTGGAAATCAACGTGGGCCCAAAGCGTTTCGGCGCTACAGCTCGGTCGGTCCTACCAAGTGATCCTGCATACGACCGGCTATGGAGGATCGTCAACGAAGTCAACAAGGGCACGTACGCCGAGTATCAGAAACGCACTTCCCGCCCGATCCCCATCGTGGTACTCACGCCCAAGCAATAGAGCGGCCACGGCGTCCGCTCGGGTGCGCATCCACCTGGTGCGCGCCACCGGGCACGTCGCCAAGCTACGACGCGACCCGTCCCTCTGAGCCCAGGTTCGCCAGCAACAGGGCCTCGGACACGGCGGCGCGTTCCAGCACACCGAGGTGCAGGCTCTCGTTGACGCTGTGCGCCTGTGTCGCAGGGTCTTCCACGCCGGTCACCAAGATCTTCGCCGACGGGAATGCGTCGGCGAACTCGGCGATGAACGGGATCGAACCGCCGACGCCGGTATGGACGGGCTCGGTGCCCCACGCCTCCCGGAAGGCCGCTCGGGCAGCGTCGTAGACCGGGCCGGTGGCGTCGATGGCGTACGGCTGCCCGTGGTCACCCCGGGTGACGGTTACCTGGGCACCCCACGGGGCGTGCTGCTCGAGATGGCGGGTCAACGCCTGCATGTGCTGTTCCACGTCTGCACCCGGCGCGATACGCATGCTGACCTTGGCCCGTGCTCGCGGGATCAAGGTGTTGGACGACTTGTCGATCGGCGTCGTGTCGATCCCGATGATGGTGATCGCCGGTTTGGCCCACAACCGCTGCGGCACTGAGCCCGAACCGATCTCGGACACGCCCGGCAGAAGTCCGGTCTCCTCGCGGACACGCTCGGGTGGGAAGTCGACGTCGGCGGCCACACCCTCGTGCAGGCCGGTCACCGCGACGTTGCCGTCGTCGTCGTGCAGGCTGGCCAACAACCGCACCAGCACGCTGACCGCGTCGGGCACGACCCCACCCCACAGTCCAGAGTGAAGGCCGTGGTCGAGCGTGGCCACCTCGACGACACAGTCGACGAGCCCGCGCAGAGACACCGTCAGCGACGGCACCTCAGTGCTCCAGTTGTCGGAGTCGGCGATGACGATCACGTCGGAGGCCAGGGTGTCGTGGTGCGCGGCCAGCAGTCGCGACAGTGACGGGGACCCCGACTCCTCCTCCCCTTCGACGAACACGGTGACGCCGACAGGCGGGTTTCCGCCGTGCGCGCGGAAAGCCGCCAGATGTGTTGCGATGCCTGCCTTGTCGTCGGCAGTGCCTCGACCGTAGAGGCGTCCGTCGCGCTCGGTCGGTTCGAACGGCGGCGAAAGCCACTGCGCCGGATCGCCTTCGGGTTGCACATCGTGGTGGGCATACAACAACACCGTCGGCGCTCCCGCCGGTGCGGGATGGCGCGCGATGACCGCGGGCGCGCCGCCCTCGCTGACGATCTGCACATCACCGAAACCGGCGTCGGTCAACAGCTTCGCCACCGCGTCGGCGCTGCGTTGCACCTCGCCGCGCCGCACCGGGTCCGCCCACACCGATTCGATGCGCACCAGATCTTCCAGATCGCGCCGAATCTCCGGCAACACCTCACGCACCCGCCGCACCAGATCGCTCATGGCGACGACACTAGCGGGTCAGTCATTCACCGCGAGCGACCGCGAAGTGCCGCTAATCCGCGGCGTGTCGTGTGCAGACACGGTCGCTCGCCTACTGGGGTGTGGGCCCTCGCGGGAGGTCGGATTAGCGCTCTTCGAGGATGGCGACCGCGGCGGCGGTACCCGCCTCGTGGGTCAACGACAGGTGGATCGTCACATCCTTCAGGTGCTCGGCGATCGCGCCGGACAGCCGCACCTTGGGCCTGCCCCACATGTCGGTGATGACCTCGATGTCGCGGTGGATGCCTTCGGGCAGCACCGGCCGCTTGGCGAACCGCGACCCCGACCACGCCTTGATGACGGCCTCCTTGGCCGCCCAGCGCGCGGCCAGATGGCGGGCCGCCGACGAACTCTTGTCGGCGGCGTCGCGCCGCTCACCGGGGGTGAACGTCTCGGCGAACACCGTCCCGGGCTGGTCGACCTGTTCGGCGAACTCGGGAATGGAGACCAGGTCGATCCCCACCCCGACTATCGCCATGGGCCGAACGCTATCTCATACCCTTCGCTCGTCGCGCAAGCGCTCATCGCCCGCTTCCGCCGGGGACATACACGTCGTCGTCGCCGAGCCGCGATGCCGGATCGAGAAGCATGTCGGCTTCCTGCCGCTTCTCGGGGGCGTCGTGGCCGAACCGGCGGTCGGCCGGCTTCTCGTACAGCGACTTGCCGCCGGCGATCGCCGATGCCAGCCGGTGCTGGCCTGCCAGCACCCGGGCATCCGCACGCTGCTTGTAGTCCGCGCGCTGCTCGGGGGTCAGCGCGGCCAGGAACGCCTGCGGATGCACCAGCGCGATCAGGCCGGACACGTGGCCGAAGCCCAGGCTGGTGATCAACCCCGCCTTCAGCGGGAACGAGCCGCCGAGGTGCAGGGTCTCCCGCAGCCACACCATGTGCGCGGACCCGGCGAGCTCGTCGTCGACGCAGTCCAGGCTGCGGTTCGGCGGAATGACGCCGTCGCGCAGGATCTGGCACAGCCCCATCATCTGGAACGCCGCGGCACCGCCCTTCGAGTGACCGGTCAGGCTCTTCTGCGACACCACGAACAGCGGTGCGCCGTCGGAGCGGCCCAGCGCGTCGGCGAGCCGCTCGTGCAGCTCGGTCTCGTTGGGATCGTTGGCCAACGTCGACGTGTCGTGCTTGGACACCACCGCGATGTCGTCGGGTCCGACGCCGAGCTCGGCCAGCGAGTTCGCCAGCTGCGATTTGCGACCGCCGCGGCCTGCGGCCAACGCACCCAGACCGGGCGCCGGGATCGAGGTGTGCACACCGTCGCCGAACGACGACACGTAGCCCACCACAGCGAGCACGGGCAGCCCCATCTTGAGCGCGAGATCACCACGGGCCAGCAGGATCGTCCCGCCGCCTTGGCCCTCGACGAACCCGAGCCGGCGACGATCGTTGGCACGGGAGAACTTCGAGTCGCTGATCCCCCTGGCCCGCATCATCGCGGTGTCCGCGGTCGCGGCCATGTCACCGAACCCGATGACCGCCTCGAGAGTCGTGTCGTCGTACCCGCCGGCGACCACGAACTCGGCCTTGCCCAGCTTGATCTTGTCGACACCCTCCTCGACCGAGATGGCCGCCGTCGCGCAGGCCCCGACCGGGTGGATCATCGCCCCGTAGCTGCCGACATAGCTCTGGACGACGTGTCCGGCGATGACGTTCGGCAGGACCTCCTGCAGGATGTCGTTCGGCTTGTTCCGGCCCAGCAGGTTGCCGTGGTACATCGTCTGCATCGACGTCATACCGCCCATGCCGGTGCCCTGCGTGCTGGCCACCAGGCTCGGGTGCACCCAGCGCATCAGTTCGCTCGGGCTGAAGCCCGCCGACAGGAACGCGTCGACAGTGGTGACGAGGTTCCAGATCGCCAACCGGTCAATGGAGTTCATCATCTCCTGGCTGACGCCGTACACCATCGGGTCGAACCCGGTCGGGATCTGCGCGCCCACTGTGCGGGACAGCTTGACCTTCCGAGGAACCCGGACCTCGGTGCCCGCCTTGCGGGTCACCTGCCAGTCGCCGCTGTCGGGTACGGGCGCGATCACGGTGTGCTCCGGATCGAACTTCAGGAATCCGCGGGCCTCGGCCTCCGACGACACGACGAATGTGAAGTCCTTGTCGAGGAAGACCGAAACCAGAAGCGGCGACGCGTGATCGGGGTCGATCGCTCCATCGTCCACCCATTCGCGGATGCCGACCCGCTCGACCACGGCGTCGTGGTAGCGCTCCACCAGCTCGCCCTCGTCGACCAGGTCACCGGTTTCGGTGTCGTACCAGCCCGGCGTGGGATCGTCCTCCCACTTGACCAGCCCGGTCGTCCACGCCAGCTCGAGGACGCCGGCGGCCGACAGCTCGTTCTCGACCTCCATCTCGAAGCGGGTGCGCGAGGAACCGTACGGTCCGAGTTCGGCGCCGCCGACGATCACCACCATGTCGGCGGGATCGACGTCGAGGTCGGCCCACTCGGGTGCCGGCGCGGACTTGTAACCGCGTGGCGGTGACGGCAGGGCACGCACGGTGCCCTCGGGATCGGTGTCCTCGGTGTGGCTTTCGGACACCATCTCTTCGCGGGCCTTGGCGGCCAGCTCGGCCATGTCGATGTCGACATCGGCCAGCCCGCCGGTGAAGTCCGCCTGTAGCGGCTCACGCGCCGCGGCGACCTTGGCCTCGATGTCGCACAGCCCGAGCAGCATGCCCGCCATCTCGGCGGTGGTGAACGTGCGCACTCCGGCCTCTTCGACCGCACCGACGATCGCGTCGTTGTGACCCATGAGGCCCGTGCCCTTGGTCCAGCCGATCAGCGCATGCGCAAGCGAAACCCGCTGCGCCCACGACGATTCGGCCTTCCACCGCGAGACCAGCGCATCGAGCGAGGACTTCGCCTCGCCGTAGGCACCGTCGCCGCCGAACATGCCGCGGTTCGGCGAACCGGGCAGCACGACGTGCAGGCGTGCGGCGATATCGCGCTCGGCGCCGATGTGGGACAGACCGGCGATCAGCCGCTGCACGGCCCACAACAGCACCTTCATCTCCATCTCGGCGCGCGACCCGGCATCAGACAGGTCACCCGCCACCCGTGGAGCGGCGAACGGGAACAGCAACGTCGGGGTCTGGGCGTCCTTGATGTGGATCGACTGCGGCCCAAGGCTTTCGGTCTGCTCGGTGCCGACCCACTGAACCAGCGCGTCGATGTCGGTATAGGACGCCATGTTGGCGGGCACCACCCACAGCTTCGCGTTCCAGCGGGCGTGGTCGCGGTAGAGCGTCCGGTAGAACGCCAGCCGGTCGTCGTCGAGCTTGGACGTCGTCGCGATGACGGTGGCACCGCCGTCGAGCAACTGCGCGACCACCGACGCCGCGATCGAGCCCTTGGACGCGCCGGTGACGACGGCGACCTCGTGGTGGTAGCGACCGGTGCCCGGATTCTCGGCACCCGCGGCCGCGCGGCCGTACAGCGAGGCGTGGATGTTGCGACCCGCCGCCAGCGCCTTACCCTGCCACCAGGTCGCCTGCGTCCCGACCACGTGGCCTGCGCCCTCGAAGCGTTCCGAGAGTCGCTGCCAGTCCTTGTCGATCTCGTCCTCGTCGTACAACCACAGCCGAGCCAGATCCTCGCGGGCGCTGGCCCAGCGGTCGTCGAAGAGCACCGCCTTGCGACCGTCGAACACGGGCGCCACCAGTCGCGGCCAGTCCGAACCCAGTTCGGCGGTGACCAGATCGATCAGTTCGGCGTCGGTGGCCTCCGGCACCGGGACCGGGGTGTCCAGGCCGAGCTGGCCCAGGATCATCCGCGCCGCCGAGGCGAGCACGCCATCCGGACCGGTGACCCGTTCGGCGAACTCGGTCAGCGCGGCGGAATCCACCACGCCTCCACTGCTTCCCGCGGCCGACGGCAGAGACACCGCCACACCGCGGCGGGCCGCCACCGAGGCGACCGCGCTGTCGATGACCTTGTCGACGGTGGCGGCGTCGGCCAGTGCCCCGTCGTGCAGGCCACCCAACTCACCACCGCGCACGCTGGTCCCCTCCCGGGTGCCCAGCGCCACCTCGACGGTGACGTGCTTGATCCAGCCCGGGCCCAGCTCCCAGGTCTTGGTGACCCGCTCGCCGATGTAGGCCGGGCGCTTACCGGACGGCCCGAAGACGGTGCGCAGCTGGTCGTTGACCGCGTCGGAGAGCACGGGGCCGAACGGCTTGTAGGTCCTGGCCAGCTTGGTGACCTGCCCCTTCAACGCGGCCAGGTCGGCTTCGCCCGCACCGTCGATGGCGCCGAGGTTGAGCTCGGAGCCGAGGTCGACCAGCAGCTGGTTACGACGCGAGGACGCACCGTCGGTGATCGACTCGATGGAGTCCAGCGGTTCGATCTGGTCGATGCGCATCTTCGCCGACAGCGCGATCAGCGCCATGGTGGCGTCGGAGGCGTCGAACGTCAGGTCGTCCGGACGCGGAGCGCCCGCGGGCGCGACAGATGGCGAAGGAGCGCCCGCGGGCGCGACAGACGGCGAAGGCCCACCGGCGGGTGCAGCCGGCGCGGGGGCGGCCGGTGCGGCCGACTCGACGGGCGCGGCGGCTTCGGCCGCGGGAGCCGGGACCGGTGTGTCCTCGAGTTCGGGCTCGGGGTCGGTGTCGGTGGCGAACAGCACCGCAGCGTCGCGCTCCGAGTTCAGCACTTCGGTTGTGCTGTGCGAATACTCGGGAAGCTTGAGCGTGTTGGCCGCCAGCCCGGCGACCGTCGGCGCGGACTTCACACCGATCTCGACGAAGCGCTCGATCCCCAGACCGCCCGCGGCTTCCTCGATGAACAACAGGTCCTGCGTCTCGATCCACCGCACCGGGCTGGCGAACTGCCACGCCAGCAACTCGATGACGATCTTGCGGCACAGCTCGCGCGGCTTCTCGTTACGCCAGGTGTCGTAGTCGGCGAGGATCTCGTCGAGCGGCTCGGCAGGCACCAGATCCCGGATCTCCTCGATGAAGTCGCGATCGAGCGTGAACGGCCGCGGCACCAGGTTCGGGATGTACTTGCCGACAATGAGATCCGGATCCTGATCGCGCGGCATCACCCGTTCCAGGGAGCGGCGGAAGTCGGCCACGCCGACCCGCAGCACCGAGGAGTGGAACGGCACGTCGATGCCGGGCACCAGGATGAACGACCGCTTGCCGCCGCTGATCTCGCGGCGCCGCTCGACCTCCTCCTCCAGGGCCTCGAGGCCGCGCACCGTGCCGGCGATCGCATACTGCGAGCCGCGCAGGTTGAAGTTCACGATTTCCAGAAACTCACCAGTGCGCTCGGAGATCTCGGCGACGAAAGCCTTGACGTCGGCATCGTCGAGGTCGATCTGCGACGGCCGGATTGCGGCGAGCCGGTAGTTCGACCGGCCGAGGTGGTCACGCGGCACGATGTCGTGCATCTTGCTGCCGCGGTGGAACACCACCTCGAGCAGCGCCTCGAGCTCGTAGACGCCGCTGACGCACGCGAGCGCGGTGTACTCGCCGACGGAGTGACCGCAGGCGATCGCACCCTCGACGAACGCGCCCTGCTCGCGCATCTCGGCGACCTGGGCGGCGGCCACGGTCGCCATGGCGACCTGGGTGAACTGCGTCAAAAACAGCACACCGTCGGGATGGTGGTAGTGCACACCGCTGGCGATCAGGCTGGTCGGGTTGTCCCGCACCACGTGCAGCACCGAGAAGCCCAGCGTCTCGCGGGTGAACTTGTCGGCGGTGTCCCACACCTTGCGGGCCGCCTTGGACCGGGCCCGTACCTCCATGCCCATGCCCTTGTGCTGGATGCCCTGACCGGGGAACGCGTACACGGTCTTCGGCGCGGCCAACTGCGCCGTCGCCGACATCACGAGCTCACCGCCGACCTTGGCGCTGATCTCGAGAATCTCGGCGCCGCGGTCGATTCCGACGCGGTCGACGCGGAACTCGATGTCGTCGCCCGGCAGCACCATGCCGAGGAACCGCGACGTCCAGCCGACCACCCGAGCCGGCGGCGCGGGCCTGCCGTCGGTGGCGGCCACGACGTGCTGTGCCGCGGCCGACAGCCACATGCCGTGCACGATAGGCGATTTCAGCCCCGCGAGCAGCGCGGCGGCGCGATCGGTGTGAATCGGGTTGTGGTCTCCTGACACGACGGCGAACGCGCTCATGTCGGTGGGTGCGGTGACTGTGACGTCACGGCGGCGACGACGCTGGGTATCGGTCGCGTTGTCGGTGATCGCACCGCCCGCGCGCGGCGGGTCGCCCAGTTCCGCAGCACCGGTGCGTCCGCGGATCGCGAAGCGTTCCTCGAGCTCGGCCAGCAGCGTGCCCTCGGCGTCGCGGATCTGCACCGACACGGGTACAACGCGGCCATATTCGGTGTCGCTGGCCGCTGAAACCGTTGCGGTGACGGTCAATTCGGCCCGCTCCTTCGGCATCTGCGTCAGCAGGTGCGCAGCGTGGTCGAGGTGGACCAGGCTCAGCAGCCCTTCGACGACGGGGAAACCGTCGTCGGTGATCGCCGAGCCGATCGCCGCGAACACCGCGGGCCAGCAATAGCCGACGAGCGCGTCGGGGACCAGCGTCAGGCCCGGCGCCAGCGGCGCACCGAACGCGGCGGTCACCCCGGTGTGGTCGGCGACCCGTTCGGGGTCCCAATCCGCGGTCACCGTCGCGGTGTTGTCGTGCACCGGCGGCATGGCGTCGGGCCCGTCCACACCGGCGGCGATGGCGAGCACGGAACGCATTGCGGCCGAGGCGTCTTCGACGGTGACGACAGGCATGCCGCCGTTGACGGTGCACGAGGGCAGCGTGAACGGGATGTCGATCCAGATGTCGGACAGCGGGACGCTCAGCGTCACACGCTCACCGCTGAGCTCGAGGCGGGCACCGGTGGACGGATGCGTCGCGTTGCGGTTCTCGTTGGCTTGCCACTCGTCGGGTGCACCGATCCGATGCACGGGGTTGATCGCGACGCGGCCGGCCCACAACACATCGGGCGAATCCAGCACCACCGCAAGCGGACCCGTGACGTCGGCGCGCGCCTGCCGGCGCGACACCACCTTCACGGGTTGGCCGTTGACGGCCACCGCCTCGT
The DNA here is from genome assembly GCF_001665615.1 of Mycobacterium sp. 852014-52144_SCH5372336. NCBI lineage: Bacteria > Bacillati > Actinomycetota > Actinomycetes > Mycobacteriales > Mycobacteriaceae > Mycobacterium > Mycobacterium sp. 852014-52144_SCH5372336. Next base: position 252,926 of record NZ_LZSW01000059.1, read on the forward strand.
CGATGGCGGCCTGCTCGAAGCGGTCGAGCAGCTCACCGACCGGCTCGTCGACGCGGGTGATCCCCGCGACGGCCTGGGTCCCGGGGATGATGCACACCTGGTCGGCGGTGTAGCGGGCGTCGTGGGCCTGCCACAGGGAGTCGCTGCGCCACCACCGACGCACGTCCTTGTCGATCACCGGGACGAAGTTGACCGGCTTACCCGGCTTCTTGCACAGCGTGACGAACCACGGCACGTCGGCGGGGTGCAGGCGCAGCGTCTCGGCCTCCGGGTAGCGCCCCGCCAGGGTCGCCATGGCGCGGGCCGGATCGTCCAGCAGTGCAGCGTCATTGAACAGTGTGGGGATGGGGCCGGAGTCCTGCGGGTGCAGTCGAGCTTCGGCACGGTGCAACATGTCGGCGAACCGCTCGCGCCAGGTGTCGGCCAGCCACGGGCTGTCGGCCAGTTTGGTGTCGGCGGTGCTGTCGTCGTCACCGATGGCCAACTCGACGTAGCGCTGCAGCCACTGCAGGTAGGTCATCTCCCCGATGTCGCCGAAGTACGGCTTGCAGGTGGTCGCCATCGCCGCGATGATCTCGTCGCGCCGCTCGGCCACGGCCTCGGCGTCACCGGCGACCTCGTCGAGCAGCCGACCGCACCGCGATGCGGCGTTGTCGATCTCGTGGATGTCCGCACCGAGCTGGCTGCGGCTGGATGCCATGCCGCCCTGGGCTTTTCCGGCGCTGATCCAGTGGTCGGTTCCGGTGGTCTCGACCAGCATCTGCTTGACGGCCGGAGACGTGGTGGCCTCCAGCGTCGCCATCGCCGCGGTCCCGACGAGGATGCCGTCGACCGGCATGGCCGGGAAGCCGTACTCGGTGGCCCAGCGTCCGGACAGGTACTCGGCCGCGCGCTCGGGGGTGCCGATGCCCCCACCGACGCAGACGGTGATGTTCGACAGCTTGCGCAGCTCGCCGTAGGTGCTCAGGAGCAGGTCGTCGAGGTCCTCCCACGAGTGGTGCCCACCGGCGCGGCCACCCTCGATGTGGACGATGACGTCCTTGTTCGGCACCTCGGCGGCGATCTTGATAACCGATTTGATCTGGTCGACCGTGCCGGGCTTGAACACCACGTGCTTGATGCCGACGGTGTTCAGTTCGTCGATCAGCTCGACGGCTTCCTCGAGCTCGGGGATGCCCGCGGAGACGACGACACCGTCGATGGGCGCGCCCGACTGACGGGCCCGCTGCACCAGGCGCTTGCCCCCCAGCTGCAGTTTCCACAGGTAGGGATCGAGGAACAGCGAGTTGAACTGCACGGCGCGGCCGGGCTCGAGCAGCGTGGTCAGCTCGGCGATGCGGTCAGTGAAGATCTCCTCGGTGACCTGCCCGCCGCCGGCGAGCTCGGCCCAGTGCCCGGCATTGGCCGCGGCCGCGACGATCTTGGCGTCGACGGTCGTAGGGGTCATGCCCGCGAGCAGGATCGGCGAGCGACCGGTGAGGCGGGTGAACTTCGTCGAGAGTTTCACCGAACCGTCGGGCAGCTGCACGGTGGACGGCGCATAGCTCGACCACGCCGGCGGAACCTCGGGTTCAGCGCCGACCGTGAACAGGTTGCGCTGCCCCACCCGGGTGGCGGCGGGAACGATGCCCACGCCCAGCCCGCGGATGATCGGGGCGGTCAGCCGGGTCACGGTGTCGCTGGGGCCGAGGTCGACGATCCACTTCGCGCCCGCCTCGTGCAGCCGCTCCACCTCGGCCACCCAGTCGATCGGGCGCACGAAGATCGCTTCGGTCATCTCGTGGGCGAGGTCGGGGTCGATGCCGCACTTGGCAGCCCAGCGCTCGACCACCTCGACGCCGTCGGCCAGCCGCGGCGTGTGGAATCCGACCTCGACCTGCACGCCGTGGAAGACCGGGCTGAAGATCGCGCCGCCGCGGATCTTGTTCTTGCGCTCGGCCTCTTCCTTCTCGGTGATCTTGGAGCAGTACAGCTCGAAGCGGCCCAGCTGCTCGGGGGTGCCGGTGATGACGACTGAGCGCCTGCCGTTGCGGATCGAGAGCACCGGCGGCAGCACGGTGCGCACGTCGGAGGAGAACTCCTCGAGCAGTTCGGCGATGCGGTCCGGATCGACGTTCGTCACCGAGACCATCGGGGACTTGTCTCCGCGGCCGACCATGCCGCGACGGCGGGACACCAACGACCCGGCCGCGCCGATCAGCTGCAGCAGCGCCAGAAGTTCGGCGTCCTTAACACCTCGCGACCGCAGCGACTCGCAGGCGATGACGCCCTGAGAGTGCCCGGCCATCGCGACCGGCGGCGCGTCGTACAGGTCGAGACCCTGGCGGATGGCGGCGCGGATCGCGGCCATCTGCGCCAGCAGGATGCCAGGTCCCGAGATGGCCGCGGTGATGAGTTGTTTCGTCGCGGGCAGGGGCTCGTCGGCGGCGAGCGCACGCACCCACTGCAGCGGCTCGAAGCCGATCGGGCGCACCACGACCAGTTCGCGTGCCACCGGCTCGAGGAGGAGCGCGGCCTCCCCGACGATCTCGCTGAGCTCCGACTCGATGCCGGCCGAGCTGACCAGCTCCTCGAGGTTCTCCAACCACGAGCCGCCCTGGCCGCCGAAGGCCACGGCATAGGGCTCACCGGAGTTCAGTCGATCGACGAGGGCCTGATTACCGGCGGGGGCGGCTCCTGCGGTGCGGTCGGTAGACACCCTGTGCTGCTCGTTGATCGTCACGTCTTGTTCTCTCCTCTGTCCCGCGTCATGCTCGTCGTCGGTTGTCGTCTCAGAAGCTCCGATGGCTCCCGGCTGCCCGCCGCGGCGCCACGCGATTCGGCGTCGAATCCCACTGGTTCGGTCGGGCGGTTCTGAGTCGTTCCGCGACTTCCTGCGAACCGCCTTCCGTGCACTCCAGCCGCACTAAGCGTGTCATAAGAACACGCCTCGATTTCGCGCCCGAAATGGTTACTGAAGAGTTCTACGCTCGGGTAACCACCCGTTGCATAACGCGCAGTTCGGCACGGGCCGAAGGCTTTCGGGACAAACGTCCTGCATGCAGGTGGTTACGGTCGAGTAGGCAGAAGTGCGCTGATCACGGCAGTTTTGTTATCAAATCGTTATAGAGAAATTTTCGATGCGTCTCACCAGCGATGCCACCGCGCCCCGACGAGACAAACGCGCGTGATTTGTCTTCTCGAGGGCCCCGGCCACCCGAAAAAGTTTGCTGTGGTTACTTACTGATCGGTAAGGTTTAATCCCACTGCCCAAATTGAGGCTTGAGGATGTGGTTGACGTCCACGCCGATCCCGGCCACCGACCGTTCGTCGATCTCGACCTGGTGCAGGTGCGCGGCGGGATGCGCGAGCTTCCCCGGCGATCCCCAGTTGTGCTGCCAGAAGTACGTGCCGATGCCGTCCTGGATCGCCCACTCGATCGTCTTCGAATTCGCGTAGACGCCGACGCGCTGCCTGCCCAGCACCGACTCCCAGCCGCGCAAATACGGCGCCACCAGCTGCTTGTACTGCTCGTAGGACGGGTTGTCGTCGATCGACGCATAGATCGGCGCGCCCTGCGACCCGCCGGCGGCGACATGCAATTCCCAGCCTCGCTTCGCGTGCGCGACCCCGGCGTTCTGCCCGCCGAGCCAGTCGGCGGTGTCCTTCTTGCCGTACTGATAGCAGGACACGATCTTCAGACCGCTCTGGTACAGGTCGCGCGCCTCGGCCAGCTGGATCGGCTTCCCCAGCATCCAAGCCCCGCCGGGCCGGCGGTCGGAGACGTAGCGAATGGCGCCCAGGGCGCCCGCCGCACGAATGTCGCTGGCCTTGAGCACTCCGGCCGCGTAGTCGAGAAGTATGCCCAGCGGCGCCGCTGCAGCGGGCGCGGTGGCGGCCGATTGCACACCGGCCCCGACGGTCAGCGCCGCGGGCGCGGCCAACGCGGCCCTCAGAACGGTGCGCCGAGATATTGACACGTGGCACAGGATACGACAGCTGTCACACGATTCCCCTCAATTCCACTGGTCACGGCCGTATCACCGGCGTCGCACCGGCGCGGCGTTGCCGAGCTAAGCCGAAACGGGGAATCATCGCAGGAGCACGGTTCGACGATCCGCCGATCGAACGAGGAGTTGGAATCCATGGCGCGCTGGCCGTCCACCGTCGTGCGAACCGGTTGGGCCGTCATCAGCTGTGCCGTGCTGATCCTATCGCTGACTTCCGGTTGCGCGGCTGAGCGAAGCTCCCCTGACGGCAATCCGCCGGAGATCGAGCCGCTCGGCGCGGTCGGCGAGGGTGAGGGGCAACTCAACCTGATCGCCTGGGCCGGCTATGCCGAGGACGGCACCAATGACGCCAAAGCCGACTGGGTGACGCCGTTCGAACGGCAGACCGGTTGCCAGACCGAGGTGACGCTGGGCAACACCTCCGACGAGATGGTCCAGTTGATGCGCAGCGGTCGGTACGACGGGGTCTCTGCGTCCGGCGACGCGACGCTTCGGCTCATCTACGCCGGCGACGTCGCGCCCGTGAACACCGCACTGGTCCCGAACTACGAATCGATCTCACCCTTCCTCAAGGATCAGCCGTGGAACTCGGTCGACGGCCAGATGTACGGCATCCCGCACGGATGGGGAGCCAACCTGCTGATGTACAACATCGAGGTCGTGCGCGACGCGCCCAATTCCTGGGCAGCGGTCTTCGACGACGCCGCCAAGTACCGCGGCAAGGTCACCGCATACGACTCGCCCATCTACATCGCCGACGCGGCGCTGTATCTGTCCAAGAAGGACCCCGCGCTGGGCATCGACGACCCGTATTCGCTGACAACCGAACAGCTCGACGCCGTGGTGCGACTTCTCGACAAGCAACGCGAGAACATCGGCCAGTACTGGTCGAACTATCTCAAGGAGGTGGAGGCGTTCGAGTCCGGCGCCTCCGTCATCGGCACCACCTGGCAGTTGATCGCCAACACAATCGGCGCGCGCAACAGGGTTCCGGTCAACACCGTGGTGCCCAAAGAGGGCTCCACCGGCTGGTCGGACACCTGGATGATCTCGTCGAAGGCGGCGCACCCGAACTGCATGTACAAGTGGATGAACTGGATCTCCTCACCGGAGGTCAACGCCCAGGCCGCCGAGTTCTTCGGTGAGGCGCCCGCCAACGTGAAGGCCTGCGAGCACACCAGCGAGCGCGATTTCTGCGACATCTACCACGCCACCGACGCGACATTCGCCGCGAAGATCCACTACTGGACCACGCCGCAGAAGAAGTGCGTCGACGGCGGCGGAGACGACTGCACCGATTACGACGAGTGGGCCGCCAAGTGGCGACAGGTCACCGGGTGAGCGGCGGGGTCCGTTCGGAGTCCGTCGCAGGCATGTGACGCTGGAGCGCCTCCTCCAGGCGCCCGGACACCACCCTGGTCCACAGGTCGCGGTGCTCGCGTGCCGCTTGCGTGAGTTCGTCGACGTTGTCCGGCGTCGGCGCGTGGTCCGCGCCGAATTGTGCCGCCATGCACTCGCCGAGGCTCTGGACGAACTGCGCCGCCAGCGCGTCGACCGCGCCGCGGGTGCCCTCGACGATGTGCAGCAGCGCGCGGACGGCGACGAGGTGGTCGGACGCGCGCGCCACCACCTGCCGCACCGCGGGATCGGTCAGCACCACGCCGGCGTCGACCACCTCGGCCAGCCCGTACTCGACCAGCCGCCGTGTCTCGTCACTGTCGGCGCCGATCCCCGACGCGTCGGCCGTGGGCTCCGCCCCGGCGACCGCTTCGGTTCTCGGGCTCAGCACCGCGCGCTGGATGCCGAGGATGTCGGCGAGGTCGGTGCCCTCACGCAGGCTGGTGAAGAACTCGGCGATATGAACGGTGTTGAAGCCGCGGCGATGCAACTGGTTGATGGTGCGCAGCTGCGACAGGTGGTAGTCGTCGTAGAACGCCGAGCGGCCGACCCGTCGCGGTGGGTCCAGCAGCCCGCGCTCCCGGTAGGCGCGGATGTTGCGGGCGCTGACACCGGAGATCTCCGCCAACTCGTCGAGGCGATACTCAGCCACCGCCGCGACCCCCAACGGCGTCACGGGCCGAGGGCAGAGCGCGACGCTTCATTCAATCACTGTAACTGCCGCGAAGCTTGCGAGCGAATTTCTGCCCCACTGACTTTAGTCGGCTAACAAGCCGCTAGTACCCGCATTTATCAGGGATAATCAAGAACAGGTCCTGGACAACCATGCACCACGCGTCGATTACAGCCAACTCCGCGGTCCCGCCGGATCGCCGCGGTGAGCGAACTCACCGACGTGGGATTGGCGCCGCCGCACCCGCGTGCGGAACCATGGAAAAGTCAGACTTATTACTCGTCAGCGGGAAAGGCTCGGTGTGCGTCCCTGGATCGTCTGGGCCACCGGACTGTTCGCATACATCGTCGCCGTTCTCGACCGCACCACGTTGGGGGTCTCCGGCCTCGATGCGGCAGACCGGTTCCAAGCCAGCCCGAGCGTGCTCTCGACGTTCGTCGTGCTGCAGGTCATCGTCTACGCCGCGGCTCAGGTACCCGCGGGCGTCCTGCTCGACCGTTTCGGTTCCAAGACGCTGATCCTCGCCGGCGCCGCGCTCATGTCCGGCGGCCAACTCACGCTCGCGTTCACAGAGTCACTGCCCATCGCCATCGGTGCGCGCGCGGTGTTGGGTCTCGGCGACGCCTTCACCTTCATCTCGGTGCTGCGGGTCGTGCCGCACTGGTTCACCCCGCGTCAGGTTCCCCTGGTCACCCAGCTGACCGGCATCTGCGGGCAGCTCGGCCAAGTGCTTTCGGCCGTTCCTTTCTTCGCCGTCCTCGACGCGATGGGATGGACGACGGCCTATGTGTCCGTGGCGGCCATCGGTGTGTTGTCGATGGTCCTGACCGCGGCGCTGGTGAAGAACACCCCGCACGGCGACGCGGTGGAGGTTCAGACCGTCTCGGTGCGCGAGACGCTGGCCAGCGTCAAGACCGTCTGGTTAAGACCGGGCACCAGGCTCGGGTTCTTCACCCACATGGGCACCCAGTTCTCCGTCACGGCGTTTGCGCTGATGTGGGGCGTGCCCTACCTGACCAATGCTCAGGGCCTCTCGGCGGGCGTGGCGGGGTTGATGTTGACGGTGTCGGTGCTGGCGGCCATCTCGGTGGGTGTGTTGATCGGTATCTTCACCGGGCGCCGCCCGCACCGGCGCTCGCGGCTCGTGCTGGGAATCATCGCGAGCAGTGCGTTGATGTGGACGGTGGTGCTGGCACTACCTGGCAGGGCGCCGCTGTGGCTGCTCGTGACGCTGATCGTGGTGATCTCGGTGGGCGGCCCCGGCTCGATGGTGGGCTTCGACTTCGCCAGGACCTTCAATCCGAGTGCCACGCTGGGCACCGCATCCGGCCTGGTCAACATGGGTGGCTTCATCGCCTCGCTGCTGGTGATGCAGTCGATGGGCGCCATCCTCGACGCGGCCGGCGGATTCTCCTTCGACTCGTTCCGGGTGGCCTGGACCGTGCAGTACGCGATCTGGACACTCGCCGTCGTCGGCATCCTGATCACCCGCCGCAAGGCCCGCAGGCTGATGCGGATCGCCGCGCTGAACCCCGAGGTGGCAGCGAGCACCTGCTCATGGAGGGTGTGGAGCCCCAGCCCGCGGGCCGTGCCTGAGGGGCCGTCGGTCAGCGGTCGCGGGCGGACTGCCTGCGATTGGCTTTCTTGATCGCGGAAACCAGCTCATCCTTGTTCATCGTCGACCGCCCCGAGATGTCCAGGCGCCGGGCCACCTCGACCAGATGCTTCTTCGAGGCATTGGCGTCGACACCCTCGGCGGTTTCGCCCTTGGCGTTCGGGCCGCCGCTGCGGGCGCGCTGATCGGACGGGCCCTTCTCGGACTTGGCTTCCCAGTGGTCGCCGACCTTCTCGTAGCTGTGTTTGAGCGCGCTGTAGGCCACGCGGTGGGCACGCTCTCCTTCGCCGTACTCCTCCTTGGCCGCCGCGTCGTGGGCCTTCGCGAACGTGCGCTGGGCCTTGGCGGAGGATTTCTGCAGTGTGCTCGGCAACTCGCTCTTGCGTGCGCTTCCGCTCTTGGTCGTCTTCGGCATCGTCGACCTCCTCGTTTGCACCGCTGAGACGTAAACATCCGCCGAGGCGACATCGGCGAGTTCGCCGACGGGTAACGGGCGAACCGGGGCCGCTTCTTGACCGCTCGGTTCGGGTTTGCTCGCGGCTTGGCGGGCGATGGCGCGGTGAATCGTCCGCTGCCACCTCGAACGGCTGACGGTGAGATACCCGGACGGCGTTTGGCCAAACCGGCTCAGCAACTCATTCCGGCGTCCGGCCCGACCGCACGGCCTTTGGCAGGGCATCGCCATCGGTTCGCGGTGCGTCTCGCTCATCGCTCCATTCCCACCCGCGCCGCGCCGCCGCGCGCCGCCGGTCGGTATCGGGTAGCTCGGTGTGCTGTCGCGACAATTGAAGTAGTGGACTATGCATGTCAGCGCGCGTACGCCGACCGACGATCGGATCGTGAACCAGTTGTCGCTGCACCTCCTCGGTGGATTCGCCGTCCACCGCGATGGCCGGCCCGTCGAGCTGCCGCCCGCGTGTCAGCGGCTGATCGCGCTCGCCGCGCTTAAACGCAAGCCCGTACACCGACTCTGGGTGTGTGCCACGCTGTGGCCCCACGCGCAGACGCGACGGGCGGTCGCGAGCCTGCGCTCGGCGATGTGGCGGCTGCGCCCACTGGGCGTCGAGGAACTGCTGACCGTCGACCCGCAGTACCTCCGGCTGAACCACGACGTCTCGGTCGACTGGCACGACTCGGTCGACCTGATCGAGAAATTGCTAGTGGGAGGGATCAACCGTCGGCTCGTCAGCGACCTGCTGCCGTTGCTGCGCGCCGGGGAACTGCTCGACAGGTGGACCGAGCCGTGGGTGAACGGCGAGCGCGGCCGCTACCACGGAATCCGGATGTCGGCCTTCGAGATGCTTGGTCACGGAGTCGACAGCCGTGCGCCGAACACGTCGTGTGCGGTGCGACGGACCGCGCACTCCCGGCGTGCGCAGGTGTCATCGCGCCACGACGCCGACGAATCGAGAGAGCGATGACGGCGCTACTGGTGGTCGTCTGCATGACCGTGGAGGCACCGCTTGCGGCGCTGTGCATCCACGACCTGCAGGCCCGCCTCGAGCGCTGGGACCAGAACCGCCACGCCGAAGACTGATCTCGAACGCGGACGTCCCGCCAACTCGACGCGCACCGTAGGCGACTGACACGTTTCAGAGTGAGTGCGCTCGGATATCATTACTCTGGCTGGGATCGGCGTCGCGTGTCGGTTCGACTGAGGAGTCTTCAACATGATCGTTCGCCTCATCATCAAATGCGTCGGCACGGCAATAGCGCTTGTCAGCCTGGGTGTCACTATCCCCGGACACGCCGCAGCGGACGCGACCGACGACGCATTCAGTCGCAAGCTCTTCGACGACGGGATCAATTTCGGGGGGCAGGAGCGTACGATCAATAGGGCCAAAGAGACATGCGCGCATTTCGACGCCGGCATGTCGCCTGCGGAGGTTCACGACGCCATTCTGAACGGCACCTTGCAGCACGAAGGGTCGGCCTTCTCGCCGAGGCAGACCGCGATCTTCATTGCGGACGCCGTGCAGTTCTATTGCCCCGAGTACGCGAGCCAGTTCATCATCTAGCGGCGGGCGACCGCCGGGTGCGCCCCGTAGCGGTTCAGCCCTTCGACCGGTGCCAAGATACAGAGGTGAATGCGACGCCGGATCCCTCCGCCGTGGCTGTGGTGCTGGCCGCGGGAATCGGCACGCGGGTGGGCGCCGACGGCAACAAGGCCTACCTCCCGATCGCCGACCGCCCCATGGTGTTCTGGTCATTGAACACCTTGACTGAGCTTGCCGAGGTCGGGCGAATCGTTCTGGTTCACCGGCGAGGGGAGCGAGGCCTCGCCGAGGACCTGACCGAGCGGGAGTTGGCTGGCGCTGTAATCGAACTGGTTGAGGGTGGCGACACCCGCCACCGCTCGGAACTGAATGTGCTGAGCTATCTGGCCGACGACATCGAAACGGGTTCAACCGACGTGGTCCTGATCCACGACGCTGCCCGGCCCGTCGCGGGCCCCGACATGTTTCTTTCCGCGTTGCAGGTGGCCCGCGAGTTCGGCGGCGCCGTTCCGGCCCTGCCTCTGCCAGACGTGCTCACCGACGGGCGCGAGGCGGTCGAGGCGCCCGCGCTGGTCCGAGTCCAGACGCCACAAGCGTTCCGCGCTGCGCCGCTGCTCGAGGCGTATCGAGCAGCGGAGAGGGAACAGTTCGAGGGCACCGACACATCCTCGTGCATCGAGAGATTCACCGACATCGAGGTCCGCACTTTTCGCGGCGAACACCGCAACATCAAGGTGACGTACCGCCGTGACATCGCCCTTGCCGGGCACTTACTTCGATGCAGATTCAACTGAGGCGGTGCGTCGCGATGAGCGTCTCCAAGAACGGCGCGTCGCGAGGCAGTTCGCCGACAAACGCCTCGCTGTCGCCGTCAACCAGGGTGATCGGCCCGCGCGCCAGAACTGTCGCGTCGAGGTCCTCTACTTCCGGTTCGACGGTCGAGCGTAGCAGCTGGGCGAGCCGGGAGACCGCGAAACCTCGCGGATACTGCACCGCATGCAGCGTCGACCTGTCCAGCGTCGCAATCACGATGCCGCGTTCGTCGACGGCCTTGACGCTGTCAGTCACCGGCTGGGCGGGCAGCACGACGGGATCACCTTGCCGCAACCGGGCAAGCACCCGATCGACCACCTGAACAGACGCAAGCGGCTGGCGGAGATCGTGCACGAGCACCCACCGGCCGGCTGGGTGCTCCCGCACAACCTTTTCGAGCCCGGCGGCTAGAAACCGCATCGGTGTGGCCGGCTCCGGGACAGCCACCAGTTGCAACGCCGCGTCGTGTTCTGTGAGCACGCCGCGGACCGCATCGGCGATGGCTTCACCGGTCACCACCACGATCCGCTCGACCGCAAGCTCGAGCATCGTGTCGATGACGCGCAGCAATGGGGCCTGCCCCGCCAGCGACTCCAAGCCGGCCGCGGCACTGTCCTCGGCTTTGGTCGGCAGCTGCACAATCGCCGACGGCTGTTGGTCGGGCGGCGTCACCACCGCGCTACGCTACACGGGTTCGAAGGCGTTGATCAGCCAACGGTCATCGACCTTCGTTAAACCGACCTTGACGGCGCTCGCGGCGAAGGCGCCGTCCGGATTCTCTTTGCTAGTGGTGTTCTGGTTGACGAAGACCAACACCTCCGCAGAACTCGGCTCCATTTTCGAAACGGCGGCCTGCACCACGGCTGCGCTTGTCTTGACCTGTTTCTGTTTCGCGGCGGGCGTGACGATCTCTTGGGTGAACTGCGTGTAGTAGTTCAAGAAGTCGCCGGTGAGATTCGACTTGGCTGCCGCGAAGTCCTTTTCCAGGGTGTCCGGCGAGTAGGACAGCAACGCGTTGGTCCCCGATGTCGCCGCATCCAGCACCACTTGCCGCGACTGGGCGTCCGTCTGCTGGTCGGTCCGATATTCGCCGAAGTAGAGCCATGCCGCGATACCGGCTGACGCCAGCAGCAGGACGGTCAGGACAATGGCGCCCACGCGTTTGCGCGCCGCCTGCACCGTTCTGCGACCGGCACCGGGAGGCCTTCCGGTCATCGTCTCGTCCGCGGCGGCCGAGTCCGACCCTTCAGCGGTCGAGTCAGCCCCTTCGGAAATCGACATGTTCTCCCTTGTCGCGGCCTCGGTCAAGGTGTCTTCGGCATTTGTCTTCGCGTCGGCGGTCACGGCACGAACTCGACTTTCGACATCTTGATCTGATCATCCTCGCGGACCAGATCCACCAATAAACGCCACGCGCGCGGCTCCTGGTTGGCCCCCGCGCTATTGGTGACGCGCGAGGTGGCCGACACGATCGCGGTGGCGCCGGTGTCTGTCATCGACTTCACCGCCGCCACATTGACCGTGACCTCAGTGACGACCTTGGATTCCTGCGCCACCTTCGCGAAATCCTCCGCCTGGTCCTGGAAGTCCTGTTTGAATTCCCCGGTCGAATTGTCGATGATGCGCTGCACGTCTTCCTTCGCCTTGTTGAAGTCCAATGACATCAACGTGACGACACTCTGACGCGCCGCGGCGACGTACTCGGCGGTGCGCTGCTGTACCTGTTGTGCCTGCCGGTGCTGCCACACCATGTAACCGCTCGCGGCGCCGAACCACAGGATCAGCAGGACAGCGACGACCGCGGCGACGATCTTCCATCGAATCCGCGGCATCCGCAGGCGGCGCTTCGACATCTCGGCTGCCTCGGTCGCGGCAACTTCGTCGCCGACCGCTTCGTCGCGGGCCGCATCGTCGTCGGACGCAGCATCGGTATCGCCCGCCGCCTCCGCTTCGGTGTCCGTCGCGACGTCCGGGGTCTCCCCGGCCGTGGTCTTCGAGTCGGCCGACTCAACAGTCTCTTCGGCTGCTGGGGAACCTTTCGCCTCGGCAGCCTGCCGGCGCAACCGGATGGCCTTGGCTCGAGCACGGGCGGCGGCGGCGATCGCCTCCGCCTCGGCCGCTTCGGCCTCCGCCTCCTCCGCGAGAGCGAGCGCCTCGTCCGCACCTGCCGACCGCTCATGATCTTGCTGAGGCGGTTCGGTGACGCGATCCGCGTCGATCACCGACGCGCGGCGCCTGAATGACGGCACAGCAACCTCCTTGTCTATGACGTGTCCACTCTGCGAGAATGCCGTTATCAATTTTTGACTACGGCGGCGACGATACCTGCCGCCGCACCCCTACGGCAAAGCCGTCTTTCCTGCGGAAATGTTATTCACACGCTGTGCGCTTGCTCAGCCGTGATTGTGGTGAAGGCGGTCTTTCATGACCTTGCCGGTGGCGTTCAACGGCAACTCGTCGAGAAACTCTACATATCGTGGCACCTTGAAACCGGCCATTTGCTCGCGGCTCCACGATATGAGGTCGTTATCCGTGACAGAGTCGTGATCCTGCTGGCGGACGACGAACGCCATACCGACCTCTCCCAATCGGTCGTCGGGCACGCCGATGACCGCCGCTTGGGCGACCGCCGGATGCTTCAAGAGGAGTCCCTCGATCTCCGCAGGGTAAGCGTTGAAGCCGCCCACGATGAACATGTCCTTCTTGCGCCCGACGATCCGCAGCCGGCCCGTGTCGGTGAATTCACCGAGATCGCCGGTGTGCAGCCACCCGTCAGCGTCGATCGCCTTGGCCGTCGCGTCGGGGTCGTCGAGGTAGCCCTGCATGACGTTGTATCCGCGCACCAGCACCTCGCCGTCGTCGGCGATGCGGACCTCCACGTCCTCGCACGGCACGCCCGCCGTGGTCGCGACGTCGGCGAACGAATCACCGGGCCGTGACAGCGTGACATTGCCCGCCTCGGTGAGCCCGTAACCCGTCATCAGCGTCTGGAACGGCAGTTCGTCGTGGATGCGCCGGATCAGCTCGACCGGGATGTCGGCCGCTCCTGTCACGCCCGCCCGCAGGCTCACGAGCCGGTCCTTGTCGGCGACTGTGAGCAGTGAGTGGTAGAGCGTCGGTGGGCCGGGCAGCACCGTGATGCGTTCGCGATCGATCAGGTCCACGACGAGGTCGACGTCGAAGGCCGGCACCGGCAGCATGGTCGCGCCGCGCAGGAACGACGCGATGAGCCCGGCCTTGAGCCCGAACGTGTGGAAGTACGGGTTGATCATCAGGTAGCGGTCGCCCTCGCGCAGGTCTGCGAGCGTCGCCCACTCCTCGTACGCGCGCAGGGTCTGCCGATGGTTCATCATCGCGCCCTTGGGTTTTCCCGTGGTTCCCGACGTGAAGATCACGTCGGCGATGTCGGCGCCGTCGACCTCCCGCTCGAACGGTGCGCCGCTGGACAGGAAGCCGGATTTGAGGTCGATGACGGGCGGGCGTCGGGCCGGCTCCGGGAATGGCAGCGAGTAGTCCAGACCGAGGAAGTTCTTCTGGACCAGCACGGCCTTGGCCCCGCTGCGGCCGATGATGTCGGCGGCCTCCTCGGACTTGAACCGGGTGTTGACCGGCACCAACACGCCACCGGCCGTCAGCAGCCCGAAGGCGGCGACGATCCAGTCCGCGGAGTTCGGTGCCCAGAGGGCGACGCGCTCGCCCTTGGCGATGCCGAACTCGTTGAACGCGCCTGCGGCGCATCGGATTCGATGCACCAGTTCGGTGAAGGTGAGGCGCAGCGGACCGTCGACGACCGCTTCCGCGTCGCCGAAGCGGTCCGCCGCGCTCAAGACCATCTCGGGGATGGTCCGGTAGATCTCCCGGTAGGTCACACCGTGACGAGGCGGCCCAGGTTGCCGCCCATGATCTTCGCTTGATCCTCGACAGACAGATGCTCGAGCGCGGTCACGTAGTGGGTCGGCTCCGCGAGACCCTCAGGATGCGGCCAGTCCGAACCGTAGAGCACCTGGTCGACGCCGATCAGGTTGATCAGATCGTCGATGCCCTCCTCGTAGAACGGGCTGACGAAGATGCGGTTCTTGATCTCTTCGATCGGGTTACCGAGGAACGCCTCGGGTGCTTTCTTGTACACCTCGGCCATCGAGTCCAGCAGCGGGAACATCCACTTGGAGCCGGCCTCGACGATGCCGACCTTGAGCTTCGGGTGTCGGAACAACGCGCCGTGAATCACCCACGAGGCCACCGCATCCTGGATCGGGCGCCACTCGTTGAGGATCGACATCGCGTTGGTCTGGAACGGCAGCATCTCCTGCGCGGCGCCGTCCCACTCCGACGTGTAGCGCGAGTAACCGCTGTCCGAGGAGTGCATGCCGACGAACACGTCGTACTCGACGCACTTCTCCCAGAACGGGTCGAACTCCGGCAGCGCGAACGACCGCGGTCCGCGGAATCCGGGCACCGGAGCGGGGCGGACCAGGATCGCGCGAGCACCGCGCTTGACGGCCCAGTCCAACTCCTCGATTGCCTTCTCGACAATCGGCAGTGTGATGACCGGGGTGGTGAAGATGCGGTTCTGGTAGTTGAAGCCCCAGACCTCGTCGAGCCATTGGTTCAGCGAGTGGATGATCACGTGGATGGCGACCGGGTCGTCGCGCAGTCGCTCCTCGATCAGGCTGGCCAGGGTCGGGAACATCAGCGAGCGGTCAACGCCCAGCTGGTCCATCAGCTCGAGGCGGGGGGCGGGCTCGAAGAACGCCGGGATGGACCGCATCGGCTCGCCGAACAGCTCGCGCTTGCTCTTGCCGTCGGGGTTGCCGAACTTGAAGTACTCCTCCCAGGCCCCCGGCTTGGCGACCACCGAGAACGTCGGATTGGGGATGTAGTTGCTGATCTGGCCCTTGATCGCGATCTTGGTGCGGCCGTTGACCTCGACGTACTGGACGACGTCGGCGTACTCCTTCGGGAGGTACTTGGTCATCGCCTCGGGCGGCTCGTAGAGATGGTTGTCCGCATCGAACAGCGGAAACGGGATGTCGACCCGGTGTGAAAGTTGCCCCATGGAACGCTCCTTATCCTCTCGGGAGAATCCTATTCTCACAAACGTCGGGTTCGCAACGTCCCTCGGCCCGCACGGCGCGCCAATCCAGCTCGCAAGTGGTGCCCCAGGCCTGTGGGCCACCCTCGAATCACGACCCTGGTGTACGGGCGGCCGCGCTGTTCGCTCGGACCTCTTCCCGCACGCGGAACTTCTGGACCTTGCCGCTGGCCGTGCGGGGGTAGTCCTGCCCGGCCGGTACCTGGTGCAAATCTTCGGGCCACTTCTGGACCGCGATGCCGGCGGCCTTGAAGTGCGCACGGACATCGTCGAGCGTGGGTATCGCGTGCCCGTCACGGATGCGCAGCACCGCCGCGGTGCGCTCACCGAGCCGGGTGTCGGGCGCGGCCACCACCACCGCCTCGGCCACGGCCGGCATGCTCAGCAGCACCTCCTCGACCTCGAGCGCGGAGATGTTCTCGCCACCGCGGATGATGACGTCGGCCTTGCGGTCGGTGATCGTCAGGTAACCGTCCTCGTCGAGCACGCCGATGTCGCCGGTGTGATACCAGCCGTCGTCGTCAAACGCGCGCCTGGTCAGCTCGTCGTCGGTGTAGCCCAGGCATAGGTCCGGGCCGCGGGAGAGGATTTCGCCTTCCTCGGTGAGCTTGATCTCCACGCCCGGACGAGGGTCCCCGTCGGTGTAGAGCCGCTTGTCCTCCGGCGCCGTGGGCCGCGATCCGGTGATCGACGGATGCTCGGTGCTGCCATAGGAGCGGAATACGAAGAAGCCCAGGTCGGCGAGCCGGCGGGTGACCGCTGCCGGGACGGTCGAACCGCCGAGTCCGACGGTGGTGAACTTTGACCGGTGCGCGTCGGTGCAGTCGGGGTGGTCGAGCAGGCTGGTGACGAAGTACGGCGGGCCGCCGCCGATCGACAGCCCCTCGGTCTCGATGAGTTTGAGGACCTTGCCCGGATCCCACACATCGCAGAGGTCGATCGGGGCACCCTCGAGCACCGGGATGAGGAAGGCACCCAGCATGCCGATGAAGTGGCCGATCGGCGTCGCGGTCAGCTGCCGGCCCCGGTTCTCGGGATAGTTCGCGAGCAACTGGCGCGTCTCGAAACCCAGCGTCTGGTGGCTGTGGATGACGCCCTTGGGGTTGCTCGTGGTGCCCGAGGTGAACGCGATCAGCGCCGGGCTGGCCGGATCGGCGGGCAGCGTGCCCGCGAGCGGCTCGTCGTCGAGGAGCTCGGCGAAGTTGTCACCGACCAGGCCGACGATCGGGACATCGGCAGCCAGGTCGGGCTGGAATTTCATCCGGCCGAACTCCTCGGCGGTGATGAACACCTTCGGCCGCGACGTCGACAGGATGTGGCCGAGTTCCCTGCGGCCGTAGAAGTGCACGATCGGCACGACGACCGCGCCGAGGAACGCCGCCGCCCAGAACGCGACGGCCGCTTCCATCCAGTTCGGCAGCTGCAGGGCGACCACGTCGCCGGGGCCGACGCCGCGCCGGTGCAGCCCCGCCGCGAGGCGACGGGCCTGCAGTTCGACATCGGCGAACGTGCCCGCGAACGGGCGCACATCCGAGTGCACCCAGAAGCCGGTGTCGGGATTGGCCGTCAGGTGCCGGGCGAGCAGTTCACCGAGCGTGTCGCGGGTCCACCAGCCCTCTTCTTCGTAGCGTTTCCTCAGCTCGACCGGGATGTTTCGCATGGGCTCCCAACACCTCCGGGGGACGGCTCCAACACGGAGGCGATGCTATTCTCTGTTTCCGAGAATGCCAATATCGCATACGGAGAATGTTTGATGGTGGACCTCGAGTGGGACGACGGCCTCGCCGTCATCACCATCGACCGGCCGCAGGCGCGCAATGCGATTGCGCCCGAGACCATGGAGCAGTTGCACACCGCGCTCGACGGTGCCCGGGGTGCCACCGCGCTCGTCGTCAAGGGCGCCGGCGACCGGGCCTTCGTCTCCGGCGGTGACCTCAAACAACTCGCCGCGTTGCGCACCGAAGAGGACGCCGCCGCGATGGCGCGGCAGATGCGCTCGGTGTGCGACCGGATCGTGCAGTTCCCGGCGCCGACGGTCGCGGTGCTCAACGGGCATGCGCTCGGCGGCGGTGCCGAGTTCGCAACCGCCGCCGACATCCGACTGGCCGCCGCCGACATCAAGATCGGCTTCAACCAGGTGGCGCTCGAGATCATGCCGGCGTGGGGCGGCGCGGAGCGACTGGTGGGGCTCGTCGGCTACAGCCAGGCGCTCTTGTTGGCGGGCACCGGCACCATCCTCGAGGCCCCCGAGGCCCATCGCCTCGGCCTGGTCGACCGCGTGCTGCCGCGCGAGTCGTTCGACGACGATTGGCGCGCGATCGCCCGCAAGCTGGCCCACCGCGCGGCCGGCGAGATCAAGCGGGTGATGAAAGGCGCCTCGACCGACGAGGCCGTCGCCGCGTTCGCGCGGCTATGGGTGTCCGACGAGCACTGGGCCGCCGCCGACAAGGCCATGAACCGCGCCAAATAGTTTTCCGCGTGCGTCGCCCACGCTCCCGCGAAACTGTATTCCAGCAGCGGAAGTTCGAGAAGACGCCTGCTGGAATACAGTTTCGCGAAACCATTAACCGCCGAGGACGCGGATCGGGTCGCTGCCGTCCCAGTTCGCCGCGCTGTCGCGGACGTAGTGCGCCATCCCGGTGGTCGTTTCGGTCAGCTCCATCACCTCGATGATCGTCGCCGGACTGTCCGGCGCCTCGAGGTAGGCGAAGCGCGCCCCGACGTCCTCACCACCCGACCAGACGACTGGCCAGCCCGCCTCACGTGCCGACGCCATCGCGGCGTCGAATCCTCGGCCCAGTAAGCCAACTGGTGATAGCCCGGGCCTTTCGCGGCCAGGAACTCGGTGTAGATGCTCGGGGTGTCGTCGTCTTGCTGGATCAGCTCGACCTGCAGCTCACCGCTGTTGGCCAGCCCGAGCGTCATCGAGATCTCGCACGGCGCGCCGCGGTAGACCCCGCGAAGCGGCAGGTTGCGCATCACGAACCAAGGTCCGACGCCGAGGTCGAGCCAACTCGCCATCGCCCGGTCGATGTCGGTGACGATGTATCCGATCTGACGAATCGGCCCAGGCACGACGCTCATCTACTGCTCCCTCTTGGCGGCGAAATCGGTTGAGGCCGCGCTGATCATCTCGACCAACACGCGCCGGTCGACGGTCCACACCTGCGATGCCATTGCGCGATCCGTCTCGCCGACGACGAAACTAGGCCCGTTGCCGATGTTTTCGACGATCTCGGCCGCCACGTCCTCCGAGCGCATCTGAGTCTGGGGTCGTAGGCCACACCCATCCGCGCCAACGCCGGTGTGTAGGTCATACCGCGCGGCGTGCAGCACACGTCCACGCCGTGTGGCCGCAGCTCGGCCCACAGGCCCTCGGCGAAGGTGTGCTGGAAGGCCTTGACCGCCGAGTAGACGGCCAGTGTCGCCGAACCCGCCAGGCAGGCCAGCGATGCGACGATCACGATGCCGCCGCGGACCCGTTCGGTCATCGCGGGTGCGAAGTGGTGCGTCAACGCCATCGGCCCGACGCAGTCCAACGCCACCTGTATGAGCGAATAGTCGAACTCGTTGTCGAGAAACGTCGAGGTGCGGTCGGAGGCACCCGCGTTGTAGATCAGCAGCCCGACCTCGAGGCCGTCGGTGGCCGCGGCGATCTTGACCACCACATCGGGGTCGGTCAGGTCCTGCACGACGGCACGCGCCTGCACGCCGTGCGTATCGCGTGCACGGGCGGCGACCTCCTCGAGCAGTGGACCATTGCGTGCGATCAGCACGAGATCGATTCCGCACGAGGCCAGTTCATCGGCCAGCGCGGCCCCGATTCCCTCGGATGCACCCGCGATCACCGCCCACGGTCCGTATCGCGCGGCGAACCCCTGGCCGTCGGTCACTGCGCGACGCCCGACGCGCTCATCACGCGGCTGATGTGCGTCGACCGCTTGCCGATCCGCCACCCCTGCGGGGTGCGGACGAGTTCGTCGTCGTAGCGGCCGACGGCGTCGATCCAACTGTTGGAGTCTCCCGGCACGGCCAGAAGCACGGCGTGGACGTACGACCGCGCCGTCGCCCGATCCCCGTCCACGTCGATCACCACGTTGGAGATGCGGTGGAACGTGTCGCCCATCGAGTCGTGAATCTGGTTCATCAGCGAGGTGAACGCGTCGGCATCGGTGAACGTGCCGAGGTCGCCGTAGTCGATGTCGACGACATCGGTCCAGCAGGTGCGAAACAACGCCCAGTCCTTGGCGTCGATGCCGGTGGCGTAACGGATGAGTACCTCGGAAATCTGCGCCTTGTCGTCGTCCACATCCGGAGGCTAGCTGATGCCGATCGGCCTCCGGACGCGTTCCCGGAAGCATCCGACCACTCTTGTTCTCTCTAGACGAGAACGCTATTTCCGATTAATGTCAGCGGCGTGTCGACACAACAGATTGCCCTCGCGCCTGAAATCTCGACCTGGCCCGCCGACAATCCCGAGCTGATCGGGAGCCGGTGCGGCGCATGCGGCGCGACCACCTTCCCGATCCAGCAACGGTGCCCCAAGTGCAGCGCGGACGCGATGTCCGAGGTCAAACTGCCTCGGCGCGGCACGCTGGTGGCCTGGACGACGCAGGGGTTCCCGCCGGGCCCGCCGTACAAGGGGCCGACCGGTAAGGATTTCGTCCCGTTCGGCGTCGGCCTGGTCCAGCTCGAGGACGTCATCCGGGTCGAGGGCCGGCTCACCGAGAACGACCCGGCCAAACTCCAGTTCGGTCAGGAAGTCGAGCTGACGATGATCCCGTTCACCACTGACGACGAGGGCAACGAGGTCGTCACGTTCGCGTTCAAGCCGGTCTAGAGGAGAAACCGACCATGACTAATGACGTCGCGATCATCGGGGTGGGGCTGCACCCGTTCGGCCGGTTCGACAAGACCGCGATGGAGATGGGCGCCGAAGCCATCCAGTCCGCACTGACCGATGCGAAGGTGGACTGGAAGGACATCCAGTTCGGGTTCGGCGGCAGCTATGAGGTGTCCAACCCGGACGCGGTGACCCGGTTGGTCGGGCTGACCGGTATCACCTTCACCAACGTCTTCAACGCGTGCGCCACCGCGGCCAGCGCCATCCAGCAGACCGCCGACACCATCCGGCTCGGCAAATACGACATCGGCATTGCGATCGGATTGGACAAGCACCCGCGCGGGGCGTTCACCGACGATCCCGCCAAGCTCGCGCTGCCGCAGTGGTACGCCGAGAACGGTCAGTTCGTCACCACCAAGTTCTTCGGGATGAAGGCCAACCACTACATCCACAAGCACGGCATCTCGCAGGAGACGCTGGCGCGGGTGGCCAACAAGAACTTCCGCAACGGCGCGCTGAACCCGAACGCCTTCCGCCGCAAGGAGATTCCGGTCGAGGAGATCCTCAACTCGACCGTGCTGAACTATCCGCTGACGCAGTACATGTTCTGTGCACCCGACGAAGGTGCGGCCGCGGTGATCATGTGCCGGGGTGACATCGCGCACCGCTTCACCGACAAGCCGGTGTACGTGAAGGCCACCGAGATCCGGACCCGAACCTTCGGCGCCTACGAGGTGCACGCCACGTCGGCGCCGCTCGACGAGGACGCCTCGCCCACGGTGTACGCGGCGAGGGCCGCCTACGAGGTGGCGGGCATCGGCCCCGAGGACGTCGACGTCGCACAGCTGCAGGACACTGACGCCGGCGCGGAGGTCATCCACATGGCCGAGACCGGTTTGTGCGCCGACGGGGAGCAGGAGAAGCTGCTCGCTGACGGAGCCACCGAGATTCACGGATCCATGCCGATCAACACCGACGGCGGTTTGATCGCCAACGGTGAACCGATCGGGGCGTCGGGCCTGCGCCAGGTGCACGAACTCGTCCGCCAGTTGCGCGGCGAGGCCGGTGACCGCCAGGTACCCGGGGAGCCGAAGGTCGGGCTGGCCCAGGTCTACGGGGCGCCGGGGACGGCGTCGGCGACCATTCTGACGGTCTGAGGCGAATCGGGACCCGGCCGTGAAACATCGTTCTAAGATTCGGAAATGAAATTTTCGCGGGCACGCGGGCGAGCGCTGAAATCGCCGTTGCTGTCACTCGCGTCGGCAACGGCCGTCACGGCTGGCGGCGTACTAATCTCGGTGGCGCCGGTGGCGGCACAGCCACCTCCACCGCCGCCCGCACCCCTGCACAACGTCAAGTACACGGTGTGGGCCGAACAACCGTTCTTCGTCGACGTTTACTACCGGGACGTCGATCCGCCGAACTGGGCGGCCTACAGCCACAACCCGTACCAGTTCAGCCCGAAGGTCGAGGCCCAGGTCGGGCCGGATCAGCAGTGGAACCTCGACGTGCAGTTGGCCAACCCGGAGAGCTGGGCAATGGTCACGGCGACCAGCGGACCGGGCGTACAGAACCCGAACATCCATTGCGCGCTCGCCGTCGACGGGGTGGTCGTCAAGACCCATCAGGGTCCGAAGGGTGCGCTCTGCTCGATCCGGAGTTACTGAACGTCGGGCGACATCGCCTCGTCGGCTGGAATCGGTTCGCCCTCCAGCCGACGAATCCATCTCTCGCAGAACGCGAATGTCTCCGCGTGGCCGGTCGTCATGCCCAACGCACGTTCGACGGTCAGCGCTTGAGAAACGCTCGTCGCGAACACAGTCCACACCACCGGCGGCACGTCGGCCGTCTCGAAACCGTAGCGCCGCAGAGCCGTGGCGATCGCCTTGTTCTGTTCAGCTCTGAACCGTTCGGCCATGTGGACGATCTCGGCTCGCAGCGCCTTGCGGTGATTAGCCAGCCCCATGAACTCCATCGTCAGCCTGGTGGCCTCCGGCTGCGTGCTGAAGTGCCACAAGGCCCACAGTGGCTGCTGCGAAGCCAGCGCCTTCGCCAGCACATCGAATCCGGTTTCAGCCATCCGGCGAAAGACTGCCAGGTACAGGTCTTCCATGGTGCGGAAGTAGTAGTGCACAAGTTGCGGTTTGAGGCCGGCGGCCTCAGCCACGCGCCGCGACGTCACCGCGGCGTAGCCGTCTTCGAGCAGCAGCTTCTCGGCGGCGTCGAGCAGCACCCCGCGGTTCTTCGCGTCTGGCGCTCCGATGCGCCGCGCCTGGCCGGCGCGCGTAGTCATGCGATCACTTCACTTTCCCGACATGAACCGTTCCGACACGCCGATCGTAGTGGCGGCCCGTCCCGAATCCTTGACCCTGACCTTAGCCCCATGCTAAGCAGGTGCTCAGCATATTCGATCAACAGATTTCCGCGAGCGGCACCGTCTGCTCATCACCACCATCAGCACGCGCCAGCGTCGACCTTGGAGGGTTCCCGCACATGACCACAGATTTCGATTCGGTCGACTACTTCACCGATCCCTCCCTGGTCCCCGACCCGCATCCGTACTACGACCACATCCGCGGCAAGGACCCCGTGTGCTGCCCCATCAACAACGGTGTGCTCGCGGTGACGGGCTGGGAGGCGGCCAACACCGTCTACAAGGACTCGGAGAACTACTCGTCGTGCGTCGCGGTGATGGGCCCGTTCACGCCCATCCCGTTCACACCTGAAGGCGACGACATCTGCAAACAGCTCGAAGAGCACCGCACCGAGATCCCGATGTACGAGCACATGGTCACCATGGACCCGCCGCAGCACACCGACGCCCGCTCGATCCTGGCGCGGCTGCTGACCCCCAAGCGGCTCAAGGAGAACGAAGACTTCATGTGGCGGCTGGCAGACCGCCACATCGACGAGTTCATCGCCGACGGCAAGTGCGAGTTCCTCGCCGCGTACGCCAAGCCGTTCTCGCTCCTGGTCGTCGCCGACCTGCTCGGTGTTCCCGAGGAGGACCACGAGGCGTTCCGTGAGTCGTTCGGCGCCCAGCGTCCCGGATCCAACATCGGCGGGCTCGACCACGAGGTGATCGCCGCCAACCCGCTGGAGTGGGCCGATGAGAAGTTCTCCCGCTACATCGAGGAGCGTCGCGAGAACCCACGCGACGATGTGCTGACCTCGATCGCCACGGCGAAGTACCCGGATGGTTCGACGCCCGAGGTGGTCGACGTGGTCCGCACCGCGACGTTCCTGTTCGCGGCGGGTCAGGAGACGACGGCCAAACTGCTCGGCGCGGCGATGCGGGTGCTCAGCGACCGCCCGGACATCCAACAGCGGCTCCGCAACGACCGCAGCCTCATCCCGGTCTTCATCGAGGAGTGCTTGCGCATGGACAGTCCGGTGAAGAGCGTGTTCCGGATGGCGCGGAAGACAACCAGTTTGGGTGAGACCCCGGTGCCCGCGGGCACCACGGTGATGGTGAGCCCGGGCGCCGCCAACCGCGACCCCAAGCGGTTCGACAACCCTCACGAGTTCTCGCTCGACCGCAAGAACGTCCGCGAGCACATCGCGTTCAGCCGGGGTATCCACTCGTGCCCTGGCGCCCCCCTGGCGCGGGTGGAGGGCCGCGTCTCGGTCGAGCGCCTACTGGACCGACTGAGTGACATCAGGGTCAGCGAGGATAAGCACGGCCCGATCGAGGCCCGCCGGTATGTGTACGAGCCGACGTTCATTCTGCGCGGGCTGACCGAGATCAACATCGAGTTCACTCCCACGGGGTAGCCAGCCCGGCGGGTCGCCGTCGTACGGTTCATCGACTCAGAACATGGCCCGAAGCTTTGGTGACAGCGCTAGGCTGGACATCCGAGGAGCGACTCGATTTCCAAAGGGGGCCAAAGGTGCTTAAGATCCTCGCGGCACCGGTCATCGCTTGTGGATTGATGGCCGCCACAACGATTCTCGCCGATGAGGTGTCGGCAGCTTGTGACTCGGCGGACTGCGTCCCGAACGTCGCTCATAACGTCGTCGAGGGCACGCCCTGTCAACCTCGCCCTTCCTTCGTCTTCGGCTTGGACGCCAACCGCGGGACTCTCATCTGCGCCGCGCATGGCGCGTGGGTCCGTGTCGGACCGTTGATCGGCACACGCGAATTGGCGCTGCCCTGCGAAAGGCCGGGTGATACCGCGCAGGAACCCCTAGCCGGCAATGACTTGCAGCCGCGTACCCCCGGTGTCCCGCTCAAATGCGCGCACATCAACGGTGCGACGCGGTGGGTGCACTTCCCCTGAGATCTACAGGTCGCCGCGAACCCAGCGACTGGCGCCATTGTTGCCCACGCACGTCAAGAACAGCCCATCCGGCGCCTGAGCCACCTCGCCGTCCAAGGCGGGGCACAAGTCGCCCTCATTCTTGACGCCGTGCATCTCAGGCGAGCGGAACCAGCGGGGTTCGTAACGCCTAGGTGAACCACAGAAGACCAGTCGGCCCCACGACGTCACACCGAACGCGTAGTAGGTGGGATTACTGCAATAGGAACCCAGCACGATGTTGGGGACGATGCCTGGGGTGCAGCTGGAATAGTTGCACTCGGGTTGTCCCGCGGCGGGCGGGGCGGCCGCCACCGAACCTGCGGTCACGATGGCGGCAAGCACTGCGACGACGGATCGCACGCCCCCATTTTCGCACACGGGGAAACCAAATTCTCACTTTCGCAGAGGATGGCTGCCGGCAGCGATAGTCTAGGAAGCATGCGCGGAGTTGAGTTGGCCGCTGGCGCCGTAGCGTCAATCGTCGTGATCGGAGGTTTGGTATCCGCGCCGTCGGCGCATGCCACCGATTACGGAGTTGCACTCAATGGCACGTATCGAGCTTTTTCGAACGGCGACTGGGCGCAAACCAGCGCGGGTCCGCACGGCGCGGGTGGAGCCATGGTCTACATAGACCAGCCGTCGAAGCTGGAGACCTGGACTGTGACCTCGGACTGCGTCAGTCCGATCGAATGCTACGGCGAGGTCAGAAGCGACGCCGGCTGGACCGGCGTGCTCAACTGGAACGGCGACTCCTGGAGGATGGACCGCGACATCCCGAACTGGCAGCCGTGCCCCGACGGCACCGCAGCCCCCGGTCACCAGCACTTCGCCTTATGGGGGTGGACTCCCGACACAAGTGAGAAGAATAAAAACCGCGATCTGATCGTGGGTTATGAAAGGACGCAGAGTCCGAGCGGCGCCTGCGGTTACAACAAGTCGGTTGTCACCCAATTGCCGGTGCGGCTGGAACGGATGTCATAGTCGCGCCTCAGGTCCGATCAGATCGTCAGCTGCTCAGATCGGTAATAAGTCCTTCCACGTCTTGAGGTGTGGCCCGGCAGCCTCCGTCGTAACCCGCTGTACCTGACCATTGGGTGCGAGATAGCGCCCCGTGCGTGGGTCATACTCCGCGACGGCGACCGACGGTCCGCCGGCGCGTCCAGAACCGTTGCTGCCGAACGCACTTGGTGCTGCCGGAACCGCGCCGCCGTCCGGCGGCACCACGGGAACGGGTCCTGGCGGCGGCCCCTGCGGTAGCTGGCCGGCGGCCGGGGCGACCGGCGCTGCCTCCGGCGGTATCGGCACACCGTTGAGGGAATTGCCGACCGGCGGCGGCGGTGACGAGGGCGTCGGCGGTAGCGGAGCCGTCAGAGGGTTCGGCGGCCCGGGCTGGGTCCCGACCGGTGGCCCCCCTGGCGGCAGGGGTGTTCCCTCTAGCGGCGCATGGATCCGGTCGTTGAAGTCGACGCGGTCGTCGACCGGCACACCTTGGGCGATCAGATTAGGGTCGAACGGAGACGGCCCAAGTGTGTGTTGGCGCACGGCCAAGGGCACGAACCCCTTGGGGTCGTTGCAGAGTTCCACTGTGGGAGCACGCTTTCCAGGATGTCCCATGCAAGGGTAATTGCGAGCGCCCCGCACTGCGAGGGGCGAATCCTGCGGGAGTTTGCAGTACAACCCGTTCGGCGTGTCAACGCTGGTGAGGTCTGCGGGGTTGCGCCACTGTGACGGTGGCAGGTAGCCGACCGTGCACGAGTTCGGATCAGCGATGGTCAACGTGAAGTCGCTGAGGGGCAGGCCCGTCGGGTTGTTTTTCGGTAGCCCGAATTCCGATTGGGCTGCGATTACTCCCGGCAGAAGCACGAGAATTTGTTCGAGCGACGGATTGTAGGTGACGAGAATCTGACCCAGTGTGGTCAGGTTCGCCAACAGAACCGGCAACGTGGGCTTCACTTGGGCGAGAAGCTGTGACACTTCCTGCGCGAAGGCCGGTCCGCGCTGCAGTATGGTCCGCAGTTTCGGGTCATCCTGCTCGACCTGCTCGGTGATACCCGCTAAACTGCGCGCCCACGTCCGGATCGCCTCCGCACTTTCGGCCTGCGACTCGAGAAGTGGCCCACTGTCGTCGATAAGCGCTCGACTCTGGTCGGATACGTCATTGAGGTACTCGGTGATGTTCGACGACGAGTCGAGCAGCGATTGAAAGTCCTCACCGGCGCCGTTCAACCCCTTGAACGACTCATCGAGCAAGTCACTGAGCCTGTCTCCGGGAAGGCTCTCTACCAGTTTGCTGACCTGATCCAACATCGGACCCACCTGCTGCGGCACAGTGGAATTCGCCATCGGGATAACCGACCCATCCTCCAGGAACGGGCCGGAATCGGTTCGTGGACGCAGATCGACGTACTGCTCACCCACAGCCGATACGCTACGGACCTCGGCCTGCAGGTCTGCGGGAATCTTCGGCGAGGTGCCCAGCGTCAGCGTCGCTTCCGCTCCGTTCTCGGTGAGCTTCACCTCCCGCACCTCACCGACCTGCACACCCCGGTAAGTGACATTGGAGAAGCGGTACAGACCACCGGCGGCCGGCAATTCCAGCGTCACCTGGATGTGGCCGATTCCGAGCAGGGCCGGCAGTTGCATGTAGGTGAACACCATTACCGTCACACCGACGATCGACGCGATGGTGAAGATGATCAACTGATTTCGGACGAACCGCGTGAGGAGCATCAGCCGCCGCCTCCCGGCATCGGTGGCACGGGCATAGCGGGCGCCGTCCCTGCGGGTTCATATGGTCCGGCGAATACTTGCACGGACGTGCTCACCTCGGCAGTGTTCGCCGGTGGCACCACCGGAACCACCGGCCCGCTCACCGGCGGCATCGGCCCGCTCGGCCCAGCTTGTGCTGGCGGCAGCCCCTGCGTGACGGCCTCATCCTCCGGCGGAGGCGGCGTGACACCGATACCGAGCGGGTTATATGAGTAATTCAGATAGTAGGGATCTCCGGGCGCTGGAATGAGTTTGGCGTCCTGGTCGCCCCACCGAGTACCGAGGAACAACGTCCGCTTCAGCCGCGGATAGGTGATGTCGAACACGGCGAACAGGTTTATGTAATCGCCCTTGGCGACTCGGTCGGCGAAGGTCGGACCGTACGGGAAGGAGGTGGCAAACCGAAGTCCGATCGTGAGGTCCGGTCCGACGTCGGCGAGCGCCTTGATAGTCGGCTCGAGGTTCTTGAGATCGGTGACCAGGTCGTCCCCGGCGTCGTTGACCAAACGGGTCGCGGTATCGCTCAACTGCCCCAGCTTCTGCAGGGCGGTGGTCAGCCGGGGCCGCTCCCTGACCAGCACATCCAGCGCCGGCGGAATGTCGGTTAGCGCGCGGTCGATCACATCGCGTTGAGCTGCGAATGTGCCGGCAACTCGCCTCAATTGCTGGATGGTGGTGACGATGTTGTCACGCTGCTGGTCGAGCACGCCGACGACGTTGTCGAGGCGGGTGAGTAGCTCGCGAATCTGCGGCTCACGTCCGGACAGCGCGATTCTGGAGTTGTGGATGATGTCACCGATTTGTCCCAGACCGCCTCCGTTGGCGATCACGGACAGCGATGAAAGTGTCTGTTCGGTAGTCGGATAGGTGGACGAGCGGTTCAAGCCGATAGTGGCGCCCGGCCGCAGTCTGCCGCTCGGCTCTTGGCCCAGCGGCGGGTCGAGAGCCAGGTGCATCGACCCCAGCAGGCTGGTCTGCCCAACCCTGGCCACCGCATTGGCGGGCACGACAACGTCCTCTTTGACCGAGATCTCCACATTCGCATGCCAGTTGTCGACGGTCATCTTGCCAACGCTGCCGACGACCACGTCGTTGATCATGACCGGCGAATTCGACTCCATCGTCGAAACATTGGGAATCTCGACGTGGTAGGTAACGGCATTTGGCCCACGCCCCACCGCTCCCGGCAACGGCAGCGAGTTCAACCCCTGAAAGGAGCAGCCCGTCATCGCCACCACCAGACATGCGCCGCCGATGGCCAACGACTTGACCTTCCTCATACCAGTCATGGTTGTGTCCCCCCTTCTGCGGGCAGCAGCGGCGTACCAGGTGGCACGGGCGGCGGCGCCTGATCCGCGGGCACCGCAGGGGACTGCGGGAGGAGCATCCCATCCACCGTGGGAGGCGGTCCCGGAAGAACGGTGGGCGGCCCTGGAATCGGGGCACCCGGATACAACGCCGGGGACGGAATCGCGGGTACTTCTCCGCCCGGAGAATACAACCCCGGTGGGCCGGGCGGCTGACCCCAACCCGGGGGCGGTGGGATATCGCCGGCGCCGAGGTAGGCCGACACCGATGGGAAGGGCTCGGGCGGGTCGCCCGGCCCGGCGCCTCCCGGCGCAAGCTTCGGGTCGGTGTAGATGATGTTTTCTGGTTTGGGGGCAGGCCTGAGGTAGGCGTTTATGGGGAAAGGCAGGTTGTTGAAGTTGAGCAATCGCAGAACCGGCCCAAGATATTGCGCGCAGAGTTTCGCTGTTTCGGGGGCACTGGTGTTCTCGATGGCGCCGATGAGGCCGCAAATGAAGTACACCGGATTCGCGAAGTTGGACAAATTGAACGCGCCACTCACCCCCCCGGAGGGGGGGTAGTAGATGTTCCCGTAATTGGCGATCGCGTTCGGCGTGATATGGAGGACGTTTTCGATAGACATGTGATTGTCGACCAAGACCTGGGTAACATCGGCCAAGCTCTTGACTTGTTCCGACACCTGCTCGCGGCTGCCCGCGACGAAGCGCTGCACCTCGCCGAGTGCAACCGACAGGTCGGACAACGCCGCGTCGAGATCCGATCGGCTGTCGTTCACGACGCTGGTCAGACTGGCGAGACGGTCCTCGAACATCACGATCTGGTCTTTGCTGTCGCGAAGCGCGGTGACGAAGGTCTGCAGGTTCTTGATGATATCGACGATGTTGCCGCCACCTTCGGCGAAAATGCGTGCCGCGCCGGACAATTGAGCTAGCGTCTGCCGGAGCTTGTCGCCGTTGCCGTCCAGTGCGTTGGCGGCGCTGTCGATTGCCCTGGAGATGGACGTACCCGACACTCCAGTCTGCGGGCCCAACTCGGTCGCCAGGCGCATCAATTGATCTTTCACCTCATCCCACTCGACGGGGACTGCGGTTCGGTCGCTGGGGATCACCGCGCCGTCGTCCATGACCGGTCCGTCGCCCTTCCGGTACGCCGGCGTGAGCTGGACGTAACGCGCCGCGACCAGATTCTGGGCGACGATCACCGCCTTGGCGTCGGCTGGAACGGGCACGTCGTGATCGACCTTCAAGATCAGCTTGGTCTGCGTGCCTTCGGCCTGGATGGAGTCGATCTTGCCAACCTTGACACCCGATACGCGAACCTCATCGCCAGGGTAGATCGCTGTGGCAGTCGGGAAGTACGCGGTGATCGTGTTGGGCCCGAAGAAGATCTGACGGACCAGCACTACCGCGCCGACAACCAGCACGACGGCCAGCAGCACAGCGGTGGTGACCGCGAGTCGCTTACGGGTTGCCATCATTGGGCAGATCTCCTGGTTGCGGGATGCCGTTCACCGGGAAAGGCAGCTCGGCGCGTGGCCCGGCATTGTCTGGCGGCTGGCCCGCATCGACTCCGCGGCGGAACCCGAAGGCGTAGTCCAGGAACGGCTGCAGGATTTGTGCCGGTGAGATGTTGGGTATGAATGCGTTGTAATAAGCGCCGCTAGCCACAAGTTCGCCCTGCGTCAATTCGTACTTGGCCAGGCCGGGCAGAGCCTTCGAAATGTTGTCCCGGTTCTTGACCAACATCGCGTTGACCCTGTTGAGCTTCTCCAGCGTCGGCGCCAGCTCCTGCTCGTTGTCGGCTACCACACCGGTCAGCTGCTGCGACACCGCTGACGTGTTCGCGAGCAAGCTGACGATGGCCTGTCGCCGCTCGTTGAGTACTGCGAGCAGATCGTTGGCATTGAGGATGAGCGTGTTGACCTGCTGGCTGCGTTCGGACAGGATGCCGGTCACGTCGCCGGCGGTTCTCAGCAACTCGGCCAGACTCTCGTTGCGGTCATTGAGCGAGCGCGACAGCCGGGACAGGCCGTCGAATGTCGGGCCCAGCTCCGGTGAAATCTGGTCGAGCGTCGTCGCCAGAGTATCCAGTGACTGGTTCAGTGTGTCGGTATCGGTCGCAGCGGTATTCGCGGTGAGTTCACTGACGGCGTCGGTCAGGGAGTACGGCGACGACGTGCGCGTTACCGGAATCACCTGATGATGGTCCAGCGTGCCACTTCCCGAAGACTCCAGGGCCAGCACACGCTCGCCGAGCAGCGTCCCCGTGCGAATGTGCGCGGTGGTTTCCGAGCCGAGCGCCGCCGTGCCCGCGATGGTGAAACCGACGAGTGCGTCCCCGTTTTCGAGTTCGACCGAGGACACCGAGCCGACCTTGATACCCGACACCGTGACGTCGTTGCCCACGGCGAGACCGCCCGCCTCAAGGAACAGGGCCTGATACTTGATGGCGGTCGCGTACTGCAGCAGTCGTTCCGGCTGAAGGCCTGCGACGATGACCAGAATCATCAGGGTGACGCCGATGACGCCCGCTTTGATGAGTTGCGAACCGCGGTATCTGTCCATGAGTGCCATTAGTTCTCCGCACACCTCCCCGTCTCTTGCTTGACCCAGGGGAACACCACGGTGCGGCCGGTCAGGTCGGTGGCTCGGAAGGTGATACCGCAGATGTAGTAGGGGAAGAACGAACCGTAGGCACCGATCCGCGCCAGTTTTCGGTAGAGCTCGGGCAGGCGCTGCAGGGTAGCGTCGAAATAATCCCTATACTTGCCGTCCAGCAGTGGCGCCAGCCTCGTCAACTGGTCGACGGAGCCGGCCAGCGGTGGGCGCGCCCGACCGAGCAAGTCGGCCAGCGAGGCGGTGCCGTTGTCGAGGGATGTGATGGCCTCCCCGATCGGATCGCGGTCGGCCGACAGGCCACTGACAAGTCGCTCGAGGCGGTCGATCGCACCGGAGAATTCATCGCCGTCTTTGGACAGCGTATCCAGCAGCGTACGCAGGTCATCGATCAACTCCTCGATGACCTGGCTGTTGTCGGCCAACGAGTTTGAGAAGGACGATGTCTTCGAGAACAGCGATTCGAGGGTTCCTCCCTGGCCCTGCAGGATCTGGATCAGCGAAGAGGTGAGAGCGTTCACGTCTTGCGGATTGAGGCCTTGAATCACAGGTTTGAGCCCGCCGAGTAGGAGATCGAGGTCCAAGGCGGGTGCCGTGCGATCCGCGGGTATCTGCGAGCCGGCAGCCAGTATTTTCGTCGATCCCGGGCTGTCGGCGAGTTCGAGGAAGCGATCGCCGGTCAGGTTGAGGTAGCGAATTTGAGCCTTGGTCGCCGTGGTCAGCACGATGTCGCGATCTGCGTCGAATTCGACGAGCACATTGCGGTCCGACTGCAGCGACACCGCTTTCACCGTCCCGACCCGGATGCCCGCAACACGCACGGTGTCACCAGTCTTGAGTCGCGAAGCGTCCGTGAAGATCGCCGAGTATCCGTTCGTCGACCCGGTCCTCATATTGCTGAAGATCAGGAACAGGAAAGCAGTCAGGACGGCCATCACGAGCGCGAACGCGGTGAATTTGATGAGTGTGCCTGTCGGGCGGGTCATCCTGGCATTCCGATCTGTGCAGAGTTCCGCGGTGGGCCAGGAATCGGCCCGAAGAGCCAGTCCTTGAGTCCCGCGGAGTTTAGCAGGATGCCCTGATTGCCGTACTGGAATGGGTTAGCGCCGACATCAGCGACGACCGCAGGCACCCGGAACTCAGGGGGAACATTTGGCAGACCCAATTCCTTGCAGTAAGGCCGGCCCTTGGCGGCGACTTTCGGCAGGTCCTGCGGATAACGGTATCGTTCGGTACCGAGCGTAAGGCCGGCAGATACCACCACGGCGCTGTTGTTACCCGGAAGTGGCGGCGAATTCGCCTGCACGGCAAGCCCGCCGATAGAGCACGTCAGCGACTCGTGATACCGGTTCAACACGTCGGTGGTGGGCACGAGCAGACGCAATGTTTCGGCCAGCGCCGGTTCGTTGCCGCCGATCACCTCGTTTCCGATGTCCGCCAGACCGATGGAGCTGACCAGGAACTGGTCGAGTTCCTGCTGCTGGTCGACGATGGTATTGCTGATCTGCGTGGCGCTGCGGACGGTGCTGACGAGGTCGGGCGCCGCGTCGGCATACGCACTGAACATCGGTGCCGCGACTTCGAGGTCTCGGCTGAGATTCGGCAGGCTCGGTTCGATCTTGGCGAGAAATGCGTTGAAGTCGGTCAGCGTCTTGCCGAATTTATCACCCCTGCCGTTGAACGCCTTGGCGATCGCTCCCAGGGTCTGATTGAGCTTGGCGGGGTCAATCTTGTCCAGCACCTGCACCAACTGCTGGAACACGGTGTTGATCTCGACCATGACGTGCTCGCTCTGAATCACCTGTCCCGGACGCAGCGGCTGCGGTGAAGGGTTGTCCGGGGAAACCATGTCGACAGACTTGGCGCCGAACACGGTTGACGATGCGATGTCGACCTTTACGTTCGACGGGATGAGATGCAGCTGCGACGGATCCATCGCGAGGTGGAGCGCTGCCGTGCCGTCGGACCGGTACTCGATCGATTCGACCTTGCCGACCTGCACGCCACGCATCTTGACCTTGGCATCGTTGTTCATCACCAAACCGGCCCGATTCGAGATGACCGTCAGGGGTTCGGTCTTGGTGAAGCTGCCCTGAAAAAGACCGATGGCCAGGGCGATGATCAAACCGAGGGCGAC
Organism: Mycobacterium sp. 852014-52144_SCH5372336; assembly: GCF_001665615.1. Classification (NCBI taxonomy): domain Bacteria; kingdom Bacillati; phylum Actinomycetota; class Actinomycetes; order Mycobacteriales; family Mycobacteriaceae; genus Mycobacterium; species Mycobacterium sp. 852014-52144_SCH5372336. The sequence goes on from NZ_LZSW01000059.1 coordinate 286,476, forward strand.
TATCAGCGCCAGGCCTGTAAGCGGGCGAACCGCACTACTCTTCATCAGCGCCACCTATCCCGACAAGTTGAAGTTGCCGTTGGAACCATAAATGGACAGCGACACCAACAGGGTGACCGAGACGACCACGACCAAGGAGGTGCGCACCGCGTTGCCAACAGCGACGCCCACGCCTGACGGTCCCCCGGATGCGAAGTATCCGAAATACGTATGCACCAACAAGATCGTGATCGCCATCAGGATCGCCTGGAGGAACGACCAGAGTAGGTCTATCGGATTGAGAAAGGTGTCGAAATAGTGGTCGTATAGGCCGCCCGACTGTCCGAACAACACCACCGTCGTGAATTGGGAAGCCAGGAACGACAACACCACGGCGATCGAGTACAGCGGGGTGATTGCGATCATGCCGGCGACGATCCGGGTGGAAACTAGGTATTCCACCGGACGGATCGCCATGGACTCGAGCGCGTCGATTTCCTCGTTGATGCGCATCGCGCCCAGCTGCGCTGTCACACCGGCCCCGAAGGTGGCGGCCAACCCGATGCCGGCCACCACCGGGGCAGAGATGCGGACGTTGATGAACGCCGCCAAAAATCCGGTCAGGGCTTCTATGCCGATGTCCCCCAGAGAGCTGTACCCCTGAACAGCGAGCGTTCCACCGGCCGCCAGGGTCAAGAATCCGACGATGGCCACCGTGCCGCCGATCATTGCCAATGTCCCTGCGCCCATAGAGATCTCGGCGATCAGCCGGACGATCTCCCGGCGGAAGTGCACGGTCGCATGGGGCACACCGGCTAGGGCCCGCAGATAGAACAACAAGTGATCGCCGATGTTGCCCAGCACGTCGATCGGCTTCTGGATCGCCCGGGTCAGCCGCGGGAAGTTATTCTGAAGTGCTGTTCGTGTCCCCATCGCTCAGTCCTGCGTCATCTGGATACCAATGGCCGTCACGACCACATTGATCACGAACAGTGCCATGAACGCATACACCACAGTCTCGTTGACGGCGTTGCCCACCGCTTTCGCGCCACCACCGGAAACGTTGAGTCCGCGGTAGCAGGCCACCAATCCCGCTATCAACCCGAACAGCAAGGCCTTCACACAGGAGATGATCACCTCGGGCACACCGGTCAGCAGGGTGATGCCCGCAGCGAACGCGCCCGGATTCACGTCCTGAATGAACACCGAAAACGTATAGCCGCCGAGAATCCCGATGATGACTACCAGACTGTTCAGCAGGAGCGCCACCAGTCCCGAGGCGAGCATCCGAGGAGTCACGAGACGTTGCACTGGGTCTATGCCCAGCACTTCCATGGCATCGATCTCTTCACGGATTGTGCGCGAACCCAGATCCGCACACATGGCCGTGGCACCCGCGCCTGCCACGATGAGCACGGTCACCAGCGGACCGACCTGGGTCACGGCGCCGAATGCCGCACCGGCACCGCTCAAGTCGGCTGCACCCAATTCGCGAAGCAAGATATTGAGGGTGAAAGACACAAGAACGGTGAACGGTATCGCCACCAACAACGTCGGTGCCAACGATACCTTCACCACAAACCACGACTGCTCCAGGAACTCGCGCCACTGAAACGGCCGCCGAAAGACGTTTCGTACCGCGTCCTTCGCCATTGCGAACAATCCGCCGACGGCCTCCATCGGCTTGGAACCCCGCCCTAGCGATATGCCGGTCGACCATCGTTCCGCTCCGCTACCGCGCGCCATTGACTGATCCCTCCAGGATCGTGACGGCGGAAACCGCCGTCGGTCCACCGATATTGTGGGCTAGTCCGATCCGAGCACCGTCAACCTGATTGACGGCTTCACCGCGAAGCTGGTCGAACAGTTCCACACACTGTGCCACACCCGTTGCGCCGGGCGGGTGACCCTTGGCCTTGAGCCCCCCACTGGGGTTCACCGGCAAACCTCCGCCGATAGTCGTAACCTCCGCTTCGACGAGTTTGTGGCCCCCGCGCCGTTCGGCGAATCCTAGATCTTCATAGCTGATCAGCTCGATTCCCGTGAAGAAATCGTGAACTTCAGCAACATCCACATCGCTAGAAACAAGACCGGCCATCCCAAAAGCCTGTTTGGCGGCACGCGTCGTCGCGGGGAATGTTGTCATGTCGCCCTTGTGTTGGTGCATCACTGAGTCGAGGCCGAGGCCGACGCCGCGGACCCAGACCGGACGGTTCGTGAACCGGTCGACGACGTCTTCTGCCGCGAGTACGAGGGCGGCCGCGCCATCACTCTGCGGCGCACAGTCGTAGACACCGAATGGCGTGACAACGATCGGCGCTTCCAGTGCCTGCTCCATCGTGATCTCGAACCGCAGTCGAGCCTTGGGGTTTTTGACGCCGTGGCGGTGATTTTTCACCGCCACCATCGCCAGGTGTTCGCGGGTCGCGGGCGACTCGTGCAGGTACCGACGGACGTGCAGCGCGAACCCGGCGGGCGAGACCACCCCGAGCGGGTAATCCCACGCCATGTCGCGGGCCATCGCCTCCCATTTCCACAGCATGTCGCGCGACGTGGTGTCGCGCAGCTTGTCGGCGCCCATCACCAACGCGACGTCGAAGGCCCCCGAGGCGATGCCAAACAACGCGTTGCGTATCGCATCGTTGCCTGTGGCACAGGAGTTCTCGATGCGAGTGACGGGCAGGTCCGGCAGCCCGAGGCTGTCGGCCAGGATGCCCGCCGGGAACCCGTCGGCGGTACCCATCGCGCCGAACCAGGCACCCTGCAGATCCGACTTCTTCAACCCCTTGTCCACGCTGGCCGCGCACTCGGAGAACGCCATCGGCAGCAGGTCTTTCAACCCCAGCGCGAAATGTTCGCCGAACGCGGTCATTCCGGCGCCGACGATGGCCACACGTCTCATGCCGCCACCGCTTCCGGCTCGAACATGTAGCCGTAGTCCGGGACACCGGACCGCACCGCGACCCTGCGCAGCGCCAGCCGCCCGCGGGTGCCGATGTCCACCGATCCCGGCTCGGCACCGGTGACCTTCACCAGTGCGCGCACCCCGACGCCGTCGAGCTCGACGATCACCAGCGAGTACGGCGAACGCAGGCCCGGCACCGGAATGTTCACCGTCGTCTCGGTGTACACCGTTGCGGTGCGCGGCAACGGAATGAGTTCATATCCGGTCGACAGCGTGCCGTCCTCGGCCACCCGGTATCGGGGCGGGAAGTCCAGTTCGTCGGAATCGGTGAAACGGCCTGCCTCCCAACGCACTTTGGCTTCGAAGGCACGTTCGTAGGCCGCCAGGGAGATGGGAATCTCGGCATCGCCGACGACCGTCCCCTCGGGTAGTGGACGGGGCGCCGGCTCGCGCCGGTGCAGCTCGGCGACACCGCCGATGACCGTGATACCCGACAGGCTGGCCTGCTCGACGGCTACCAGGGGTCCGGTGGTTGCCCGCCCGGCCATCCCGGCCAGTGCGAACAACCCCGAGCTTGCGCCGATGGTCGGCAACGGGAGCGGGTCGCCGAGGGTGAGTTCGCTTGCGCGAGCGTGATCCACCCCGGCCACGGCGGCCGGGGTATCGAGCCACGCCGCTTCCAACGAGGCGATCAGTCCTCGCTCGTGCAGCAGCCGGGGATCGCCGTAGTCGTGCACGTCGCCGGTGGCCTTGCGCGTGCGCACCGGCAGGCTCCGCGCCACCCGCGCCGCCGTCCGGACCTGCAGTCCACGTTCGGCGGTCAGGATCGCGGCCGCGCCCGCGGGTTCCAGATCGGTCCCGATGATCAGCGTTCGCGGCCTGGCCGAGCTGACCGCGTCGAGTGTCGCGGGTGCCCCGCCGAGCCGCTCGTCGACCTCGAGTTCCGGATCGAGCCCGAGACCGGCGAGCAGCACCGCGGCGTTACTACTGTCGAGCAGCGGCAGGTCCCGACTGACCAGCACGACGCGTTCCACCGCGCCGCTGGCGATCAGTGCCGCGCGGCCCGCCTCCACGGCAAGGGTGACGGCGTCCTCGTCATCGCCGGGCACGCGGTGCTGGGGGTCCCCCCAGCACGGCAGGTACGTACCGATGGACGCGACGTAGGGCATCGGGACTCTCTTCCGAACCTAGGTGGCGGCGCCGGCCGTCTTGAGCTCGATGATGCGGTCCCAATCCAAGCCGATTTCCAGCAATATCTCGTCAGTTTGCTCAGCGAAGCCCGGAGCGGGACCGGTTTGGGGTGCCGTGACATCGAATTGCACCGGGTTCGCGACCAACTCGAGTTCCCCGGCCTGCACCATGTACTCGTTGGCGCGGATCTGCGCGTCCTCAGCGGCCTGAAGGGTGTCCTGCACCGGCGCCCATGGACCCAACAGCGTCGAGAACCGCTCATTCCATTCGGCGAGCGGTCGCTTGGACATCGCTTCCTTGAGAATTTCCGCGGCGGCCTCGGTGTTCTCGGCGATCGACTCCACGGTCGCGAACCGGGGATCGTCGGCGAGGTCGTCAAGGTCCATGTGCTTGCAGACGTCCGCCCAGAACTTGGTCGGTTGCATCATCACGAACGAGATGTAGCGATCGTCGGCCGTCGGATACAGCCCGACGAGCGGATTGATCGGTGAGCCGTGCACGCCGGGCGGAAACGCCTCCATCCGCTGGCCGAGGTGTCTGGTCAGCGCGACGGTGTGGCCCAACGACCACAGACCACTGCCGAGCAGCGACACGTCGACCACCGGTGCCTCGCCGGTGCGCTCGCGCTTGAGCAGCGCCGCGGCGATCCCGCCTGCCAGGTTCGTGCCGGAGATGGTGTCGCCGTAGGCCGGCCCGGGCGGTCCGACCATCCCGGGCGTACCGGGCGGGGTGATGGTGGCTGCGGTCCCCGCGCGGCACCAGAACGCGGTCATGTCATAGCCGCCCTTGACCGACTCCTCGCCCCGCGGCCCCAACGCACTGCCCCGGGCGTAGACGATGTTCGGGTTCACCGCACGGATGTCGTCGACATCGATGCCGAATTTCTGGCGGTGGCCCGGCAGGAAACTGGTCAGGAAGACGTCGGCGCGGCGGGCCAGTTCCAGCAGCACCTCTTTGCCCTCGGGGACCGACATGTCCAGGCCGATGCTGCGTTTGCCGCGGTTCGCGTGCTCGATGTTCGGGTTGGGGTCGCCCTCGACGCGCAACAAGCCCGTTTGACGCAGCCCACGCTGCGGATCACCGGTGACCGCGTGCTCGACCTTGATCACATCGGCGCCCCACTCGCGCAGCACGGCACCCGCCGAGGGAACGAACCCGTACATCGCGACCTCGAGGACCCGGATACCGTCCAGCGGCCTGCTCATGCTGACTCCTCCGTGACAACCGTCGCGTAGGTCTTCGACTCGAGGAACTCCTCGAGACCGGCGGTGCCCATCTCACGACCGATGCCCGACTGCTTGTATCCGCCGAACGGGCTGTCCGGGCTGAAGTAGTTGCCGCCGTTGATGGAGAACGTGCCCGTGCGGATTCGCCGGGCGACGGCCAGGGCGCGCTCCTGGCTTCCGAACACCGCCCCGGAGAGCCCGTAGATGGAGTTGTTGGCGATCCTCACCGCATCGTCATCGTCGTCGTAGGCGATCACCACGAGCACCGGGCCGAACACCTCCTCCTGGGCGATCTCGCTGTCTGGGTCAACGCCGGTCAACAGCGTCGGCGTATAGAAGTAGCCGGGGTCTACCTTCTCGCCGCCGGTGACCAGCGTGGCGCCGGCCTCAACGGCGCGCTTCACCATGCCGTCGACCTTGTCGCGCTGCCTCTCGCTGATCAGCGGTCCCATGTACGTGCCGGGATCGGCGGGGTCGCCGTACCGCACCAGGCCGAAGTTGTTCTTGACCATCTCGACGATCTCGTCGTGGTGTGCGCGGGGCACCAGCAGCCGCGACGTCAGCGCACACCCCTGGCCGGCGTGCGTGACCATGCTGAACGCACTGAACAGTGCCGCGGTACCGAAGTCGGCGTCGTCGACGACGATCGCCGCCGACTTACCGCCCAACTCTAGGAAAACCTTCTTCAACGTGTCGCTGGCGGCAGCCATGATCCGCCGTCCCGTGGGGGTCGAACCGGTGAAGGTCACCATGTCGACGTCGGAACTGGTGGTCATCGCGGCGCCAACCTCGGGATCGGCTCCGCTGAGCACGTTGACGACCCCGGCCGGGATATCGGTGTGCAGCGCGATCAACTCACCGAGTGCGAGCGTGACCAGCGGGGTGTCCGGTGCCGACTTGAGGACCACCGTGCACCCGGCGGCCAGCGCCGGCGCGAGCTTCGCCAGCGCCAACTGGTTCGGGTAGTTGTAGGCGATGATGGCCGCGACCACCCCGCCGGCCTCCTTCTCCACCCAGCGGTGGTGCTGCTTCCCCCGGGCCTCGATGTTCCCGAGATCCTCGGTCATCGGATAGGTCTTCAGCAGCTCGGCGTAATAACGGACGATCTCGATCGGCTGGTCGAGCTGCGCCCCTTGGCACAAGGCCTCGGTGGCGCCGACCTCGGCGATGGTCAGCGCGGCCAGCTCATCGCGGTGGTCGACCAGTGCGCGGTGGAATTGTTCGAGGCAGCGGATGCGCAACTCGGTGTTGGTCGACCAGGTGGTCTGGTCGAACGCCCGGCGCGCGGCCGCGACCGCCGCTTCGGCATCGGCGACCGTGGCATCCGGCGCATAACCGAGCACGTCGCCGGTCGCTGGATTGACGGAAGGAAACGAACGAGAGGTCTCGAGCAGCTCGCCGCCGATCAGCAACCGCCGCTGCACACCGTGTGTCGGAGTTTCGGTTGCGGCTGGCTCCGAGATGGTGGTCGCTTCCTGCATCATCCTCCTCAGCAATGGTTGCCGTGGTCGCTAGTGATGGAAACTTCATTCTCATCACCGGCGAATCATACATTCGCCAAGGGAGAACTCAAGAAAATGGTGAGGACTTCGACTGCCTGGGGATTGCGGTGCGACACTCATCCGTCGAACGTCTCACCACTGCGAACAGCGGAGCCTTTGCGTCTTGCTAGAGTGCAGTACGCGAGAGTACGGTTCTCATAATCGGAAGGACGATTCTTGATAGCGCCGCGCCAGCGAGGAGCGACATGACGAAGGCCAACGCGAGGGCATGAAGAACGCCGTCGTGACCGGGGGTGGTTCCGGCATCGGATTGGCCGTCGCGCACCGCTTGCGCGCCGACGGCATTCATGTGGCCACACTCGACATCAACCCGTCGGACGCCGAGTTCGCCTTCACCGCCGACGTGACCGACCGGGCTCAGGTCGAGGATGCGCTGAACGCGATCCGCGCTCAACTCGGTCCGGTGACGGTTCTGGTGAACGCGGCCGGTCTGGAGAAGTTCAAGCGGTTCACCGACTTGAAGTTCGAGGACTGGCAGCGCGTCATCGACGTCAACCTCAACGGCGTCTTCCACTGCGTTCAGGCGGTGCTGCCTGACATGGTCGAGGCGGGTTGGGGCCGCATCGTGAACATCTCGTCGTCGAGTACGCATTCCGGCCAGCCGTTCATGTCGGCGTACGTCGCCGCGAAGTCGGCTGTCAACGGGCTGACCAAGTCCCTTGCTCTGGAGTACGGCCCGAGCGGTATCACCGTCAACGCCGTTCCTCCGGGGTTCATCGACACCCCGATGCTGCGTAAATCCGAGGAGCGCGGCTATCTGGTGGTGCAGAAGAACATCGACTCGACACCGGTGCGCAGGATCGGCAGGCCCGAGGACATCGCGGCCGCGTGCGCGTTCTTGGTGTCCGAGGAGGCCGGTTACATCACCGGACAGATCTTGGGCGTCAACGGCGGCCGGAACACGTAACAGAGCCAGGTATAGAGGAAAGGGATCTCCAGTGGGACGCGTACAGGGAAAGGTCGCATTCGTCACAGGCGCGGCACGGGGGCAGGGTCGCAGCCACGCGGTTCGGCTGGCCGAAGAAGGCGCCGACGTCATCGCCGTCGACTTTTGCGAGGACATCTCGACGATCGGCTACCCGATGGCCACTCCGGAGGACCTCGAGGAAACCGCCGCACTGATCGAGAAGACCGGTCGGCGGGCCGTAACCGCGAAGGCGGATGTGCGGGAAGCGACCCAGCTCAAGACCGCGTTGGAGGACGGTATCGCCCAGCTCGGCGGACTGGACATCGTCGTTGCGCAGGCGGGGGTGGCCGGTATGAAAGGCCAGCCGCCGCTGCAGGCCTGGATCGACGTCATCAACACCAACCTGATCGGGACCATCAACGCCATCCAGGTCTCGCTGCTGCACCTCAAGGAGGGCGCCTCAATCATCGCGACGGGCTCCACCGCGGCGCTGATGGACACCCACCAAAAGAACGACCCCGGCAACGATCCCGGCGGCATGGCCTATGTGCACTCCAAGCGCGCGCTGTCGGCCTACGTCCACGACCTTGCCACCGAGCTTGCGCCACGCGGGATCCGGGCCAACGTGGTGCATCCCACCAACTGCAACACCAACATGCTGCAGAGCGAGCCGATGTACAAGTCGTTCCGGCCCGATCTGGAGAAGCCCGAACTCAAGGACGCCGAGCCGGTGTTCTACGTCCAGCAGGCCATGAAGGTGCCGTGGGTCGAACCCGAGGACATCAGCAACGCGGTGCTGTGGCTGGCCTCCGACGAGGCGCGCTTCGTCACCGGTGCGCAGCTGCGCGTCGACGCCGGCGGCTACCTCAAGTGGTACGACTACCACAACTGAGCCGAAAGGAGACTTGCCAGTGAGGGTTTCAGTAGATGGCACACGCTGCCAGGGCCACACCCTGTGCTCGATGATCGCGCCCGACATGTTCGTGCTCGACGACGTCGACGGCCATGCCTCACCGGTCACCGAAGAGGTGCCGGCCGACCAGGAGGAGCTGGTCAAAGAAGCCGCCCACTCGTGTCCGGAACAGGCCATCGTCATCGAATGACGTCGGCACCCAGGCCGACAAGGAAGCAATAGGAGACATGCGTTGCCTATCGAAAGCGATGAGCCGCTCGCGCGAAGAGCCGATGAGAGTGTCGCGACCGACGACGACCGCAAGAAGAACAGGTACCACTTCGACCGGCACACACCGGAATACCGGCTGCAGTTCGAGAAGATCACCGAGGAGATGCAGTCCCGGTGCCCGATAGCGTGGACGGACACCTACAACGGGCACTGGGTGGCCGCCGACAGCAAGCACGTGTTCGAACTCGCGCGCTGTCCGGCGGTCTCCAATCATCACGACCTGACCGGCGAGACACCATATCAGGGCATCACAATCCCGAAGGCGCAAAGGGCCACGGTGGTCCGCGGCGGCATCTTGGAGATGGACGAGCCTGAACACAGCATTTACCGCGGAGTGCTGAACCCCTATCTCTCCCCCGCGGCGGTCAAGCGCTGGAAACCGTTCGTCGACGAGATCGTACGCGCGGCGCTCGATGAGAAGATCGAGTCGGGCCGCATCGACTTCGTCGACGACCTGGCCAACATCGTGCCCGCGGTCCTCACGCTGGCGATGATGGGCATAGAGCTCAAGAAGTGGCCGGTCTACAGCGAGCCGGCGCACCTGTCGGTGTCCACCCCGGAGCACTCACCCGACGCCGCCCGCGTCGCCGAGATGAACCGGCAGATGGGTATCGACATGATCAACACCATGATGGAGGTGCGGGAGAGCCCGCGGCCGGGACTGGTGAACGCGCTGCTGCAACTTCGCATCGACGGCGAACCGGCACCCGATCTGGAGATCCTGGGCAACCTCGGGCTGATCATCGGCGGCGGGTTCGACACCACGACGGCGCTGACCGCGCACTCGCTCGAGTGGCTCTCCGACCATCCCGACCAGCGCGAACTGCTCAGCCGCGAGCGGGCCACCCTGCTCGATGCCGCCACCGAAGAGTTCCTGCGCTACTTCACTCCGGCTCCCGGAGACGGTCGCACCTTCTCAGACGACGTAGTGGTCGAGGGCATCCGGTTCAAGGAGGGCGAGCGGCTCTGGATCTCCTGGGCCATGGCCAACCGCGACCCGTCGGTGTTCGAGAAGCCCAACGAGGTGGTGCTCGATCGAAAAGGCAACCGGCACTTCAGCTTCGGTATCGGCGTGCATCGCTGCGTGGGTTCAAACGTCGCGCGCACCGTTTTCAAGTCGATGGTCACCGCCGTTCTCGACCGGATGCCCGACTACGTCTGCGATCCCGAAGGCACCGAACACTACGAGACCATCGGGGTCATCCAGGGCATGAAACACCTGCCGGCGACCTTCACCCCGAGCAAGCCGCTCGGTCCGGGACTGGACCAGACGCTGGAGAAGTTGCAGCGAATCTGCGACGAGCAGGAGCTAGCGAGGCCGATCACCGAGCGCAAAGAGGCTGCCGTCATCGACTGATTAGCATATCCGACGACCGCAGAGGTGATTGGATGTGCAGCGGGTACGGGGTACTGGGAGGACCGACGTTGAAGCGCTTCAATCTTCTAATTGCTGCCGCCGGCCTGATGGTCGTCGCGAGTTTCGTCGCACCGCCGCCGGCCCAAGCCAAAATGCTCGTCGGGAACTATGACGTGCTGTCTAACAGGTACGAGCGGGCCTCGTGGGTGTGGTTCATTTCGAATTGCCAACCTCCGGACGACAACTGTCTGGACATCAGCGCCATACCGCGGCTGAAGTTCTATGCCTATTACGACGGTGATGCACACCTCAACAACGGTCGGTATACGTTGACGGTCGACGTTCCAGACGGACTGCAGTGCCTGCCCGGTTACGCCATGCCGACGCATGAGACGTGGACTTGGGACGAGGTGTCGCTAGCCGGCACCATCGAGTCACGCTACGACGTGGGGTGTTTCAACGGCCCGCCGGGCGTTCAGTTCTGGACGTTCGCGCTGCAGCGACTCTGACTTTCTGCGCGAGTAGACGCAAAAGCCCCTCTTTCAAGGCGTGTCGGGGCCATATGCGTCTGCTGACTGAGTGATTCGCCCCGGCGCCTCGCGGTTAACGCAGCCCCAGGATCCGGCAGGAATCCATCCCGCAATACCGCTACCGAGTTCGAGGCCGTGAGGCCGCCAGCCAGGGCAGCGGCCGCCCCACCCGGCGACCCCGGTCGACCGCGAAGTGTCGACGGGTTGTTGATGAGCCGAAGATCGGATTGTCAATCTGCCAATCGGTCGCCATGCCTTACCAATAATGATTGCGCCCGCGGCGCATAGGCCGCCGACCGCGTCGGCGGCGAGTTCTGCACCCCCGCGGGGCGGCACGCCGCAGGTCGTGGATACCTGCTGTCTCGAATGAATCCTTGACCGTCACAGGGATTCGTGCAGCGGCCCGACCGCCTCGTCGCAGGCGACTGCCGCATCTGCGGCGTCGGCCGAGTGGCGGGCACCGTCGACGTCGAGCGTCACGACGGCCTTCAGCGGTGGGTTCAGCCGCGCGATGCGGTCCAGATACAGGTCCAGCAGTTCGCGATTGGAGAAGTCACGACGACGGATAGCCCCGCCAGCCGATGTGCCAGCCACAGCGCGCCGTCAGCCGTCGTATTCCAACGGTAGTGGCTTCAGCAGCCGTAGCGCTGTCGTACTCCCCGGAAACGCTCCCACATCCGCGCGGTGCGCTCGGCCGGCGTGACCGTCGCGGTGTCCGGCGGCAGCACCGTCGCGAGCTCGGTGCGCTTGACCAATCGGGTGTGCAGTTGCACCGGTGCACCCTCTAGCATGTGCCGGTACGTCACGTTGCCGCGCTCGAACCCCTGGGTGTCCATCCAGTTGTGGTAGCCCGGATCGTCATGGCACAGCACGATGCGGATCTTGCCGTCGGCGTCGACGGCCGTTCGACTCGGCGTGTAGCTCACCGGCCGGTACAGGAAATCCATGCTGGTGAAAAAGGCGCCCATGTTGGTCAGCATCCACAGCCCCTCATGCGCGTCGAACTCGAGGATCAGCGCATCGTCGGCAGCCAGCTCCCAATGCATGTTGACTGCGGCACGGCCGCGTTTCGCGTCGGCGCCCGTCGCGTCGATGTCCGGGAACCGGTTCGACCGATCGGCATCGACACCGCCATGGGCGAACGGGAACTCGGGCCAGTCGTCCATCATCGCGGTGAGGAATTGACCCGCCCAGTCGATCGCTGCGGTCATCACCGCAGTGCCCGGCAGTGGCTTGGGCGCGTTCATGTCGACGCGTTCGATCCACATCCGCGCCGGCCTCTCATCCCACGAGTCGAAGCCTTGACGGATGAACAGTTTGCGCGAACCGGGTGTGGTGGGCAGCCAGTTGCGGTCGCGTGGCGGGCCGCCGATGTGGATTTCGAAGGTGCCGTCGGAGGCCGTCTCCAGTTGATGGTCAAGCAGATTCACCTCCGGTACATCACCGAAGGGTTCGTGTAACACCCCAGGACGGTCCGGCCGCGGCCCCTGCACCGTGATGTTGAAGAACCGGGCCGTGCCGCGCTCTCCGGTGATCCGGTACGTCGATTGCCCGTCGATCCAGGCTTGCTGATAGGTGAAGTCCGCGCAGTCACCACCCAGCTTCCGCGTCGGGTGACAGAAGGTGTGCAGCAGCGGGTAACGCGTGTCGCGGGTTTCCAGCGCGAGATCGAAGGCCTGCCCGAGGTTTTGGGTGAGGAACCGGAACCCGTCGACACGATGTGCCGCCGACGCGGGGTTGTGGTCCTTGAAGACGCGCTCGCCGGCCGTCTTCAGCCGATCGCAGAACTCGTCCCACGCCGCCTTCAGCGTGGCGTCGTCCGCGCCATCTCCGAACGCCATCGCCCCTCCTAGGACTCGAGTCGGTCCAGCATCGTCGAGATCGCGTCGCAGGCCCGGTTCGCGGCGGCAAGCGGACCTTCCTGTTGGATGCGTGGCCCGATAAGTTCGAGGTCGAAGCCGTGCGGATAGCCCGCCGCGAGAGCCTGCGCGAGGAACGGCTCGATCGGAATGGCGCCGTCGCCGGGGACGGCGCGTGCCGGCAGCGCTCGGTCCCCCAAGACGTAATCGCTGACCTGGATCTGTTGGGTGCGCGGCAGCGCGCGCTCGACGAGCTCGGGAAAGCCGGCCTCGGCCCAGCAGTGGAAGAGATCGATGCACACGTCGAGACCCGCCATCTCCGCCAGCGTGACGGTGTCGCGCAACGTGTGTGCGATGTGAATGTCTGCGTACAGCGCGGACGCGTTCTCGACGGCCAACCCGACCCCGGCCCGGGCGGCCTGTTCGACGCCGGGAGCGACAGCGGAGCAGAAGCGTTCGGCTGCTTGATCCCACGTCAGCGCGCCTCGTCCACCGGTCAGCATGTAGACGACGCGGGTGCCGACCGCGGCCGCGGCGTCGATGACGCGACACAACTCCTCTGGCGTGGTGAACAGGTGGTAGACGGTGTCCACCGAATACCCCTGTCGCTCAATAAGTTCAGGAAGGCCGTCTTCGCTCAGCTGAGAGTCGATCAGGCTGAGCCGGGTGACCCCGAGCGCCTGCCAGTGATCGTCCAGCTGCGGCAGCGGCGCGCCGTAGAACGTCACACTGTGGACCGACAGCCGCTCGCGCACCTTTAGTTCCGATTCTCGATCTGGACGCCGAAACGCTCACGGAAGGGCCGGAACTCGTCGTGCAGTGCACCGATGTCCTCACCGATGTCGGTGAGCAGGCTCGTTGAATAGCGGAACTTGCCGTGCCGGTCGCCGGGGTTGTCGGCGAGGTAAGCGCGCATCGCGGCCTCGGCCTCCCCGCTGAGCGTCGAGCCGCGGAACTCGTAGTACCGGCGCACGGTGCCCACCTGGTCGGCGATGAAGGCGGTGTAGCGCACGTGCAGGATTCGCGGGTCGTCCACCAGCGGGTTGCTCATCGTGTTCGCGATGCTCTCGCGGGTCAGCTGCAAATGCATCTTGGCCGCGGCGCGCAGGTCGACCGGTCCGACGATGCCCTCGAGAATGTCGGCCATCATCATCGTGCGCGACGCCGCGACCTGTACCGGATCGCGGTGCAGCCACATCAGCGTGGCATCGGGATAGGCGTTGAAGAGCTCCTTGAGGCGAAACCCGTGAAAACCCTTGAGCACCCACTGTTTTTTGGGCCGCCGGAACTGGAACTGCTGCAGCATCGCCTTGTGGATCGCGTACTGGGCAGCGGCATCGGTGGGCAGTCCCCCGACCACGGTCTGCATCGGCACCCGCCACCACGCCGTCGGTGTCAGCACCCGGAAGTCGAACGCCCACGTCCGCTCGTCCTCGGGCAGGCCGTCACCCAACATGTCGTTGTAGGGGTGGCTGTGCAACCACTTCGGCAACTTGGCGTTGATCTCCCGCCAGTCGGCATCGGCGCGTGCGCGGCGGGCATCGTCTCCGGCTGCAGTGCCCGGCGGCGGCGACGGATACATCACCTCCCAGAACCGCAGTGCGCGCGCGGCCGGGTCGACCGACATCAGCGCGTGCATCAGCGTGGTGCCCGACCGGGGTTCACCGGTGACGAACATCGGCCGCTCGATCACCTCGTCGGCGACCGGGAACCGGCGGCGGTCCTCGAAGAACTCCAGCCGCGACGCCAGCAGCCAGTGACACACCTCCGCGGCGCGCCGCCTGCCGTCGGCGTCCATGCCGACCTCGTTCAGATGCTGCACCACCAGAGCGAACCGCTCCGGCAGCGTCGGGTCCCCGTAATCGTGCAGGCCGGTCGCGGCCTCGGCATGCGCCAGCAATTCCGCGGCGTTCAACAGGCCGGTCACTCGACGTCTCCACACAAGCGCATCAGTTCGTCCTCCGCGTCGCGCACATTCTGCGCCGACGTGGCGGCGTATTGAATGCCGGCCATTCCCCCATAGTCGAGGATCTTTGGCACCCGCAGCCCGGCGTCGACGTAGTCCTTGATGGTGCGGGCGACCTGTGCCGGGGTGCCGTGCGGGATGACGGCCAGGATCATCTCCGGCCGTACCGCGTCGAGGAACTCGACGATCCGCTCGCGCGTCAGCACGGCGGGGTCGATGTCCTGATAGCCGCGCCAGTCCCGGCCCATCGGGTGCTCGAAACCCAAGCCGCGCAAGAACTCCGCCGACACCTGCAGCAGGAAGGACTTCACCAGAGGCGCAGCGAGGATCTCCTCGACTGCGGCCTCGTCGCGACCCATCACGCAGATCTGGATGTAGCACGGCGTGATCGCCGCCGGGTCGCGGCCCGCCCGTTCGGCCGAACGCCGTACGGCGGTGAGCTTGTCGGCATAGTCCTCGGGAGTCCACGCGCCCGTCGGCCACCAGCCGTCGGCGTAGCGACCGACGATGTCCAGCGTCCGCGGGCCGCTGCCGCCGATCCAGATCCGCGGCGGCCAACCCTCGAATGGCTCGGTGTCGAGCCGCGCGTGGTGCAGCCGGTAGAACCGGCCGTCGTAATCGACGGGCCCCTCGCTGTCCCACAGCAACCGGATTACCTCCAGCGCCTCCTCGAAACGGCTGACGGGCCGGTCGAAGTCGAACCCGTAGGGCACGGTGTTCTCGGTCTCACCGCTGCCGAGACCCAGGATGAAGCGGCCATTGGCGAGGTGGTCGATGGTGAGCGCACTCTGCGCCAGCATCACCGGATGCCTGCGCACGGTGTCGATCACGCTGGTCACCAGCGGGACGCTATCGGTCAACACTGCGGCGGCCGCCGCGACCGCCATCGCGTCCAGGTGGCGGTGCGGGGACGGCGAAACGGTTGCCAGATCGGTGAATTCGGGGGTCCAGATCGAGTCGGGCCAGAAGCTGACCATGTGATCCGGCATCCAGATCGAGTGGTAGCGACCGCTGTCGAGAGTGTCGAGCACCGACAGATCCAGCGGCAACGTGGTGCGCAGATACGCTGCGGGCTGGACCTTCACTTTTCTGGCCCGAGTGTGGGCTTAACGCACGCTTCCTGGCGAAAAGCGTCGATCAATCCCACACTCGCGGGGCAGGTCCGGTGCGTCACGGCAGCTTCCCCACCTCGCGCAGGAAGGTCTGCGTGTGCGCGATGTGGCCGGTCAACGTTCTCGGCTCGCCTGTGCACAACAGGTACGCGGTCTCGGTGATCAGCGAGATGTCCTCGGTGTCGGTCTTGGCGAGGTCGAGGGTCCCCGCGCCGGGCGTGGCGACGGGATTCGTCGGCGCCGCGGCGTTGACCGCGATGCCGTCGTCGTACAATTCGGCCGCAAGGCTTTTCGTCAACCTGTTCAGCGCTGCCTTCACGGTCCCGTACACGCCGAACCCCGCGCTGCGGTCGAAGTCGGAGAACGGCGGCCCCTCCGGCAGGTCACCGCACACCGACGTCACGTTGAGCACCCACCCGCGACCACGCTCGCGCATGGCGGGAATGGCCAACTGAGTCAGATGCAACGGCGCCATCACATGCATCTCGATCATCAGCTTCACCCGACGCTCGGGAAACTGGTCGAGTGGACGCAGGAACGTGACGGCCGCGTTGTTGACCAGAATGTCTGGGGCGCCGACGTGGTCGACGACCTCGGCGAAGAGACTCTCCCGCTCTGCGCTGTCGGACAGGTCGGCGGGCACCGCGATCGCCGTGCAACCGCCGGCCTGGATCTCCTTGAGCGTCTCACGCAGCGAGCCTTGGTACTTCGGGTCGGGCTCCATGGTGCGCGCGGTCAGCGCGACGGTCGCCCCCTCCTGCGCCAGGCGCTGCGCGATCGCCTTGCCCAGCCCCCGGCTGCAGCCGGTCACCAACGCGACCTTGCCGTCACACGACATCGATCGACCTCCTCAGGTGCGCGGTATGCCCGCGAGTTTGTCGGCGAACTTGGCTTCCGCTGCGGCCCGCTTGCGCAGCAGGTGCTCGGATGGGAACACGTCCGGCGCCGGCTCGACGTTTTTGAGCAGAAGCCGCGCCAGCGTTACCTTGTGCACCTCGGTCGGCCCGTCGGCCAGACCCAGGACGAAGGACTCGGTCAGGTACTGCACGAACGGCATCTCGTGCGACGTGCCCAGCGAGCCGTGGAGTTGCAGTGCCCGCGCCGACACGTCGTGCAGCACCTTCTGCATCATCGCCTTGACCGCTGAGATGTCGGCCCGGACGGCCTTGTAGTCGTTGAACTTGTCGATCTTCCACGCGGTCTGAAGTGTCAGAAGCCGGAACGCCTCAATCTCCATCCACGAGTCGGCGACCATCTCCTGCACCATCTGCTTGTTGGCCAGCACCTCGCCCTGGCTGTAGCGCGAGACCGCCCGCTCGGTGAGCATGTCGAAGATCCGCCGGACCAGGCCGACGGTGCGCATGGCGTGGTGGATGCGACCGCCACCGAGGCGCGTCTGAGCCACCACGAACGCCCCGCCCCGGGGGCCGAGCATGTGGTCGGCGGGCACCCGGACGTTCTCGTAGCGGACGTAGCCCTCACGTCCCCCGCCGCCGAGCGGCTGGTATCCCAGCCCGACGTCACGCAGCACGTTGATGCCCGGCGTGTCGCCCGGCACCACGAACATCGAATACCGTTGGTAGGGCGGGGCATCCGGGTCGGTCATCGCCATGACGATGATGAACGACGCCATCGAGGCGAAGGAGGAGTACCACTTCTCGCCGTTGATCACCCAGTGGTCACCGTCCTGCGTCGCGGTGGTGGTGAACACCTTCGGGTCCGCGCCGCCGTGCGGTTCGGTCATCGAGAAGCAGGACACGATCCGGTTGTCCAGCAAGGGCTCGAGATAGCGCTCCTTGAGTTCGGGTGTGCCGTAATGGGCGAGGATCTCGCTGTTACCGGAATCCGGTGCCTGCGAACCGAAGACGATCGGCGCGCTTTCCGACCGGCCGAGTATCTCGTTGAGCAACGCGAGCTTGACCTGGCCGTAGCCGGGGCCGCCGAGATGGGGGCCGAGGTGAGTCGCCCACAGTCCGCGTTCCTTGACGATTTCCTGCAATGGCGGGATCAGCGCCTGGCGCACCGGATCGCGCAGGTCGTGCGACTCCTTGACGATATAGTCGATCGGCTCGCACTCGTTGCGCACGAAATCTTCGACCCACTCGAGTTGGTCGGCCCAGTCCGGGTCGGTCGAGAAATCCCAGGCCACTGCTCGTCCTTCCGTGTGAGGCTCAGCCGCCGGACCACTTGCGGCGGCGCTGCGCCGCGTCGTCGGTGGCATGGCTGAGCACCTGGTTGCGGTTTTCCAATTCCATCGCGGCGGCCGGTCCGGGCGCATCGGTGTTGGCCTGCAGCGCCCGCTTGGTCAGTTGGACCCCCAGGGGTGCGTGTTCGGCGATGGTCGAGGCGATCTGCACCGCACGGTCGACCAGGCCGTCGGCTTCGACGATCTCGCTGACCAGGCCGCGGCGGTCGGCCTCCTCGGCCGATACGGTACGGCCGGTCAGCATCCAGTCGGCCGCGACGCTGGTTCCGACGATCCGCGGCAGGTGGTAGCTCATGCCCATCTCCGCACCGGACAGTCCCAGCAGGATCGCGGCGTTGCCGAATGTGGCGACATCCGAACAGATCCGGATGTCGGAGGCCAACAGCAGCGCGAGTCCCGCACCCACGCACGGCCCGTTGACCGCGGCTACCACGGGCTGTGGCAGGTCCCAGATCGCCTGTGGCAGAGCAGCCATGGCCTCTTGGAATCGCAGCCGCTCGATCGCGGGCGCGGACTCGTCCACGGCGTCGGGACCGAAGTTGCGCATGTCGATGCCCGAGCAGAACCCCCGGCCCGCGCCGGTGAGCACGACGGCGTTGACCGTCGTGTCTGCGGCGATCTCGGCGAAGGTCCGCCTCAACTCGTCGCGCATGACCGCGTTGATCGCGTTGAGCTGCGGGGGCCGGCTCAATTGCAGCACAACGATTCCGGGGTGGCCCCGGTCGATGTCGAGCGTCTCGGGCACGATGGTCAGCGCCGCGGCAAGCCGAGCACCTGGGTGGCGATGATGTTGCGCTGGATCTCCGAGGTGCCCCCGGCGATCGTCCCGCCGAAGCTTCGGGCGTAGCGCTCGAACCAGCTGGCGAAGTAGTGGTCGAGGTTCATGTGGGCATACGGCCCGCTCAGCGAGGGATGGGTGAGCCCGTCGGCCCCGGCGGCCGTCAGCGCGTTCTCCATCGCCTGCCGCTCGGCCTCCGACCCGAACAGTTTCAGCACCGACACCGACGCGGTGTCCGCCTCTCCGCGTGATGCGCGGGCCAGCGCCGCCGAACCCATCGCCCGCAGCGCCTGGTAGTCCATGATCGTCGTGGCGTACTGGTCGCGTTCGAGCGCGGTACGGGGCCGGAAGTCGGCGATCATGTTGTCGATCCGGTCGGCGAAGCCTAGCCACATCATCGTGCGCTCGTGTCCGAGTGAGCCGTTGGCCACGCCCCAGCCGCCGTTGAGCGGGCCGACGAGATTCTCGGCCGGGACGCGGGCGTCGGTGAAGAAGACCTCGTTGAAGTCGAGGTTCTCCTGGCCGGTCATGTCGGCGAAGGGCCGGCACACCACACCGGGGGTGTCCGTCGGGATGATCAGCGCGCTGATGCCCTTGTGCTTGGGCGCATCCGGGTCGGTGCGCACGAAGGCCAGCAGGAAGTCGGCGTCATGCGCACCCGAGGTCCACACCTTCTGGCCGTTGACGACGAAGTAGGGCCCGTCCGGGCCGTCGACAAACTCAGCGCGAGTCCGTAGCGACGCCAGGTCCGAACCCGCGCTCGGCTCGCTCATCCCCAGCGACGCCGTCTTCTCGGCGCGCAGCACCGGCACCGCCCAGCGGTGCTTCTGCTCGTCGGACCCGAACGAAATCAGCGACGCGGCAATGATGTTGACGCCCTGCGGGTTGAAGCTGTGGTAGATCCGTCGCCGGCACAGCTCGTCGAGATGCACGAACTGTTGCAGCACGGTCGCGTTGCGGCCACCGAACTCCGGCGGCTGAGCGGGCAGCAGCCAGCCGTTGTCGAACAGCAGCCGCTGCCAGTCGCGCGCCCACTGCGGCATGTGCGACACCGACTTCGGCCGATCCAGCGTCTGCGCCTCCGAGGGCAGAAGCTCGTCGAGGAAGGCGGCGAACTCGGCGCGGAACTCCTCGACGTCCGTGTCAAAGGACAGCTGCACTGTTACTCCTGTATTCCTCCGCGATCATCGCGCGATGCTCGGCGGCGCCACCGAGGAGCAGCTCGCCGGCCTTCGCCCGCTTCAGCGCGAATTGAAGGTCGTTCTCCCACGTGAATCCCATGGCGCCGAACAGTTGCAGCCCGTGCCGGAACACGATCGCCTGCGCCTCCCCCGCCGACGCCTTGGCCATGGCGGCCGCCAACCGTCGGCGCGGATCGTCTTCGGCGATGGTCAGCGCGGCGAAATAGGCCAGCGCCCTGGCGCGTTCGATGGCGACATGCATGTCGACGGCCTTGTGCTGCACGGCCTGGAAGGAACCGATCGCGACCCCGAACTGCTGGCGCTGCTTGACGTGCTCGAGCACCAGATCCAGGATGCGCTGGCAGGCGCCGACGGTGCTGACGGCCATACCGGTCAGCGCGACATGGCGGGCGCGTTCGGAGTCGGCGCGGACCCGCACCGTGTCGGGCACCCGAACATCGTCGAACGACACCTCGGCGACGTGCAGGACCGGATCGAAGACCGGGCTGCGCCGCGACGTGACCTGGTCGGCGTCGACAATGAAGACGCCGGCATCGGTGACCACGGCGAAGCGCTCGGCACGGTCACCGTCGAGCACGTGGTGAGCGGTGCCGTCGAGTACCCACCCGTCGGCGACCCGGTGGGCGGACACGCCGTCGTACACCGCCGTGCCGGCCTGTTGCGCATCGAAACGGTCGCCGGCCAACGGCGCGAACTGGGTCAGCGTCGCCAGAAACGGCGTGGGGTCGGTGGCCCGGCCCAGCTCCTCGAGCACGATCGCGAGTTCGACCGCGTTCTCAGCGTCGGCCAACTCGGTCCACCCGGCGTCGACGTAGGTCTTCCAGAGTGGCGCCGGGTCCACCCCGTTCTCGGCGATGCCGCGGATCAGCGAGGCCGGGCACTGCTTGCTCACCGCGTCGCGCACGGTCCCCTGCCAGAGCCGCTGATCGGCGTCGAACTCCAGTAACACCAAGCCTCCCGGGGCCTCGAAGATGGGCAACGCGTCGCAGCGAGAATAACATTCTCCAATCGCGGCGTAACCGTTCTCACGACGTGACTACCACGTTTCGCATAACGTGTGTCATGCAGCTGACCAGCAGACACCCTGACCTGCGCAAAAGTAAGCGTTTTGTCGAGAACTAGATTCTTGCGATTGAAGAACAACGCTTTACACTGGGAGGTGTTCGGCGCTCGCGCAGCGCTCTTCTGCGCCTGCCGACGGCCGGATGACATCGGAGGACAGCCTTGGTGATGCATATTCAGGACGGGACCCCGCCTGGTTACGAAACCCCCGTCATCGATGCCAGCGTGCACATCTTCAGCAAGTCGAACAAGGACTTCCGCAGCTTCCTTCGCGAGCCCTTCAAGAGCCGCGGGTTCCCCGACTACGAGATGGACTGGTACGGCGCTCCCGGCGGCGAGTACGCCCCCGGCACCGAGGATGACCGCCGCTACCCCGGCTCGGACCCCGAGTTCGTCGGCGGGCATCTGTTCGACGAGCGCGGCGTCGACGTCGCAATCCTGCATCCGATGACCCGCGGCATCATGCCGGACCGGCATCTGGGCACCGCGATCGCGGCGGGCCACAACGAGATGCTGGTCAGCCGCTGGCTCGAGGACAACCCGTACGCCGAGAAGTTCCGCGGCACCATCCGGGTCAACCCCGACGACATCTCCGGTTCGCTGCGAGAGATCGCCAAATACGCCGACCATCCCCGGGTCGTGCAGATCGGTGTGCCCCTGCAGTCCCGCGAGTTGTACGGCAAGCCGCAGTACTGGCCGCTGTGGGAGGCCGCCAACGAGGCCAACCTGCCGGTCGCGGTGCACATCGAAGTGGGGGCGGGTGTCCAGTACGCGCCGACGCCGTCGGGCGTGCCGAGGACCTACGAGAACTACGTCAGCTTCATGGCGCTGAACTACCTGTACCACCTGATGAATCTCATCGTCGAAGGGGTATTCGAAAGGATGCCGACGCTGAAGTTCGTCTGGGCCGATGGGGCGGCGGACCTGTTGACGCCGTTCATCTGGCGGATGGACTGTTTCGGGCGCCCACATCTGGAGCAGACCCCGTGGGCGCCGCGGATGCCCAGCGACTACCTGCCCGGCCACACCTACTTCGTGCAGGGCGCGATGGACGGGCCCGGCGATGTGGACTACGCCGGCGAGTGGTTGAGCTTCACCGGCAAGGACGACATGGTGATGTACGGGTCGAGCTATCCACACTGGCAGCTCAACGAGCTGACGGTGCCCTCCGCTTACACCGACGAGCAGCGCGACAAGCTGTGCTGGCGCAATGCCGCCGAGCTCTACGGCATAGACGTCGGTGCCGCAGTGGGCGCACAGTGATAGGGCGTGAGACGCAGTTGAAAGGCAGGGAGCCACGATGACGGTGACAGTGACAGAGCGCAAGCCCGCCGCGGAGCGCGTCGCGGTGCGCTGCGTCGACTCCGACGTTCACCCCACGCCGAGGGCGGGTGAGCTGACGCCGTACATCCCGGAGCCGTGGCGCAGCAAGTACTTCCTGACGCGGCGGATCGGCGACCAGATCTACTACGACGCACCCGACTACGCCCACGCGTACGCGATGCGGGTCGACACCTTCCCCTCGGACGGGAACTTCGCGGGCAGCGACCCCGAACTGGCGTTCAAGCAGCTGATCATGGAGGCGGGCGCCGACATCGCGATCCTGGAACCCGCCGCCTACCCGGCGCGCTTCCCCGAGGTCAACCACGCGATGAGCGTCGCGCTCAACGACTGGCAGGCCAATCACTGGCTCGACAGCAAGAACAACTGGCACGAGCGGTGGCGCGGATCGATCTGTGTGGCGATCGAGGCGCCCGAGGATTCGGCCCGCGAGATCGAGCGCTGGGCCGGCCACCCGTACATGGGCCAGATCCTGATCAAGGCCGAACCCCGCCCGGCGTGGGGTGATCCCAAGTACAACCCGATCTGGGAGGCCGCGACCCGCAACGACATCACGGTGAGCTGCCACCTGTCCCGCAGCCATCACGAGGAGCTGCCG
Source organism: Mycobacterium sp. 852014-52144_SCH5372336 (assembly GCF_001665615.1). Classification (NCBI taxonomy): domain Bacteria; kingdom Bacillati; phylum Actinomycetota; class Actinomycetes; order Mycobacteriales; family Mycobacteriaceae; genus Mycobacterium; species Mycobacterium sp. 852014-52144_SCH5372336. Next base: position 309,440 of record NZ_LZSW01000059.1, read on the forward strand.
ATCCCGCCGGTCGGATTCCCCAGCTACAACCACGATTTCATGGTCACCTACTCGCTGCTGGCCGCGAACCAGGTGATGAGCATGGTCTTCGACGGGCTCTTCGACCGGTTCCCGACGCTGCGAATCGTGTTGGTGGAACACGCTTTCACCTGGATTCTGCCGCTGATGTGGCGGATGGACGCCATCTACGAGGCCCGTAAGTCGTGGTTGGACATCAAGCGCAAACCGTCCGAATACGTCAAGGACCACATCAAGTTCACCACCCAGCCGCTGGACTACCCCGAGGACAAGACCGAGCTGTCGCGCGCGTTCGAGTGGATGGAGTGCGAGAAGATCCTGCTCTACTCGTCGGACTACCCGCACTGGACGTTCGACGACCCACGCTGGCTGGTCAAGCACCTGCCCGAGCATGCCCGGGAAGCGGTGATGTTCAAGAACGGCATCGCGACGTATCACCTTCCCGACACGGTTCCGGCCCTCGAGGGCCAGGTGCGGGTGTTCTGAGTTGAGCGAACAAGAGAAGACGCCCCGGCTGGCCCAGGGGCGTGAGCACGTCGTCGCCACGGTCGACGAGATCCCGCCGGGCAAGCACAAACTGGTGCCGATCGGACGCCACGGCGTGGGCGTCTACAACGTCAACGGCACGTTCTACGCGATCGCCAACTACTGCCCGCATGAGGGTGGACCGCTGTGTTCCGGACGTGCCCGCGGCCGCACCGTGGTCGACGACAGCGTGCCCGGCGATGCGGTGATGGTGCGCGATCTGGAGTACATCTACTGCCCGTGGCACCAGTGGGGTTTCGAACTGGCCACCGGCACCACGGCGGTCAAGCCGGAGTGGAGCATCCGGACCTACCCCGTGCGGGTGGTCGGCAACGAGGTGTTGGTCCAGGCATGATCACAGGTCCCCTTGTTGGCGTGAGCGTGCGTGTTTGCACACGACACGCCGCGAAAATTCAGCAGTTTGCGCACGTTCGCGGAGGCTCAGCATGACCACCACGGAGGCCGCGGGCCCCACTCTCAAACCGGGCGAAGAGACCGTCGAGATCAACGGCGGCCACGTCGTCTACGAAATCCTAGGCAACGAAGGCGAATTCATCGCACTGACGCCGGGCGGCCGATTCAGCAAGGAGATTCCCGGCCTACGGCCACTGGCGGAGGCGCTGGCATCGGGCGGTTACCGCGTGCTGCTGTGGGATCGGCCGAACTGTGGCAAGTCGGACGTGCAGTTCTACGGTAAGAGCGAATCTCATATGCGCGCCGAAACGCTGCACGCGCTGATCACCGGTCTCGGCATCGAGCAGTGCATCATCGCGGGCGGTTCCGGTGGGGCGCGGGACTCGATGCTGACGACGATGCTCTACCCCGAAATCGTCCGAAAGCTGGTGGTCTGGAACATCGTCGGCGGCGTATACGGGTCCTTCGTACTGGGCGGACACTACGTGGTGCCGAGCATCCTGGCCGCCCGCGGTGCGGGCATCGACGGACTGCTGCACGTCGCCGAGTGGAAGGAGCGCATCGGCGAGAATCCTCGCAACGAGGAGCGGTTCAGAGCCCTCGACGTCGACGAGTTTCTGAAGGTGATGTTGCGTTGGCTCAACGCCTTCGTGCCCAAGCCCGGTCAAACGATCCCCGGTGTCGAAGACGAGATGTTCGACAACATCACGGTGCCGACATTGATCGTCCGCGGCGGCGAGAACGACTGGGATCATCCGAAGCGCACGTCGCTCGAGGTCAGCTGCCTGATCAAGGGCTCAACGCTGATCGACCCGCCCTGGCCCGAGGATGCCTGGGAGCGTGCCGGTGAGAAGTTCGCGGCCAGCGGCGGAAAGGACTTCTGCCTGTTCGACACGTGGGTGCAGGCGGCGCCGGCAATTCTGAAGTTCCTGGACAGTTGATGAGCGGATCCACCACAACCGTGAGGGCACATCCTCGTACGCCGGCTACGGCGCTTCGTGTTCGAGACTGCGCGCTCGCCCGGAAGCACTACGTCGTACGGATGTGGACCTCGCAGTTGAGTGAGGCCTCCAGCGCGGTGTGCACCCGACTCTCCGGAACGCGTTCGAGGTCGGCCCTGCGCAACGTCACATATATGACGTCCCAGCCGTCGTCGCCGGGTACCCGTTCGATCTCCCCGGACAGCCCGAGCCCGGCAAGGACGCCGTGCGCATCGTCGTCGGTGCCGCGGCTGATGAACGTCACCACGCCGGGCACCGGTGTGGTGCCGAATGCCTTGTCGCACAGGTCGACCGCGAGCCGACGGAGTTCGTCCTGGTCGTCGCCGGCGATCAACAACTCGACCTCACGGCGTTTCGGCGGCAACCCGGCCAGATCGTTGGCCACCACCTCGATACCGTGCGCAGCCGCCGAATCCCTCAGCCGAGCAAGGCCGTCGTCGAGTTGGGCCGGGCCGAGTTCGCCCGCCGTGTCGACACCGACGCGCACGACCGCAGTCCTCATGTCCGTCAGCCTATCCGCGGGCCGGAAGGACCAGCCATGACCTCTACTGCCACCGATCTCGCCGTCGCCGCCTGGCCGGATTGCGCGCCGCGGCTGTTGCGCCCGTCGGAGGCGGGCACGGAGGACTACGCCGAGTACACCCGGGCGGGCGGATACCGGCCGCTGATCGATGCCGATGCGCTGCTGACGCAGGTCGACCTGTCGGGGCTGCTGGGCCGCGGCGGCGCCGCGTTCCCGATCGGCACCAAACTGCGCACGGTGCACAATGCCCACCAGCGCGGCTCGGAGACCGTCGTCGTGGCCAACGGCGAAGAAGGTGAACCCGCGTCGGTCAAAGACCGCTGGCTCCTGCGTAACCGGCCCCATCTCGTGCTCGACGGTCTGCGCTTGGCGACGGCCGTCGCAGGCGCCCGCCGGGCATACGTCTACGTCTCCGACTCCCCCGCCGCGAACGCCGTCACCGCCGCGCTCAGCGAAGTGCCACCAGAAACGTTCGGCGCGACCGAGATCACCGTCGTCACAGTCGAACCCGGGTACGTGGCCGGAGAAGAGACCGCCGCGGTCCGGCGCATCAACGGCGGACCCGCCAAGCCGACCGACAAACCGCCACGGCCCTTCGAGGAAGGCGTGGCCGGCGTCCCCACCATGGTCAGCAATGTCGAGACGCTGGCCAACCTGCCCTACATCCATGAGCACGGCGCCGAGAAGTTCCGTTCGGTCGGCACGCCGATGTCTCCCGGGACGTTTCTCGCGACCATCACCGGCGGCGGACGACCAGCCGCGCTGTACGAAATCCCGCACGGTGCATCGTTCTCCGATCTGCTGCACCTGCACGGGGTCACCAGCGACGCGGTCACCGGCGTCTTGATGGGCGGCTACTTCGCCGGCCTGGTCAACACCGACATCCTCGACGCGACGCTCGACCACGAGTCGGTTCGCCGGCTCGGCAGCGGTCTGGGATGCGGGGCCATCTCGATCCTCACCGACGACTGCCCCGTCGCCGTCGCGGCCGCGGTGATGTCGTACTTCGACCGGGAGAACGCGGGCCAGTGCGGATCCTGCTTCAACGGCACCGCCGCCATGGCCGCGGTCACGTCGGCGCTGCGCGACGGCGTAGCCACCCAGGAGGACGTCACCCGCCTGGAGCGTTGGTCGGTGGTGCTTCGCGGGCGTGGCGCCTGTGGCACTCTCGACGGCGCCACCAACGTCGCCGCGAGCCTGCTGCGACAGTTCCCACAAGTGGTGGCTCGCCACCTCACCGACGACTGCACGGCCTGTCGCGCCGACGCGTTCGCCGCCGTGCGGCCTTACGAAGTGGAGGCGGTGGCTCAATCATGAGTGAGGGCTTGCGGATTCGGCTCGACCGGACGCTGTGCGACGGCTTCGGGATATGCGCCAAGCACGCCCCGGGGTACTTCTCCCTGGACGACTGGGGGTACGCCTCCCTCATCGGCGACGGCACGGTGCCGGAGAAGGACAGGGACGCGGTGATGCGCGCACTATTGGACTGCCCGGTGCACGCGATCATCTACATGGGCGAACACCGGCCGTCCGACGACACCGCCGTGCATCAGGAGGCACACGAGGTGCCCGAACCCGAACCCAAAACCGATGACAACGAGGCGATCTCGGGATTCGTGCGGTGACAAGACCACTACCCGAGCTGACGGTACTCAACGAGTTTTTCTGGACCGCCGGCGCCGACGGTGTCCTGCGTATCCAGGAGTGTCGTGACTGCACGGCGCTGATCCATCCGCCGCAACCCGTGTGCCGGTACTGCCGGAGCCACAACATGGGCATTCGCGACGTCTCCGGCAAGGCCACGCTGTCGGCGTTCACCGTCAACCACCGGTTCGGCTTCCCGGACCTGCCGCCGCCCTACGTGGTGGCCCAGGTGGCGATCGTCGAGGATCCGCGAGTTCGACTGACCACCAACATCGTCGACTGCGACCCCGACGACCTGAAACTCGGTCAAGTCGTCGAGGTGACGTTTCAACAGCTCGGCGATGGGGCCGGAACTGTCTGGCTGCCCGTCTTCACACCCGGCGCCGACGAACAGAGTGGCCCGGTCGCCGAGGACGAGATCGCACCACAGGACTTCGCCCGTCACGTGAGCCAGCCGCTGACTCGCCAACGGTTCGAAGAGCATTCGGCGATCACCGGAATCGGTGCGTCGCGGCTCGGTCGGCGATTGATGGTGCCGCCGCTGTCGCTGACGATCGAAGCGTGCGAGGCCGCCGTCGCCGACGCGGGTCTGACGTTCGACGACATCGACGGCCTGTCGACCTATCCCGGGTTGGACATCGCGGGCATGGGCGAAGGCGGCGTCGCCGCGCTGGAGGGCGCTCTCGGTCTACGCCCGGCGTGGATCAACGGCGGCATGGATACCTTCGGACCCGGCGGCTCGGTCATCGCGGCGATGATGGCGGTGGCCACGGGTATGGCCCGGCACGTGCTGTGCTTCCGCACATTGTGGGAGGCGACGTTCCAGCAGTTGATGAAGGAGGGCAAGGCGTCACCGCCGGGCGGCGCCCGAACCTCGAGCTGGCAGATGCCCTTCGGTGCGATGTCGGCCGCGCACACGCTGGCGCTCAACGCCCAGCGCCACTTCGAGCGCTACGGCACCACGCGCGAGACGCTCGGTTGGATCGCGCTCAACCAGCGCGCGAACGCGGCGCTGAAACCGACCGCCATCTACCGCGACCCCATGACGATGGACGACTACCTCAACGCGCGGATGATCACGACCCCGTTCGGGTTGTACGACTGCGACGTTCCCTGTGACGGCGCCGTCGCGGTCATCGTCTCGGCCGTCGAAACCGCAGAAGACATGCCCCACAAGCCGGTGTTGTTCGAGGCGGTCGGCACGCAGATCGTCGAACGCACCGACTGGGACCAGAGCACGCTGACCCACGAACCTCAGGTACTCGGTCAGGCCGCCCATCTGTGGACTCGAACCTCGTTGCGGCCCAAGGATGTCGACGTCGCAGAGCTGTATGACGGCTTCTCGTTCAACTGCCTGTCGTGGCTGGAGGCTCTCGGCTTCTGCGGTATCGGCGAGGCCAAGGACTTCCTCGACGGCGGCAAGGCCATCGCCCGCGACGGGGTGATCCCGTTGAACACCCACGGCGGTCAGCTGTCGCACGGCCGGACACACGGAATGGGCCTGATCCACGAAGCCGTCACGCAACTTCGCGGCGACGCGGGCGAGCGCCAGGTGAAGGACGCCAAGGTCGCGGTGGTCAGCAGTGGCGGGCTCACGCCAAGCGGGGCGATCCTGATGCGGACCGACGGGTGAGCCCGCGCCCCCGCGTCGTCCTCGTCGACGGCGTTCCCATGTCGGGCCTTGTCGCACATGCCGACAACCCGGCCGCCGTCATCGTCGCCCTCCACGGAGGTGCCAGCACCGCAGCGTATTTCGACTGTCCCGGCCATCCTCAGCTGTCGCTGCTGCGCGCCGGTCCGGCCCGAGGAATCACGGTGGTGGCGTTGGACCGACCCGGCTACGGCAGCTCGGCGCCCTATCCCGAGGCGATGCACCAACCCGACCAGCGGGTCGCGCTCGCCTATGGTGCCGTCGACAAGGTGTTGGGCCAGAACCCGCGCGGCGAAGGCCTGTTCCTGCTCGGCCACTCGGCAGGCTGTGAACTGGCGGTGCGCATGGCCGCCGACGACCGTGCCGCTCAGGCGGGGGTGCTCGGACTCGGCCTGGCCGGTACCGGGTTGCGGTATGCGGACTCCGCGGCCCAGATCCTGAAGACGACGACGGCCACCCGGCGGCCGGTGGGGCTTCGCGACCTGCTGTGGGAACCCGCCGACCTGTATCCGCCCGAGGTGCTCTCGGGTATCACGAACTCGTCGACGGGCGCGCCGTACGAGGCGGACATGACGAAAAACTGGCCGCGGCGGGACTTTCCGGCGATGGCTGCGCGGGTCGAGGTGCCCGTGCAGTTCACCGTCGCCGAACACGAGCGGGTGTGGCGCACCGACCCCGAGTCGCTGGCCGACATCGCCGCGGTGTTCACCGCCGCGCCCCGCTTCGTCCTCAACGAACAGGCCGGCGCAGGTCACAACATTTCGCTGTCCTACGCGGCCGCGGACTACCACGACAAAGTGTTGTCGTTCGTCGAGGAATGCGTCGCGGCCCGAAGAGGCGCCGAGGACAAGGCCGAGCAGAAAGTGGAGGCGGATTGATGCGCGTCGGATTCATCGGACTGGGCAGCCAGGGCGGCCCCATGGCCCGCAAGATCGTCGAGGGCGGGTTCGAGACGACGCTGTGGGCGCGTCGGGCGGCCAGCCTCGAACCGTATGCCGGCACGGCAGCCAAGTCCGCGAGCACGCCTGCGGAGTTGGCCGCGGCCAGCGATCTGGTCTGCCTGTGCGTGGTCGGCGACGACGACGTGCGCGAAGTCCTCAACGGTGAGAGCGGTGTGCTCGCCGGCCTGGCCTCCGGCGCAACCATTGCCATCCACAGCACCGTACATCCCGACACCTGCAGGGAGATCGCCGAAGCCGCTGCCAAACAGGGTGTTTCGGTCATCGACGCGCCGGTGAGCGGCGGTGGGCCCGCCGTCGAAGAGGGCAAGCTGCTGGTGATGGTCGGCGGCGAGGAGGACGTCGTCGAACGCTGCCGCCCGGTGTTCGCGACCTATGCCGACCCAATCGTGCATCTCGGCCCGCTGGGCAGTGGACAGGTCACCAAGATCCTGAACAACCTGCTGTTCACCGCCAATCTCGGCAGCGCGCTGAGCACTCTCGATCTCGGTGAGTCCCTGGGTATTCCGCGCGTGCGCCTTGCCGAGGTGCTCAACGGTGGATCGGCAACCAGCAAGGCGTTGGGCAGCATCGCGATGTTCGGCGGCACGGTCGAGGCACTGGCGCCCATCGCAGGCGCGTTGCTGCAGAAGGACGTTCGGCACGCGGCCAGCATCGCGGCCACCGCATCGGCACCGGAGGGATCGGTGTTCACCGTGGCCGACACGGCGCTGCAGAACATGGACCACCCGCGGTGACGCGGGTCGGTTTCGTCGGGGCGGGGCGCATGGGCGCGCCGATGGTGCGCCGCCTTATCGAAGCCGGTCACGAGGTCCGCGCACTCGGCAGGACCGACGAGAAATGCGCCGCGCTACGCGATATCGGCGCGCAGCCCGTGACCCGTGCGGCCGACGTCGCCGACGGGGCCGACGCCGTGGCGATCTGCGTGTTCACCGACGAGCAGGTCAGCCAGGTGTGCCTGGACGACGGCCTGGCCGCGGCCATGCAACCGGGCGGTGCGCTGATCATTCACACGACGGGCAGCCCGGCCACCACGCGAAGGCTGGCGGCCGAGTTCACCGACATCGACGTCGTCGACGCGCCGGTCAGCGGCGGCCCGCACAACATCGCGGCCGGCGAGGTGACCCTGTTCGTCGGCGGCGCGCACGCCGCGGTCGACAAGGTCCGACCGGTGCTGGCCAGCTACGGCGACCCGATCCTGCACGTCGGCGAGATCGGAGCGGGCCAGGCCGTCAAGCTCGTCAACAACAGCCTGTTCGCCGCCCAGATCGGTCTGCTGCGCACCGCCGTCGACCTCGGCGCCCGCCTCGGCGTCCAGGAGGCCGAGCTGCTCACCTCGCTCACCCACGGCAGCGGGACCAGCCGGGTCGGCGAGTTCATCGCCGCGCGCGGCTCGGTTCAGGGGTTCGTCACCGACGTCGGCGAGTTCATCGGCAAGGACGTCGCGGTGGTTCGCCGGACGGCGGGCGAACTGGGCAGTGACCTTGGCCTGCTCGACGAGGTCATCGACGCCGGGATCCTGGCCATAAACAGCGGCGATTCCCCTTACCAGGAGGCATCCGGTGAGGCATACTAGAGGCGTTACATTATTGCGGCCTCGCGTAACGGAAGCGGTCGACAGCCCGCCGCGAAAGAGGAGACCATGACCAAGCCCAAACTCGTGTTCGACCCGGTGTCGCAGGAGTTCTTCGACAACCCGTACGAGATCTACCAACGGATGCGCGACGAAGCGCCCCTCTACTACGACGAGGAGCAGGACTTCTACGCGCTGACGCGGCACGCCGACGTGGCCGCAGCACTCAAGGACCACGAGTCGTTCTCCTCATCTCGTGGTTGCGACCTGGCGATGGTGCGCTCGGAGGAAGGCCCGCACAAGTCGATCATCTTCATGGACCCGCCCGAGCACCGGCACATGCGCAGCCTGCTCAACAAGGCCTTCACCCCCCGGGCCATCCAATCGCAGCGCGAGAACATCACCGAACTCGTCGAGCAGTACCTCTCGAAGGTCGATCCCGACAACTTCGATGTGGTGCAGGATTTCTCGGGTCCGTTCCCGGTGGAAGTGATCACCCGGATGGCGGGGGTGCCTGAGGAGTTTCGTCAACAGGTCCGGCGCTGGATCGACATCAGCCTCCAACGCAAGCCCGGCCAGCTCGAGCTGTCCGAAGAGAACATGCAGGCCAACATCGACTCGGGCATGTACTACTACGGCCTCGTTCAGGAGCGGCGGCAGAACCCACTGGACGACATGATCGGCCGGCTCATCCGCGCGGAGATTCCCGCTGAGAACGGTGAGATGCGTCAGCTCGACGATCTCGAGATCACCGGATTCCTAGCACTTCTCGGCGGCGCGGGCGCGGAGACGGTCACCAAGCTCGTCGGCAGCGCGGTGGTCGAGTTCGCCCGCCATCCCGAACAATGGCAGATGCTGCTCGACGACCGGAGCCTGGTGCCGGCCGCCGTCGAGGAATTGCTGCGCTACGTCGGGCCGGTTCAGTACAACGTGCGCTACACGCTGAAGGAAGCCGAGGTGCCCAGCGGCACCATTCCCGCGCACAAGCCGGTGTTCCTGATGAAGGCGGCGGCCAACCGCGATTCCCGCGCATTCGACAACGCCGAGACGTTCGACATCACCCGGGATCGCACACAGTCGCCGAACCTCGGACTGGGCTACGGCATTCACAGCTGCCTTGGCGCTGCGCTTGCCCGCCTGGAAACCACGATCGCGCTCGAGCACCTGCTCGATTTCATGCCGCGTTACGAGGTGAACTTCGACGGCCTCGAACGCGTGCACATGCAGAATGTGGCCGGATACCACCACGTCCCGGTGAAGGTGTTGAAGTGACTCAAAAGATCATCGTCGACTTCGGGCTCTGTGAGAGCAACGGAGTGTGCATGGGCATCATCCCCGAGGTGTTCGATCTCGACGAGGAGGACTACCTACACGTGCTTCAGGAAGAAGTGACGCCCGAGAACGAGGAGCAAGTCAGGGAAGCGGTGCGACAGTGCCCGCGCCAGGCGATCTCGATCGAAGACGCATGACGACGTCGAAAATCGTCTTCGACCCGTTCTCGCAGGAGTACTTCGACGGACCGTGGGAGATCTACCGGCGTCTGCGCGAAGAAGCACCGGTCTACTACAACGAGGAACTCGACTTCTACGCCTTGTCGCGGCATGAAGACGTATCCGCGGCTTACAAGGACTTCGCCACCTACTCGTCGGCATACGGTCTGGATCTGGCGACCATTCGCTCTGACGAGCCGATGCCGGCCAAGATGATCATCCTGATGGATCCGCCCGAACATCGCCACATGCGCAGCCTGGTGAACAAGGTCTTCACCCCCCGGGCGATCGAGGCGATGCGGCCGATGGTGACCGAGACCATCGACAGGTACATCGCCAAGGCCGATCCCTCCCACTTCGACGTCGTCAGCGACTTCTCCGCATTCTTCCCGGTCGAAGTCATCACCCAGATGCTGGGCGTGCCAGAGGAACACCGGCAGCAGGTCCGCGAATGGGTCGACGCGTCGCTGCATCGCGAGCCCGGCCAGGTCGACATGTCCGAAGAGGGTATGCAGGCCATCGGCGAAGCCATGGGGCTGTACTTCCAACTGATCCAGGAGCGGCGCGCTAACCCGACGGACGACATGTTCAGCCGCCTGGTGGCCGCCGAGATCACCCGCGAGGATGGTGAGAAGGAATCACTCGACGACTTCGAGATCGCCGGATTCGCAACGCTTCTCGGTGGTGCTGGCGCGGAGACCGTCACCAAGCTGGTCGGCAACGCGGCGGTCACGTTCGCCCGTCACCCCGACCAGTGGCAGAAGCTTCTCGATGACCGCAGCAAGATTCCCGCCGCAGTCGAGGAACTGCTGCGCTACGAACCGCCGGTGCACTACAACGTGCGGCGCTCGATGCGCGATGTGGAACTGCACGGCGTGACGATCCCCGAGGGCAAGCCGGTGTTCCTCCTGCAGGCCTCGGCACACCGCGATCCCGAGGCATTCACCGACGCCGACACTTTCGACATCGACCGCAACCGCACCGAGGCGCAGAACCTGGGCTTCGGCTACGGCATTCACAGCTGCCTCGGTGCGGCGTTGGCCCGGATGGAGACGGCGATCGCACTCGAGCGGCTGCTCGACCTGATCCCCCGATATGAAGTGCTGTGGGATGACTGCCGTCGGGTGGCGATGCAGAACGTCGCGGGCTGGTCACACGTTCCGGTGCGCGCCCTGAGTTGATGCGATTCGTCTTCGTCCACGGGGGCTTTCACGCCGCCTGGTGCTGGGAGCGCGTGATCGACGAGCTGACGGCGATGGGCCACGACGCGGTCGCGGTGGACCTCCCGGGACACGGTGCACGCGTCGACGAGGAGTCGACACTGGCCAACCGGCGCGACGCGATCGTGGAAGCGTTGCGGGCAGCAGGTTCGGCTGACAGCGTTCTCGTCGGACACTCGGGCGGCGGCTTCGACGCAACGCTGGCGGCCGACGCTGCGCCCGAATTGGTCAGCCACATCACCTACCTCGCCGCGGCCCTGCCGCGAGAGGGTCGCACCTATCCCGAAGCGATGGCGATGCGCGACGACGGCGACGAACTTGGCGAGGATTTCGACGCCGACGTCGGAGAGATGTTGGGCTACCTGAAGTTCGACGACGATGGCGCGATGAGGTTCGCCGACTTCGAAGGCGCGCGGCGGTACTTTTACCACGATTGCGACGAGGCCACCGCGCGCTGGGCGTTCGAGCGCCTCGGTCCCGAACGCTTCGGCGACACGACGGTGACGCCGGTATCCGTGCCGCGGTTCTGGGAGGCCGATCTTCCCCGCAGCTTCATTCGTTGTCTGCAGGACCGGTCGATGCCGCGCTGGCTGGCCGACACGGTGACCCGTCGCCTCGGCGTCGAGCAGTTGACCATCGACGCCTCGCACTCGCCGTTCCTGAGCCGACCGCGAGAACTGGCCGAGTTACTGGTCCACGCCACCACGACGACACCGGCCGGCCCGCTGGTTTCCGCCTGAAGTTGCGCCGAGACCGACGTTTTGGCGGCTTTTGCTCGAATTTTCCCGCCAAGACGTCGGTTTGGGCGACAGCGATATCAGCCCAGCCCGTGCAGGATGACGCCGTTGCAGTCGGCGGCGGCCTGACGCAGCTTCGCGGCGGCCTGGTACTCGTCGGAGTAGTACCACGCCTTGGCCGCTTCCTCGGACTCGAACTCGAGCAGCACGGTCTGCGTGCCGTGCCAGTTGCCCTCGATCACCTCGGCCTTTTGATCGAACGCCAGCAGCGTTGCGCTGGCCATCGTCTGGCTGGCCACCTTGCCGTACTCCGCCATACCGTCGGGGTCCTTGACGTCCTCGGTGATGAGGATGTACGCCTTCGCCATTCGAGCTCCTTCGTGTTGGATGCCGGCACCGCGCCGACGTCGCTTGTCAGTCGATCTCGCGGATCGCGCGTTCCGGGCAGTTGTCGATCGCTTCGCGCGCCGCGGATTCCAGTTCGGCGGGAACCTCTTCCGGGTTCGCGACCGCCCAACCGTCGTCGTTGAGCTCGAACACCTCGGGGCACAGCGTCAGGCACATGCCGTGTCCTGCGCAGCGATCCTCGTCGACGGTGACCTTCATTCGGCATCACCCGAGACCACGTCGAACTCCAGATGAAGTTCGGTCAACCCGCGCAGGATGTAGGTCGGGATGTAGTTGTAGCGACGCTCCCCCGCGGGTCCGTGATGGGCTTCGCTGATCCGAATGTCAGTGGTGCGGTCCAACAGTCGCTCGAGCCCCACCCGGGTCTCGGCCCGGGCCAGCGGCGCGCCCGGACAGCTGTGGATGCCGCGGCCGAACGCCAGGTGCTGGCGGGCGTTCTTGCGCTCCGGATCGAAGCTGTCCGGATCCTCGAAGCGGCGCGGATCGCGGTTGGCCGCACCGTTGATCACCATTACGGTGCATCCGGCGCCGAGGGCCTGGTCGCCCACCGTCGTCGGCACCCGCGACAACCGGAAGTCGCCCTTGACCGGACTCTCGATGCGCAGGCACTCCTCGATGAAGTTCGGCAGCAGGCTGCGATCGTCGCGCAGCTTGCGCTGAATGTCGGGCCGGTCGCCGAGCACCTTCAGCGCGGTCGAGAGCAGCCGCACCGTCGTCTCCTGGCCGGCGGAGAACACGTTGGTGGCGACGCGGACCACGTCGGCCACCTCCGGCACCGTGCCGTCGGGGAACGCCGCGGTCGCCAACCCCGTCAGCACGTCGTCGCGCGGTTCGCGACGACGGTCTTCGATGTACTCGGCGAACACCTCGTAGAGGTACTCCAGCGGTGTCTTCGTCAGGGTCTTGTCGGCGTTGCCCAGCCCGCCGCCGTGCGTGCCGCGGGCCAACCGCTCGAGCAACTCGGGCCGATCCTCGTCGGGCACCCCGAGCAGATCGGCGATCACCCGCAGGGTGAACGGAGCGGCGAAACCGCTGATGAATTCGCCCTCACCGGATGCGAGGAAATCGTCGAGGATGTCGTCGGCGAGCTGCCACATCGCGTCCTCGTTCTCCTTGAGGCGCTTCGGCGTGATCAGCCGCATCAGCAGGGCGCGGTGGTTGGTGTGCGTCGGCGGGTCGAGCGTGGGCAGCTGGTCGCTGAACGGGATCTCGTCGCGGTGTTCGACGATCAGGTCGGTGACGTCGTCCCCTTCGAGCGGAACGGGAAAGCCCGGGAACGGACCGGTCACGGAGATGCACGACGAGAACGTCTCGGCGTCGTTGTAGACGTCCACGGCCTCTTGCCAGCCGGTCACCATCGTCACGCCGTAGTGGTCCTCACGGGCGACCGGGCACTTGTTGCGCAGCGCCTCGTAGAACGGGTACGGGTCATCCGTCAGGCGCCCGTCCCGGAAGAAGTCGACCGTGGTGAGGTCCTCGGTCATGCGCCCTCCATTTCGACGATCTCAACGTACGAGAACGTGATTCTCATATCTGGGTATCAGATTTCCATAGCGGCACGCCCTGCGTCAACGCGCGGGCGTGCGAGTCCGGGGCGCCCAGCGGCTATGCCCCGACGCCATTCACTGGATGGGCTCGTCACCCAGCACCGTGGTGCGCAGCATCTCGCGGGGCGAGTTCGGGTCGTACGGCGCGGCGCGGTGCAGAACCCCGTTGTTGTCCCAGATCACCGTGTCGCCGACGGACCAGCGGTGGCTGTACACCAGCTGCGGCTGCGTGGCGCGGTCGAGGAGTTCGGCGAGAAGCGCCCGACCCTCGTCGACGTCCATACCGACGACGTAATCCGCCGACGCACCCAGCACCAGCGACTTGCGACCGCTGCGGTGAGTCCACACCAACGGGTGCTCATGGGTGGGTCGCGACCGCCACTTGGCCACCAGCTCGGGCGACGGGTCCGGCGTGACCCGGCGTTGGGAGGCCTCGAGGGAATGCACCACCCGCAACGCCCCGAAACGCTCCTTCTCTTCGTCGGTGAACGCCTCGTAGGCGGCGTACGAGTTCGCGAACTCGGTCTCGCCGCCGGTCTCGGCGACCTGCTTGGCGGAGAGCACGGTCGCCTTCTGCGGGCACTCGTCGTTGGTGGGCGTGCATCCGTCGATGTGCCAGTCGAACGTGGCCCGCAGATAGTCCGCCGAGGCGTTCTTCGACTTGTCGAGCGTCACGGGGTAGATGCCGGCGACCGGATGGTGGCCGTCCGACGAGTGGTCGATCTCGCCGAGGCGCCGGCAGAACGCCACCTGAGCCTCCGGCGTCAGCCCGAGCCCGGGGAACACCAGCACACCGTTGTCCTCCAACGCATCCAGAATCGTGGCGCCCAGCGCGTCGTCGTGGGCCAGCGCGTCGGAGTCGACGTCGGTCACCTCCGCGCCGACCGATGCAGTCAGCTTGTTGATGGTGAGCAGGCTCATGGTGTCTCCTTCGTCATGGCACCGGCGCGCTGACGCGGTTCATCACCGCGTCGGCGGAGTCGGCGGGTTTCTGGGTACCGAACACCTCGACGGCCATCGACACCATGATCATCGAGTAGATGAGATGCAGCAGGTTCAGCACGTCTTCGGGCAGGTCGTCGAGCGGGAACTTGTCGCAGTAGTCGATCGCTTCCTCGAAGCGCGGCGTGAACGCGTCGTAGAACTCCCGGATCTGCGACATCGGGGTGGCCATCCGGGTGGCCCACCTCTCGGCTTCAGTTGGCAGGCACCACGTCTCGGCGAACGATTCGAACTCCGCGAACGCACTGGGCAGACGCGTCATGGTCACACCCCCACCGGTGAGCGTTCGGCCTTGTACTCCTCGACCCACTTGACGGCCTCGTGGTGCAGGTGGCGCACCAGGATCTCCTGATCGCTGAGCGGATAGTCGTCGACGATCGGCTCCCCCAGGCCGTACTCCAGCGCCGCCTGGGTGCCGCCGAGCATTCCGGCGTCCTGCAGCGCGAACTCCTTGAGCACCACCGAAGCGACCTCGTGTTCGATGCGCTCGCGCACGGTGCGGGCGGGATGGAATGCGTTGTACGCCTCGAACTTATGGGTGTTGTGCGACGTCGGCCAGTATCGGTACAGCAGATACCAGCCGTGATAGATGAGAATCTCCAGATTCGGGAAGATCTGGAAGTTGGTGATACCCCAGGGTTCGATGCCACCGGGGTTCAGGCCGGCCGACTGATGCGTCTCGGGGGTGCGCCACGGCCCGACAAGCCCAGAGCGCGTGACCCGTTCGACCGGATACATGTACTCCGGATCGAGCAGCCAGCGCCGGGTGCCCGCCGTCGACACCAGGCGGTGTGGTCCGTCGATCTGGAAATGACCGCATTCGAACGTCGCGTTCGGCTGGCGCACCGCGCTGGGCACCTGCTGCGAGTGCAGCGAGGGCACGTGGTAGTACTCCTGGAACGCGTCGGCGAAGATCTTCCAGTTGCTGTTGTTGCGCGCCTCGAATTCGTAACGCTCGGTCATCAATTCGAACGGATAGTCGTCGAGCGCGGTGATCATCGGGCCGAGGAACTCGCGCAGCGTCCACCGCGGTTCGGGATCGAAGTTGATGAAGATGAACCCGTTCCAGACATCGCACTGCACCGGCTTCAACCCGTGCCGCTGGTGGTCCAGGCCGAAGAACTCGCCCTCCTGCTGCACGAAGGTCAGATCGCCCTTGAGGTCATAGCGCCACCCGTGATACTTGCAGGTGAACTGTCGACAGGTGCCCTTGACCTCTTCGTGGGGAAAGTCGTTCCACACCAACTTGTTTCCGCGGTGACGGCAGATGTTGTAGAAGGCGCGGATCTGCTGATCCTTGCCCCGCACCACGATCACCGACGTCTTGGCGGCGTCGATCTCCTTGGTCAGGTAGCTTCCGACGCGCGGCAGCTCCTCGACACGCGCGACGTTGAGCCAGGCGCGTTTGAAGACCGCTTCGCGTTCGAGCTCGTAGAACTCCGGCGAGGTCGAGTCGCGGAACGAGATCGGTCCGGTCCCCAGCTGCGGATAATGCTCAGTCCAGCTGCCCTCGGCCGGCTTGGGCCACTTAGCCATGGAAACCTCCGTGTCGTGTTTGGTATGCGGAAAGCGGGCGGCCATCACAGCACCGACCCGCCGTTGACGCCGAGAATCTGACCGGTGATGAAACCGGCCTCCTCAGAGCACAGGAAGCCCACGGCCGCGGCGATGTCGTCGCCGGTGCCGAGGTGGCCGAGCGGGACCGTCGCGGCCATCTGCTCGTTCGACGGCAGGTGTCCGGACTGCTGACCGGCATGCTGCATCGGTGTCTCGATGGCCGACGGCGGGATGTTGTTGACCGTGATCCCGGCCGGTCCGTACTCGCGCGCAAGCGATTTGGTCAGCGAGAGCAGTGCGCCCTTGGACGCGGCATAGTGCGCCATCCGGGGAGAGCCGCGCTGCGCACTGGACGACGAGATCATCACGATGCGACCCCAGCCCGCGTCGAGCATGTCGGGCACGGCCACCTGACAGCAGTGGAACGTTCCGGTGAGGTTGACGTCGATGAGCCGCTGCCACGCCTCCGGCGTGATGTCGGTGAAAGGCGCCCAGTCCACGGCACCGGCGCTGGTGACCAGGATGTGCACCGGCCCCAGCTCGCTCCGCACTTTCGCGAACGCCTCCTCGACCGCCGAACGATCGCTCACGTCGGCGGCCACCCCCAGAGCCGTCACGCCGTCCGCCCGCAGTTTCTCGGCGACCCGTTGCGCCGCTTCACCGTTGACGTCGAGTACGGCCACCTTGTGCCCACGACGGCCGAGCTCGTGGCACGTCGCCTCCCCCATGCCCGAGGCGCCCCCGGTCACCACCGCGACCCGGGTCATCGCGTCCGTCCCATCAGTTGACCTCGTCTTCTACTCATAGACCATGTGGACCGTTCGGCTCGTCGGCAGCGACTGGCATGTCAGCACCCAACCTTCGGCCACTTCGTCGTCATCGAGCGCATCGTTGTTCAGCATGCGGGCGCTTCCGGACACGATCCGCGCCATACACGTTCCGCATGAACCCGTCTCACAGGACGAGGGCGCACGCAACCCCGCCATGCGCGCGGTCTGCAGCAGCGTGTTACCCGACCGGTAGGGCGCGGTGGTGGTCTTGCGATCGAGTTCGATGACCACCTCCTCGGTCTGCTCCGAGGTGGCGGCGACCTCGTCGGAAACCGGTGCCACCGTGAACCGTTCGAGGTGAAGCCGCTCGCGCGGCACGCCCATGCCCAACAGCGTGTTCTCCACGGTGTCCATGAACGGCCCAGGACCACAGATGTAATAGTCGACGTCACCGCTCGCCGATGCGAATGCCTCGACCGCCGCGGCCTGCACGACGCCGGCTTCGTCGTCGAAGTGGTTGGTCACCGACAGGCGCTCGGCGTTGGCGGCGGCCAGCGCTGTGAGCGGCTCGCCGAAGATCACCGAATCGCGGCTTCTGTTGGCGTAGAACAGCCTAACCCGCCTGCGGGTGCTCACCAACGCCGAGCCGATCAGCGAAAAGATCGGGGTGATACCGCTGCCGCCGGCGAACGCGACGATGTCGCGCTCGGTGTCGCCGAGCAGGAATCGACCGTCGGGTGGCGAAGCGTGAATCTCGACGCCCACCTGCGCGGTGTCGTTGAGCCAGTTCGAGACCAGCCCACCCGGGTCGCGCTTGACGGTGATCTGCAGGTCGTTGCCGTTGTGCGGGCACGATGACATCGAGTAGCAGCGCCGGTGGTCGTCTCCGTCCACCCTGACCTGCAGCGTCAGGAACTGACCCGCCTTATAGACGAAGCGATCGGAGCAGTCCGCCGGAACATCGAGAACCAGCGACACGGCGTCGCTGGTTTCGTGCACCACGCGTTTGATGCGCAGTGGGGCGAACTCGTCCTCGGACATCGTCACCACAGTATCAAGTACTTGCGATTGATCTCAAGCGCTTGATGCGGCGCCGTGTGCGGGTGACGTAGCGTGACCGGATGCAACGGCATCGCGTCATCGCATGGGGCACCGGCGCCGTGGGCGTCGAGATGATCACCGCGGTGCTGGACAACCGGTCGGCGTTCGATCTGGTCGGGGCGCGTGTGTATTCCGCGGCGAAGGACGGTGTCGACGTCGGCACGCTGGCCGGCCGCGACCCGATCGGCGTCGCCGCCACCACCGACGTGGACCGGATCCTCGCCCTCGACGCCGATTGCGTGCTGTACACGCCCCGCAACACCGATGTCGACGAGGTGTGCGCGATCCTGGCCAGCGGCAAGAACGTGGCCACGACCGCATTCTTGTTCCACCCGCGTCGCACCCGGCCTGCGGACCGCGATCGGTTGCTCGACGCGTGCAAGACCGGCAACAGCACCGTGCACGGAAGCGGTCTGAATCCGGGCAACCTGTCCGGCGTGCTGCCGTTGGCGTTGTCGGGGATGAGCCGCACCATCGACAGGATCACCCTGCAGGAGCGCGCCGACTGGTCGGTCTACGACAGCACGGCGATCACGTTCGACAACATGTGCTTCGGAGAACCCGTCGAGACCATCAGCCCCACGGGCACCGACTTCCTCGCGTTCAACAGCGCGATCTTCAGCGAGCAGGTCTGGCTCATCGCCGACGCGCTCAACGCGGGCATCGACGAGGTGACCGCCTCGGTCGACGCCGTCGCCGCCACGTCCGACCATCAGATCTTCGACCGCGTCCTGGCCGCGGGAACGACGGCGGGCCAACGGTGGACCTGGTCGGGCCGACGCGACGGTGAGACGTTGGTCGAGATCGAGACACTGTGGACGGTCGGCAACGAATACCCCACGCATTGGCCGAAGCCACAACACGGCTGGACGCTGACCATCGAGGGTGATCCCTCGATGCGCACCCACTTCTTCTCCCTCGCCAGCTTCAGCCGTGATGCGGGCATGGCCGAGCACGTGCGGTCGGCGAATGTGGCGACGGCGATGCAGGTGCTCAACGCGGTGCCGGCGATCGTCGCCGCGCCCGCGGGCTTCGCGACGATGGCGGATCTTCCGTTGATTCGCAGCCATATCGGTTTCGGCAACGGCTGAGTCGATCAGTCGCCGATGTGGTCATCGGCCATCGTGTGCCCGGTACCCTTCACGACCACCCGGGCCAGCAGGTCACGCAGCGTCTGCTGCTCTTCTTCGGTAAGGACGCCGAAGACGGCTTCGTGGGCGGCGATGGCATCGCTGACGACCGCGCCCGCGACCTTGCGTCCCTCAGAGGTCAGGTACGCCTTCAAGATTCGCGCGTGTTGGGGATCGGGTTTACGTTCGACCAGCCCCCGCTGCTCCAGAGACTTGACCGCCAGTTGCACCCCCTGCGGGGTGATCAGCAGGCGACGCGCGAGTTCGGCTCCGGACAGGCCCGGCTCATTGGCCAGTTGACGCAGCACACCGATCTGGGCGGTGCTGACGCCGTGCTGGCCGACCGCGTCGTTGACGGCGGTCAGCGCGAAGTACCAGGCCTGCTTCAGATGCCACAGGGTGTTGTCACCGAGTTCCATGCCCAGTTCTGCGTCTGTTTCCCCAGCCACCGCCGTCACCCCTCTTCGTGCTTGTAGACGTGACCGTCCTTCATCACGAAGCACACATCGAGGGTGGCGGCGATGTCGGTCAGATCCCCGGGCACCGCGATGATGTCGGCGAGGTAGCCGGGCGCCAAGCGGCCCAGCTCGTCGTCGGCCTCGATCAGCTCGGCGCTGGTCACGGTGGCGGCGCGGATCGCCTGAATCGGCGTCATGCCCCGTTCGACGAGCGCACACAGTTCTTTGGCGTTCTGTCCGTGCGGGATCGCCGGGGCATCGGTGCCGCAGGCGATGCGCACACCGGCCGCAATGGCCTTGGGCAGCATGGCCTGTGCCCGGGGGAACACCTCCTCGGCCTTCTTGCGCAGCTCGGGCGCGATGCGGTCGATGGCCATCGCCTGGGTCAAGTAGGTGGTCGAGACGAGGAAGGTTCCGGTGTCGGCCATCAGTTGGATCGTGTCGTCGCTGGCGAGGAATCCGTGCTCGATGCAATCGATGCCTGCCTTGATGCACGCACGGATCGCGCTGTCCCCTATCGCATGTGCGGCGACGCGGACGCCGGCACGGTGTGCCTCGTCGGCGATGGCGGCGAGTTCCGCGTCGGAGTACTGCTGCGCGCCGGGAGCGGTGCTGTGCGACATCACCCCGCCGGAGGCCGACACCTTGATCAGCTTGGCGCCGTGGCGGACCTGGTAGCGCACGCACGCGCGCACGTCGTCGACGCCGTTGGCGATGCCCTCGGCCACCGACAACGGCATGATCCCCGGAGCCAGCCGCTGGAACACCGTCGGATCGAGATGGCCGCCGTACGGGGTGACCGCGTGCCCGGCGGGGTAGATCCGTGGGCCGACGTGCCACCCCTGGTCTATCGCCCGCTGCAACGCGACGTCGAGCAGGTAGCCGCCCGTCTTAACCATGAGGCCGAGGTTGCGCACGCTGGTGAAGCCCGCCTCCAGCGTCTTGCGCGCGTTGACCGCCCCGCGCAGCGTGCGATAGACGGGATCGTCCTGCACACCGTGCATCGGGCTGGGCAAGCCCTCCGGCCCGCCGGGCCCTCCGATCAGGAGGTTGAGCTCCATGTCCATCAGGCCCGGCAACAGCGTGACATCTCCGAGGTCGATCTCGGTCACCGAATCGTCCTGTGTTTCCGGTGGATTGACCGCGACTATGCGGTTGCCTTCGACGACCACCACGGCCGGCGAGCGCACCTCACCGGCCTCGACGTCGCCCCAGCGCGCAGCGCGCAGGACGATTCGATCCGTCACGGAACCGGTTCGGAAACGCAGTCGAGCGTCGTGGCACCCGAATCGGGCACCTTCGGCTGCTTCCAGCACTCGACCGGGAAGGACACCTGAATCATCGAGTACAGCAGGTGCATCAGGTTGAGCACATCTTCGGGCAGATCGTCCAGGGAGAACTTGTCGCAGTAGGCGATGGCCTCTTCGGCGCGCGCGGTAATGGCGTCGTAGAAGGCCTGCATCTCGGTCATCGTCGAGGACAGCCGCTTGGCATAGCGTTCGGCCTCCGACCCCAGGCACCAGTCCGAAAACTGTTCCAGATCGGCGAATTCGGGTGGCAACTTGGCCGTCGCGGTCGTCATCTCACACACCCGCCGTCTTGCGTTCATAGTTCTCCACCCACGCCGCGGTCTCCTTGTGCAGGTGGCGGATCAGCACCTCCTGATCGCAGAGCAGGAAGTCGTCGAGCACCCGCGACTCGATCATCGACTGGGTGGCCTCCAGCGTGTTGGCGTCCTGCAACCCGTATTCCTTGAACGACACCGCGGCCAGTTCCTGCGCGATGCGCTCCCGGGGAGTGCGCGGCTGCGGGAAATACACGGTGCCCTCGAACAGGTGTGTGTTGTACGACGTCGGCCAGTAGTGGTAGGTCAGGTACCAACCCTGCCCCCAGAACAAGATCACGAAGTTCGGGAACAACTGGAACGAATCAAGGCCCCACGGATCGCATTTCGCCGGGTTCAGGCCGGCGGGCATCTCCCCCAGATCCGGCTTGTCCCATGGCCCGAACAATCCACTCTGGCAGATGTCCTCGATCGGCTTGCGCATCTCGTCGGCCATCTCCCAGGCGCGCACACCCGAGGTGCTGACCAGTCGGTGCGGGCCCTCGATGCGGTAGTGCGGCGCCTCGAAGCCGGCCTCGGCGGCGGCCTTCGAGTAGGCGGTCGGCGACTGGTTCGCGTGCAGTACCGGTGCGTGGTAGAACTCCTGGAAGGCGTCCATGTAGAGCTTCCAGTTCGCCTTGACCTCGGACCGGTAGTGGAACCGCGACGTCATCTTGTCGAACGGATAGCCCTCCAGGTCGGTGATCATCGGACCGAGGAACTCGCGCAGCGACTGTTCGGGTTCCTTGGCGAAGTTGACGAAGATGAACCCCTCCCAGACCTCACAGTGCACCGGCACCAGCCCGTAGCGGCTCTTGTCGAGGTTGAAGAACTCCCCCTCCTGCTGCACGAAGGTGAGGTTGCCGTCGAGGTCGTAGCGCCAGGCGTGGTACTTGCAGGTGAACTGCCTGCACACCCCGCTGGTCTCTTCGAGCGGCATGTCGTTCCACACCAGTTTGTTGCCGCGGTGCCGACAGATGTTGTGATACGCCTTGACCTCACCGGAGGTGGTCCGCACCACGATGATCGACGTGCCTGCGACCTTCAACTCCTTGGTGAAGTAGCTGCCTTTGCGCGGAACCTGTTCGGTCCGACCGACATTCAGCCACGCGCGCTTGAAGATCGCGTGGCGTTCCGTCTCGTAGAACTCCGGGCTGATGGAGTCCTCGTAGGAGACCGGATCGGTGCCCAGTTCGGGATAGTGCTCCGTCCAACTTCCTTCTGGCGGTTTGGGAAAGCGAGCCATTGCCTACTCCTGTCCGCCCGGCCTGGACCGTGCCGGGAGCTGCAGCGCCGACGGTATATGCTCCATGTCACAATCGCAAGTAGTTGATACAGACCGGCTGGGCCGGGCAGCGTCACCGATTTCCGGACCGCGGTCGGGCTCCCATTCGGACCACAACCGTGGTGCAGACATCGGCGCGGAAGGGTGAGCAGACAATGCGATCGGACGAGTTGTTCATCGGCGGCCAATGGTCGCCAGCGAGCGCCGGAGACCACATCGAGGTCGTCTCCCCTCACACCGAGGAACCCGTCGCGCGTGTCGCCGCCGCCGGGCCCGCGGACATCGACAGGGCCGTCGCCGCCGCACGCTCCGCGTTCGACTCCGGTCCGTGGCCGCGCCTGGCCCCTACCGAACGCATCGCCGCCGTGCGCCGCCTGGCCGAGCGGTACGGCGAACGGCGCGGCGAGATGGCCGAGACCATCACCGCCGAGATCGGGGCGCCCATCAGCTTCGCCCAGCGCGCGCAGGTCGGACTGCCCACGATGATGATGTCGGCGTTCTGCGATCTGGCCGACACGTACCCGTGGGAGGAATCCCGCCCGGGGATGTATGGAACCGATATCCGTATCCGCCGCGAGCCCGTAGGCGTCGTCGCCGCCATCGTGCCGTGGAACATGCCGCAGTTCCTGATCGTCACCAAGCTGATCCCCGCGCTGCTCGCCGGCTGCACGGTCGTGCTCAAGCCTGCGGCCGAATCACCGCTGGACGCACTGCTGCTCGCCGACATGATCGCCGAGACCGGGCTGCCCGACGGCGTGGTCAGCGTGCTGCCGGGTGACCGGTCCGCGGGCGAGTACCTCGTGAAACATCGCGGGGTTGACAAGGTCTCGTTCACCGGGTCGACCGCGGCGGGCAAGGCGGTGGCCGCCGCGTGCGCCGTCGATCTGCGCCGCGTCAGCCTCGAACTCGGCGGCAAGTCGGCGGCCGTCGTGCTCTCCGATGCCGATCCCGCGGCCGTCGCCGCAGGCGTCCGCTCGGCAAGCCTGTCCAACAGCGGTCAGATCTGCAACGCGCTCACCAGGATTCTGGTGCCTGCGGCACGTTCGGCTGAGTTCACCGATGCCCTGGCCGCCGAGATGACGTCGCTCATCGTGGGGGATCCGACGGATCCGGCCACACAGGTCGGACCGCTCGTCGCACAACGTCAGCAGGAGCGCGTGCGGGGCTATATCCAGACCGGCCGGTCCGAAGGCGCGCGCCTCGTCGTCGGGGGCGCCGACATGCCCGACGGGCTCGACCGTGGCTGGTATGTGAAGCCGACGCTGTTCGCCGACGCCGACAACGACATGACCATCGCACGCGAAGAGATCTTCGGGCCCGTCCTGACCGTCATCGCCTATGCCGACGAGGACGAAGCGGTGGCGGTGGCCAACGACTCCGACTACGGCTTGGCCGGATCAGTGTGGACGACCGACACCGAGCGCGGAGTCGCCGTCGCCGAGCGCATCCGCACCGGGACGTTCGGCGTCAACCAGGGTTACACGATGGATCCGTTCGCCCCGTTCGGCGGCGTCAAGGACAGCGGATACGGTCGCGAACTCGGACGCGAGGGCATCGACGGGTACACCGACACCAAATCCATATCGATTGCCACAGCCTAGGTTTCGGTCCGTTCGGCGGCTCACGTCATGGGAATTTGATCGCCGAGACGTACATGTCGATGATCGGCCGGTACAGGTCGACGTCGTCGAGTTCACTGCCGAGCACGATGGCGTCACTGGTGGCGATCAGCACCTGGGCGAACGTCAACGGCGGGATCACCAGGGTTGCGCCGAGCCGATCGATGCCGTCGACGATGAATTTCGCCAACGCCTCGACCACCTCCGCGCGCTTGCCGACCACGCGTTCTCGCGCATCCGGATTGCGCAGCAGGTACAACGTGAACTCGTGGCCGAGGGCAGCATGCTCGGCACCCCGGTCCTGGCTCAGCTGACGCCACCGTTGCGCGATGTCGTCGCGCTCGCGGGCTCCCACCTGCTTCGACGACGACATCACCTCGGCGAAGTTGTCGAAGTAGCGCCGCCAGTAGCGGTCGCTGACGGCCAAGAACAGCTCTTCTTTGGTGGCGAAATGCTTGTATATGGCGCCCTTCGTATAACCGGCCTCAAAGGCGATGTCGTCGACAGTGGCTGCCGTGAAACCCTTTTCGGCGAACACGTTCTCGGCCGCGTCCAGCAGCAGGGACCGGGTGTGCTCGAGCCGCCGCTCCCGGGTCCACCGCTCCGCCATGCCGGAATTCTGCCACAAGAATCTAAGATCCCATTGAGTTCTCCAGATACCGACCGGTATATTTCTCGAGATCGCGATGACGAGGCGCGATCGAGGAGGCGTCGTGAGCGAACTGTCGAACAAGCCATCCACTGAGTCGCTCAGCACAGTGGGACGACTCGAAGAGGCGTCACCACGGCCGTCGAACCGGGTCAAGATCTGGGCGACCCTGGGCGGCGTGATCCTGGTCCTCCAGATCTACGTCTGGATCCGGTGGATCACCGGCCCGTACTTCACGCCGGTCGATCCCGGTCCGACGGAGCCGCCGACCTTCATGAAGGTCGCACTGATGATGTGGCAGATCGGTTCACCGGTGCTCTTCCCGGTCGCCATCTGGTGGTTCATCATCCGGCCCTGGCGACGCGAACGTCGCATCACGTTGGACGGCATGATCATGGTGTCCACGGGCCTGTTCTTCTTCCAGGACCCGCTGCTGAACTACATCAACACGTGGTGCACCTACAACGCGTGGGCGTTCAACATGGGGTCGTGGGCTCCGCACGTCCCGGGATGGCTCTCACCCGAGAGGCCGGGCGCCCAGGTGGCAGAACCGTTGGGCATCAACGTCTCCGGATACGCGTACGGCGTACTGCTGTGCACGATCCTGGGCTGCTGGGTCATGCGAAAGGCCCAGCAGCGGTGGCCGAATCTCGGCACCAAGGGTCTGATCGGCGTCGCCTTCGCGTGGGGTTTCGTGTTCGACTTCGTCATGGAGGGCCTGGTCCTGATGCCGCTGGGGATGTACACGTTCCCCGGTGCCATCCAGGCGCTGTCGATCAACGCGGGCACCTACTACCAGTGGCCGATCTATGAGGGCCTGATGTGGGGCGGCGTGCAGGCCGCGCTGTGCTGCCTGCGGTTCTTCACCGACGACCGCGGCCGCACGGTCGTCGAGCGCGGCCTGGACAACGTCCGGGGCGGATTCGCCAAACAGCAGTTCGTGCGTTTCCTCGCGATCTTCGCCGCCATCAGCGCATCGTTCTTCGTCTTCTACATCATCCCCGCGCAATTCATGGCGACCCATGCCGACCCGTGGCCCGAGGATGTGCAGAAGCGTTCCTATTTCACCTCAGGTTTGTGCGGCGAAGGTACTGACCGGCCGTGCCCCGACCCGTCGCTGCCGATCCCGACCAGACACTCGGGTTACATCAACACCGACGGCGAATTCGTGCTGCCGGAGGGCGTGGAGATGCCCGCCGTCATACCGCACGAGCGGAGCGAATGAGGTGTCGGCGAACAACCACGCTCCGACGCTCGAAGACCGTTCGCGGGCACCGTTTTACTGGCCCATCGGCGATGAGGTCGAGGTGTTTCGTGCCGCGGCGCGGCGAGGTTCGCCGGTGCTGCTCAAGGGTCCCACCGGATGCGGTAAGACTCGGTTCGTCGAGGCGATGGCGCACGAACTGGGCCGCGAGTTGATCACCGTCGCCGGCCACGAGGACATGACGTCGGCCGATCTGGTGGGTCGGTTCCTGCTCAAGGGCGGCGAGACGGTCTGGGTCGACGGACCGTTGACCAGAGCAGTTCGGACAGGGGCGATCTGCTACCTCGACGAGATCGTCGAGGCACGCCAGGACACCACCGTCGTGATCCACCCACTGGCCGACCACCGCTGCGAACTGCCGGTCGACCGGCTCGGTACCACCCTGTCGGCGGCGCCCGGGTTTCAACTGGTGATCTCGTACAACCCCGGCTACCAGAGCGTGCTGAAGAACATCAAGGAGTCGACGCGCCAACGGTTCATCGCGATCGAACTCGACTTCCCGCCGCCCGAGGTGGAAGCCGAGATCGTCGCGCACGAGGCCGGAATCGACGCCGACACGGCACAGACCCTGGTGGCGATCGGCAACGCGATCCGCGGCATCGACGGCTCACCGCTACGCGAGGCGTCCTCGACGCGGATGCTCATCCTGGCCGGCGGCCTGGCTGCCGAGGGGCTCGGTCTGCGGCGCGCCGTGCAGGCCGCGATCGTGGAGGCGCTGTCCGACGACAGAGACGTCGTGCGCGCGCTCGGCGAACTCGTCGATGCGCTGCTACCGAGCCCGTGAGTGCCTCGGGCGCAGCCGAACTCGATCGGTTCCGCTTTCTGGCGACGTTCATCGCCGGTCGGTCGATCGACATCGCGCCTGCGCCGGAGGGCCAACCCGCCCACACCAACGGCACGGCCATCTTCGTCACCGGCAGCGGTTCAGACGAGCAGATTCGGCGGGAAGTGCTGTTGCACAGCGCGCTCATCGGGGCGGGCAGCCTGCAGGAGCCGTTGGTCCGTCCGTTGCGTGCGCGTCCGGCCCTCGCGCGTCGCTACCTGGCGGTCGAGGGACGCCGGGTGCTCGTCGACCTGGCCCGGCGGCTGCCGCTGGCCGCGGCCCTGGAACCCGAGGATCCGCATGGCTCCACATCGGCCGCCGAGTCCCTCGAAATCGCGCGTAGCCGAACACGAGTCAGCGAAGCGCCCGACTGGTTCGGCCTCCTCAAACCGTCGGCACTGCTGAGCACGGCCGCTGAACCGGGCGCCCGCGCCTCCGACGCCGACCTGCGGTTCACACCCGATCCGGCCGCCATACCGGTGGACGACGGAGACGATGACGACGACGAGGGACCGTCTGAGGAAAGCAAGATCCTCAAGATGTTCGACAACCCGCTGTTCAACTCGAAAACGGTCGGGGATTTCCTGCGCAAACTGCTCGGCACATCGGGATCGTCCGGCAACAGTGCCGGCGGGGATCCGCAGGCCGAAGCCGTGCGGCGGGTCCGCGCGGGCGGCCCGCACGCCAGGCCGCTGCCCCACCGGATCCACTTCACCGACGACGAACGCCCAGGTGCCGCCGTCGGGGTGGGCGGAGCGCTGCATCCCGAGTGGGACGTCTTCCGCCGCCGGTACCGGCCGGACTGGTGCCGGGTGATCGACTACCCCCTGACCACGCCCGCCGACGTCACCGCTGCCGCCGTCGCCCGCGACGACGTCCTGCGCCGCCGGCTTTCCCGGATCGGGTTGGGCCCCAGGGTGTTGCGGCGCCGACCCGACGGCGACGAACTCGACATCGAAGCCCTCGTCGACCTGTCCGTCGACCTGCGTTCCGGATTCTCCCCGCCTGAGCACATCTTCACCGAGCACCGCAAGGTCGCCAGGAACCTCGGGGTGCTGATCCTGCTCGACGCGTCCGGTTCGGTAACCGACGCCGACCCGGACGGCCTGGCCGTACACGAGCACCAGCGGCGAGCGGCCGCCACACTGGCGGCCACGCTCGAGGACCTCGGCGATCGGGTCGCGGTCTACGCGTTCCGGTCCCGGGGCCGCCATGCGGTCCACCTTCCGGCGATCAAGAAGTTCGATCAGCGCTTCGGGGCGGTCGGACGCGCTCGTCTCAACCAACTGCAACCGTCGAGCTACACCCGCCTCGGCGCGGCGATCCGCGGCGCGGCCGAGATCCTCAAGGAAGAGGCGGGCACCCCCAACAAGCTGTTGCTCGTCTTGTCCGACGGACACCCCTACGACGACGGTTACGAAGGCCGCTATGCGGAGGCCGACGCGCACAAGGCCCTCGAGGAACTGCGCGCCGACGGCGTTGCATGCCTGTGCCTTTCGATCGGTTCCTCAGCGAGTGCCGATGCGCTGGACCGCGTCTTCGGTTCCGTCGGCCATGCCGGTGCCGCCTCGTTGGCGGAGCTCAGCCCGCGGATGGACGAGTTGTTCATGGCGTCACTGCGGGAGCTGGCGGCCCCCGCACCGCGCTGAGCGCCGGTTTTCCTCCGGGAAACGTCAGCGGGCAGGCAACCCCAGCACCCGCTGCGCGATGATGTTGCGCTGGATTTCCGACGCCCCGCCCGAAATGGTCCCGGCATAGGTGCTGATGTAACGGGTGACCCAGTCGGCCGTGAAAAGGCCTGGGCTGTAGGGGTTGTACGGCGCGGTGAGCCCCGGACTGCGTAAGCCTTCTGCGCCGGCGGCGTCGAGCGCATACCCGAGCGCCTTCTGCTCGGCCTCCGATCCGAACAGTTTCAACACCGAGACGCCGGGGATGTCGCGTTCACCCCGCGCCGCCTGTCCCAGTGCGACGGATCCGAGCAGGCGCAGCGCCTGATAGTCCATCGCAATGGTCGCGTAGCGGTCCTGGTTCACCGCTCCCGCCGGGCGGAAGTCCTGCAGTAGTTGATCCAGCCGGTTGGCGAACGCCATCCACATCATGGTGCGTTCGTGGCCCAGCGATCCGTTGGCCACGCGCCAACCCTCATGCAGAGGACCGACGAGATTCTCGGCGGGCACCCGAACGCCGGAGAAGAACACCTCGTTGAAGTCCAGGTCCTCACGGCTGTACACCGAAGCGAACGGCCTGCGCTCGACTCCGGGTAGGTCGGTGGGGATCAACAGCGCGCTGATCCCCTTGTGCTTGGGCGCATCCGGGTCGGTGCGCACGAACGCGAGGATGACATCGGCGTCGTGTGCGCCCGAAGTCCAGACCTTCTGCCCGTCGACGACGAAATCCTCACCGTCGCGCACCGCTCGCGTCGCTAGGCCCGCCAGGTCCGAACCGGCCCCGGGTTCGCTCATGCCCAGCGATGCGGTCATCTCGGCACGCAGAATCGGCACCGCCCACCGCTGCTTCTGCTCCTCGGTGCCGAAGGACAGCAGCGACGCGGCGATGATCCCGACGCCCTGCGGATTGAACGCATGGTAGATCCGACGCCGCGCCAGCTCCTCGCGGTGGACGAACTGTTCGAGCACGCCCGCGTTGCGGCCACCGAATTGCGGCGGGTTTCCCGGCAGCAACCATCCGTGATCGAACAGCAGCCGCTGCCAACGGCGTGCCCACTGCGGCACATGGGCCGTCGATCGGGACCGCTCCGCCGCCTCGGCCTGCGGCGGCAGATGCTCGTCGAGGAAGGCGACGAACTCCGCGCGGAACGCCTCCACCTCGGCATCGAAGGTGAGCTGCATCCCGCCAACATATCAAGTACTTAACATTTGACGCGCGGTGCGCTAAGACTTAAGGGATGCTCGACGGCGAGAAGATCCTGATCACCGGTGCCACCGGCAAGATCGCGTTCCCCTTGGCGCGGGAGCTGGCACGCAAGAACGAGGTATGGGGTGCAGCCCGTCTGCGCGAGCCGGCCGGCCGCGACAGGCTGAGCGCCGCCGGTGTCATTCCGGTCGCCCTCGACATCGGCGACGGCGACTTCTCCGCCCTGCCCGACGATTTCACCTATGTCTTCCACGCCGCGGTCGATCCCGGAGCCGAGGACTGGACGCGCTGCCTGGAGACGAACGCTCAGCGTTCGGGCGACCTGCTGCACCGGTACCGCGCCGCAAAAGGCTTCGTACTGTGTTCGACCGGCTCGATCTACGCGTACCAGGGTCAGCGGCCGCTGACCGAATCCGATCCGCCCGGGGTGCCGTTGCGGGCGAACTACAGCTTCTCCAAGGTCGCCGCCGAGGCGGTCTGCACGTGGGTCGCCCGACAGTACGAGATTCCGTTGACCATCATCAGGATCTGTTCCACCTACGGGCCCGAAGGCGGCGCCCCCGCCGACCGTCTCGACGCGATGCTGGCTCGGCGACCGATAAAACTGCACCCGGACCGGCCGAACAACTACAACCCGATCTACGAGGACGACTACGTCGCGCTGGGGATCAGAGCGATGGAGGCAGCCGACACGCCGCCGGTCGTGGTGAACTGGGCCGGCAGCGAGACGGTCAGCGTCGAGGAGTACTGCGCGTACATGGGAGAACTGGTCGGCGTCGATCCGATTTTCGAGTACACGTCCGAGGCCCACACGCCGCTGTGGCCCGACGTCAACCGCATGCACGAGGTGCTGGGGCGCACGACGGTCGGCTGGCGCGACGGTTTCCGCCGGATGATCGAGGCCCGCCACCCCGAAATCCCGCTGCCACAGCCGGATTCGGTGTAGAGGAGACGTCGATGCAACTGCCGGGCAGACCGTCGGACGAGGTTCCCGAGGTGCTCGCCAACGGAGACGGGGACATCACCACCGTGTTCGTCTCGATGGCGCGACGCCACCCCGACGGCGCGGACGCGGACTATCTGCGCTGGCACACCCTGGACCATCGGCCCGAACAGCACCGGATGCCGGCGGTGCGCGCATCCCTGCGCCTGGTGTCCACGTCGCAATGCCGCGCCGCACGCGCAACCGGTGAAACTCCCTACGACCAGATCGATCACGTGATGACGTACTTCTTCACCGGGGTCGAGGGCATGGAACCGTTCCTCGCGCTGTCCAAGGCGCTCGGTGATGCGGGCCGCAAACTGCCGCTGCTGGCGCCCGTCGAACGCGGTGTGTACGACGTCCGGCGGCGCGCCGCAGCGCCACGGATCAAGGCCGGCGCCGACGTGCTGCCGTGGTGGCCGAGTCGAGGCGTGTATCTACTGCTGGAACGAGGCGCAGCTTCTCCGGACGAACTGGTGGATGTCGACGGGGTGGCAGGCGCGTGGACGGCGACGTCGCTGCCCGTCGAGGGCCGTCTGGCCAGTGCCCCTGCCGGGCAGACGATTACGTACTGCTTCCTCGACGACGGCCCCGTGGCGGTCGCGGAGCGGCTCCGACCGGTGCTGCAGGTCCGATGGGACGGCGATGGCGTCGAACCGCTTTTCGCCGCACCGTTTCACACCGTCGTCCCCTACGAATGGGACCGCTATGTGCCGTGAGCGGAGGTATGAATGCGCATCGGTTTGATGGTCGGCTCCGATAAGGAGCGCCCGCGCAGCGATCGGCTTAGTGGACTGATCGACGACGGAAGAGCCGCCGAGAAGCAGGGTTTCGCGACCTTCTGGATGCCGCAGGTGCCCGGTTATCTCGACGCGATGACGGCCGTGGCGTTACTCGGAAACGCCACCGACCGCATCGAGATCGGAACGGCCGTGGTGCCGATCCAGACCCGCCATCCGCTCATCATGGCCCAGCAGGCACTGACCACTCAGATCACCTGCGAAGGACGGTTCACACTGGGGATCGGCCCGTCGCACCACTGGATCATCGCCGACCAGCTCGGACTGCCGTACGACAAACCCGCGCGGCTGGTGCGCGACTACCTCGAGGTGCTCGACGCGGCGTTCAGTGGACCTGGCGCGATCGCCGTCGACAACGACACCTACCACGTACACAGCCCCGTTGACGTCACCGATGCCTTCACCGTGCCGGTGTTGGTGGCGGCGCTCGGCCCGACGATGCTCCGGATCGCCGGCGAACGCACCGGTGGAACCATCCTGTGGATGGCCGACGAACGCGCGATCGGCGACTACGTGGCGCCGCGCATCACCGCAGCGGCGAAAGAGGCGGGCCGAGAAGGTGTCCGCATCGTTGCCGGTGTCCCCGTCGCGCTGTGCGCCGACGGTGAAGTCGACGATGCCCGGGCGTACGCGAGCGAGGTGCTGGGGCACGCCGACTTCTCCCCCAACTACGTCCGCCTGCTCGAACAGGGTGACGCAGAGGACGTCGGCGACACCATGGCGGCGGGCGACGAGGCGACCGTTGAGGCGCGGCTGCGCAGCTACCGCGACGCCGGCGTCACCGATCTGGCAGCGCGCGTGGTTCCGCTCGGACAGGATGCCGCCCAGCGTCAGGCGTCGCGCAGGCGCACTCAGGAGTTCGTCGCGTCGCTGGCTTCGGAGTTCGCCTCAGGGACATAGCTTCCCATGAACTCGATGGGCACCCCGCCCATCGTGCAGAAAAACAGGTCCACGCCAGGCACACCGGTGTCCAGCATCGTGACGTCGTCAACGAAGGCGCCGGCCTTCGCGCGTGTTTCGGCGAAGTCGGGTGCCATGAACGACAGTGCTGCCAACCCCTCGGGCACGAGTTCACGAAGGTGCTCGGGAACGTCGAGCACCTCGATGAGCCCCGTGTCGCCGGTGCCGAGCATGGTGACCTCCGCACCGTCCGACGCCGGCCATCCAAGCGTCTTCTGCAGCACCTCACCGGGGACGTGCATCCGAAACTGCACCGCCATCCCCATCACCTCGGTCAGGAACGCGGTGAAGGTGTGCGCGGAATGGCTGCGCATGACGACGTGGTGCAGGTTGGGCATGTCTCGCCTTTCGTGGGTCTACGACCCCAGCATGATCAGGCCGCCGTCGACGGCGACGAGTTGTCCTGTCATGAAATGTGACCCCTCGCTGCAGAAGAACACCAGCGCGGGGCCGAGATCACGAACGGGGTCACCAAGCGCTCCGCCGAGCGGGATCGAGGTCTTCAGCTGCTCATCCATGAACTCGGCTGCCGGTCCGAGGAATTCGCGCAGCCGGTCGGCGCCCGGTGTCTGTACCGCGGGCGCCAGCGCGATCACCGATACCTTCTCGGCGGCCCATGCCCTGGCCGCCGAGCGTGTCCACGCGGCCACCGCCCCCTTCGTCGCCGCATATACCGCCGAGAGCGGACTGCCCATCACCGCCTCGGCGGATCCGAAGTTGATGATGCGCCCGCCGCCGTTCTCCCGCATCACCGCATACGCCGACTGATTGGTCAGGATCGTGGCCTTGACGTTGGTGTCGAAGAGGATCTCGATGTCGTCGGTGGTGATCTGACCGGGGATGCCCGGTTGCCACAGTCCGGCCGCGTTGAGCAGTACGTCGAGTCCACCCATCTCGTCGGCGACGGCCTGCACGGTCCGGTCGACCGCTTCGGCGTCACGCACGTCGCAGTGCACCCAGGACACGCCGGGCACGTCGGGTGGCGCCGTGGTGTGGCGGGTGGCCACTACGCGTGCGCCGGCCTCGGTCAGCACGCGCACCGCGGCCGCGCCGATGCCCGTGGCGCCGCCGGTCACCAAGATGCGCCTGCCGTCCAGTGTCGCGACCATCACTAGATAGTTGGACAAACGTCAACTATTTGCAAGCCTCAATTGCCCTGTTACAGTGCCGGAGTGTCCAAGGCCAGCGGCGAAGTCATGGCTGACGCTGGTCAACGGCGCGCGTCATTTCAGCGGGCTCGTTCGCATGAGACGAAGCGCGCGCTCGTACAGGCGGCTATGGCGTTGTGGCGCACGAACGGGTATGCCAAGACGACCGTCGCCGACATCTGCCGGGCCGCGGGCGTGTCAAGGGGCCTGTTCTACTTCTACTTTCCGGGCAAAGAGGACATCCTCTTCGAGGTCGGTCTGCTGTCGACCCGGTCGGCGCAGAAGAAGGTGCGCACGCTGTTGCGCGCCGACTACGACGTCGAGGCCGTCATCGGCGAGGCACTGCGCAGCCTCGAACGGTCGATGGCGCGCAATCCGCGCGAGCTGATCATCCAGACGATCCTCGAGGGCTACCGGCATGAACACCGGATCCTCGCGGGTGAGGCCGTCGACGGGACCGCCGACGCCGACATGTTCGGCGAACTGTTCACCCGGGCGCAGCGGGACGGAAAGATCGGCGCGCATGTCGACGTCGAGCACCTCTCCCGTGTGGCGGGAATGCACGTCAGCGAAGGCGTCCGACATTGGGCGAGCGGCACTTTCGGCGATCGCTCGTTC
This sequence comes from Mycobacterium sp. 852014-52144_SCH5372336, assembly GCF_001665615.1. Classification (NCBI taxonomy): domain Bacteria; kingdom Bacillati; phylum Actinomycetota; class Actinomycetes; order Mycobacteriales; family Mycobacteriaceae; genus Mycobacterium; species Mycobacterium sp. 852014-52144_SCH5372336. The sequence goes on from NZ_LZSW01000059.1 coordinate 343,793, forward strand.
GCCGACGTCGTCACCGACGACATCGCGGCGCTGATCGCCGGGTTCAACACCAGAACACCGACGCCGCACTCAGCTCAAGATTGATTCAGCGCGAAAGGAGACCACGATGGCGTGGGATTTCGAGACCGACCCCGAGTACCAGAAGATTCTCGACTGGGCCGACGAATTCGTCAGGGAGGAGGTCGAACCGCTCGACCTGGCGTTTCCCGACCAGCAGTTCGTGCCCTTGGACGCCAACCGCCGCAAGGTCATCGACCCACTCAAGGACGAAGTGCGTCGACGAGGGCTGTGGGCCACCCACCTCGGCCGCGAACTCGGCGGACAGGGTCACGGCCAGCTCAAGCTCGCGCTGCTCAACGAAATCCTCGGCCGTTCCCAGTGGGCACCGATCGTGTTCGGCTGTCAGGCACCCGACACCGGCAACGCCGAGATCATCGCCCACTACGGCACCGACGCCCAGAAGGAGCGCTATCTGCATCCGCTGCTGGCGGGTGAGATCTTCTCCTGTTACTCGATGACCGAACCACACGCCGGTGCAGATCCGACGCTGTTCAACACCACCGCCGTCCGTGACGGCGACGATTGGGTGATCAACGGTCAGAAGTTCTTCTCCTCCAACGCCAGGACCGCCTCGTTCCTGATCGTCATGGTCGTCACCAACCCCGACGTGAGCGCTTACCAGGGCATGTCGATGTTCCTGGTGCCCACCGACACCCCCGGCGTGAACATCGTCCGCAACGTCGGACTGCACGGCGAGCGTGACGACGAAGGTTCGCACGCGCTGATCCACTACGACAACGTGCGGGTGCCCGCGGACGCGCTGCTGGGCGGCGAAGGCCAGGCTTTCGTCATCGCCCAGACCCGCCTCGGCGGCGGCCGTATCCACCACGCGATGCGCACGATCGGACTGTCCCGCAAAGCGCTGGACATGATGTGCGAACGCGCTCTGAGCCGGGAGACTCAGGGCAGCAGGCTGTCTGAGAAGCAGTTCGTGCAGGGCTACATCGCGGACTCGTACGCACAGCTACTGCAGTTCCGGCTGATGGTGCTCTACACCGCATGGGAGATCGACAAGTACAACGACTACAAGAAGGTCCGCAAGGACATCGCCGCGGTCAAGGTCGTGATGCCGACGGTGCTGCACGATATCGCCTGGCGCGCAATGCAGGTCCACGGAGCGCTGGGCGTCACCAACGAGATGCCGTTCCTGGGCATGGTCACCGGCGCCGCGGTGATGGGACTGGCCGACGGGCCGACCGAGGTGCACAAGACGACGGTGGCCAAGCAGGTGCTGCGCGACTATGCGCCGAGCAGTGACACATGGCCCAGCGAATGGATCCCGGCCAAGCGGGAGAAGGCCAGGGCGAAGTTCGCCGAGTATCTGGACCATGAAGTGGGGAACCTGTGAGCGACACCGCGATCGACGTTGCGCGGCTGACCGACTGGATGGACGCGGCCGAACTGCCCGGCAAGGGTGAGCCACTGCAGACCCGCTTCTTGTCGGGCGGCACCCAGAACGTCATCTACGAGTTGTGCCGCGGGGAACACAGCTGTGTGCTGAGGATGCCGCCGCCGGGTGCCCCGCCCGACCGCGACAAGGGAATCCTGCGGGAGTGGCGCATCATCGAGGCGCTCGACGGCACCGACGTTCCCCATACCGAGGCCGTCGCGGTGTGTGAGGATGCCGCGGTGCTCGGCCGCCCGTTCTATTTGATGGGTTTCGTTGACGGGTGGTCGCCGATGGATCTCGACGATCGGAAGTGGCCCGAACCGTTCGACTCCGACTTGTCTGCGCGCGGGGACCTGGCGTATCAACTCGCCGAGGGCATCGCGCTGTTGTCCCAAGTTGACTGGAAGGCAAAGGGTCTGCACGATCTGGGTCGGCCCGACGGCTTTCACGAACGCCAGGTCGACCGCTGGACCGCGTTCTTCGAGCGCATCAAGGGCCGTGAGATCGACGGCCTCGACGTCGCCACCGACTGGCTGCGCACGCACCGCCCGCTGGACTACGTCCCCGGGCTCATGCACGGCGACTACCAGTTCGCCAACGTGATGTATCGGCACGGCGCTCCCGCGCGGCTCGCGGCGATCGTCGACTGGGAGATGGGCACCGTCGGGGACCCGAAGCTGGATCTGGGCTGGATGGTGCAGAGCTGGCCCGAGGACACCACGGCGCCGACGGATTCGGAAATGGGTTATGTCGACATGCGCGGAATGCCTTCGCGCGCAGCCGTAGTCGAACACTATGCGAAGGTGTCGGGGCGCCAGGTCGACGACCTCGACTACTACCTGGTGCTGGCGAAGTGGAAGCTCGCCATCGTGCTCGAACAGGGTTTCCAGCGCGCGGGCGACAACCCGAAGCTGCTCGCGTACGGCCCAGTCATCGTCGAGTTGATGCGCTCGGCCGCCGAGTTGGCCGAATCCAGCGACTATCGGTGACGCGGCCGGCGCCCGCCGAAATCAGCTGGCGGGCACCAGATCCGCGGCGACGGAGACCATCATCCCGCAGCGGAACATCTCGCAGCCGCTGACCTCGGCGGCTCCGGGATCGCCGGCTGCCGCCAGCGCCTTGGCCTTGAACGCTCTGGCCGCCGCGCTCAGGCGGTGCTCGACGGAATCGACGCTGCTGTCGAGCTCGGCGGGCACCCGCTCACCCCACAGGGTCACCTCGGTCGCACCCTGATCGAGCGCGTTGCGCACATGCTGGAGAACCCGCGCGTCGCGGTCGATCATGTTGGCCGCGACGGCGACGGTGGCCGGATGCGGCCGTTCCTCCCACTCCGCGAGAACCGTTTCCAGGTCGAGGGTCTCGGCTCCGAGGATCGTCAGCGGGCGAACGTCTTCGTCACCACCGACGAGCACGGTGACGTCCCACCCGGCCATCACCCGGTCGTAGATCCAGCCGCCGGCATACTTCACCGCGTCCGTCACCGTCGGGGCAACGATGTCGAGCCGGTACCTCATGTCGAGCTCCGCGGCGCCAATTCGCGTCCCAGCGACTCGGCGTACCCCTTGAACACCTCGGCCAATTGAATCGATGGGTCGAGTAACCATAGGGTCTCCATTCCATAGGTGAAGGCGAGGATTTCCACGGCCTTGGTGGCCGCGTCGAGGTCTTGGCGGTACTTGCCGCTGCGCTGACCGCGCTCGATGATCGCGGTGATGATGTCGACCGCGTCGCGGTAACGCTTGACAAGGCGGTCGTGCAGCGGCGCGTCGGGCGCGATGTTCTCCACCAGCAGCACGGTGAAGGTCCCGACGAGTTCGGGCGCGCGGTCAAAGCGTTCGGGGACCCGGCCGAGCTCGGTGACGAGGTCGCCGGAGCGGTAGTCGGCGTGGATGGCGTCGTCGGCGTCACGGGCGTCGAGCACCGCGTTGAGGAGCTGCTCCTTGGACTCGAAGTGGTGCAGCAGACCAGCGGGCGTGACCCCGGCTTCCTTGGCGATCTGGGCCAGCGACGTGTTGCGCCACCCGTTGCGCGCGAGTAGGCGTTCGGCCACCGCGAGGATGCGCTGACGACGATCCTCGCCCTTGGCGAGGAGCGTGGCATACGGCCGCGCGGACTCCGTGGCGGACACCGAACTCCTTCGTTCAACCAACCTAGTGAACACACAGTAGGTAGGTTTGGGCGCTGTGACAAGCGTCTCAGCCAAAATCGGTTTAGACGGCCATCACATCAGCAGGTCAAGGGCTATTTCGACCGTCGGCCATCACCGCCGCGCGCCCGATTCCTACCGGCGCGTGAACTCGATGTGCAGCTCCGTCAGCCCGCGCAGCAAAAAAGTCGGCTCGTAGGCGTAGCGGCGCTCACCGGCCGGACCGTGGGCCGACTCGCTGATCCGGATGTCGCGCATGCGTTCGAGCAACCTCTGCACGGTGATGCGGCCCTCCACTCGAGCCAGCGGCGCGCCCGCGCAGGAGTGGATCCCGCGACCGAACGCGATGTGCTCGCGCACGTTCTTGCGGTCCGGTCGGAACTCGTGCGGATCGTGGAACTTGCGTGGGTCTCGATTGGCAGCGCCGAGGCACAGCATCACGATCGTGCCGGCCTTCAGCGGCACCCCGCCCAGCGTGGTGCTCTTGCGGACGAGCCGGAAGTCGACCTTGGTCGGTGAGTGCATGCGCAGCGCCTCTTCGATGAACGTCGGTATCCGCTCGGGGTGCTCGCGCAGCATCTGCTGGAAGTCCGGCCGGTCCCCGAGGGTCTGCACCGCCGCGCTGAGCAGCTTGGTGACGGTCTCCTGGCCCGCGGCGAACAGGAACGTCGCCGGCTTGACCACCTCGATCAGCTCCGGTGTCGAGCCGTCCGGGTACACCGCCGTGGCCATCCCCGACAGCACGTCGCCGCGCGGTTCGCGGCGACGCTCGGCGAGATAGCCGGCGAACTTGTCGTCGAGATACTGCAGCGGGTCGCGCCCCACCGGGGCGCCGTCGAGCGCGCCGACGCGCGTGCCGTAGCGCTCCTCGACGCCGAGCGCGGCCAGAAACTCCGGACGGTCCTCCTCGGGCACGCCGAGCAGGTCGATGATCGCCGACGTGGCGAAGGGCTTGGCGTATTCGGAGAGGAACTCGCAGCGCCCCTGTCCGGACTCCGGGCCGATGATCTGGTCGATCTGACTGTCGACCAGTTGCCACATGTAGTCCTCGTTCTCCTTGAGCCTGCGTGGTGTCAGGAGTTTGGTCAGCAGCGACCGGGCCCGCTCGTGGGCCGGCGGGTCCATCACGACCATGTGTTCGTGGATGGGAAACAGATGGCGGTGCGCCTCGATCTGTTCGGTGATGTCGTCGCCGTCGGGGACGAATGGCAGCGGCGGGAACGGCCCGCCGATCGCGTTGACCGCCGAGAAGGAGTCGTGATCCTTGAAGGCCGCCACCACTTCGGCGTAGCCGGTGACGGCGACGACGCCGTAGTTGGGTTCCCGAAACACCGGGCCCTGCCCGCGAAGGTGGTCCCAGTAGTCGTAGGGATCCTGACTGATCGCATGGTCGGAGAAGTAGTCCACCGAGGCGAGATCGGTCATCAACGGCCGTCCTTCCGGTCCTGGCGCCCGCAATCAATCTGATCGATCGATCAAACTGTTAGGATGCGCCATGCCTATCACGGCCCGTGACAGAGGGTCAAGCATTCGGGCGGAGGGTCGTTGATGCCGCGCGCCGAAAAGGTGAAACCAGCCGAAGCGGGAGCACGGCAACGCCTCATCGAGGCCACGGCGAAGGTCATGCGCGACGAGGGTTATGCCGCGGCGACGTCGCGACGCGTGGCCGCCGAAGCCGGGGTCAAACAGGCGCTGGTCTACTACTACTTCCCGACGATGGACGACCTGTTCGTCGAGGTGCTGCGGGCCGGCGCGGAGGCGTCCCTGGAGAACATGCGCGCGGCGCTGACCGATGACGACCCGCTGCGCACGCTGTGGCTGATCAACAGCGATCTGCGTCGGACCGGCCTGAACACCGAGTTCATGGCGTTGGCGAACCACCGCAAGGTGATTCGTGCCGAACTGAAGACGTATGCGGAGCGCGTACGCGACATCGAGACCGCCGCGGTCACCGTGGCCCTGCGTGCTCACGGCGTCGATCTCGACGACTACCCGCCGGTCGCCGTTTCGATGCTGATCGTGCAGATCGCGCGCAGCCTGTGCAACGAGGACGCGGTCGGCGTCACGCTCGGACACGACGAGATGCGCGACTTCATGCAGCGCTGGATGCAATCGCTGACGGACTCGTTGACCACAGGCAGGTCGCGGCCTCCGCCTGGCTGACGCGGCATTCACAGAGCGCAACACCGCGATGCGCCATCTCATGAGCCCCGACTGTTGACACGTGGGCCGATCGGTGCCACGCTCCTGATCGATCGACCAATATTTCGAGCGGCCAGAAGGTGGACACATGGGTGGACGAGTCGAGGGCAAAGTCGCGTTCGTGACCGGCGCGGCACGGGGTCAGGGCCGCAGCCACGCGGTGCGCCTCGCCGCAGAAGGCGCCGACATCATTGCCGTGGACGTCTGCAAGCAGATCTCCAGCAACGACGACATCCCCTGGGCGACACCGGATGACCTCGCCGAGACGGCCGATCTCGTCAAGAACCTGAACCGCCGCATCGTCACCGCCGAGGTCGACGTGCGTGACTACGACGCACTCAAGGCGGTCGTGGACGGCGGCGTCGAACAGTTGGGCCGACTCGACGTCGTCGTCGCCAACGCCGGCATCGGCAACGGCGGCGCAACGCTGGACAAGACCAGCGAAGACGACTGGCGCGACATGATCGACGTCAACCTGTCCGGCGTGTGGAAGACCGTGAAAGCCGCGGTCCCCCACATTCTTTCCGGCGGGCGTGGCGGTTCGATCATCCTGACCAGCTCGGTCGGCGGCCTCAAGCCCTACCCCCATACCGGCCACTACATCGCCGCCAAGCACGGCGTGATCGGCTTGATGCGCACGTTCGCCGTCGAACTGGGTCAGCACTCGATCCGGGTCAACGCCGTCTGTCCCACGAACGTGAACACGCCGCTGTTCATGAACGAGGGGACCATGAAGCTGTTCCGTCCCGATCTGGAGAATCCCGGACCCGACGATCTCGCCGTCGCAGCCCAGTTCATGCACGTGTTACCGGTCGGCTGGGTGGAGCCCGAGGATGTCAGCAACGCCGTTTTGTTCCTCGCATCGGACGAGTCGCGCTACGTCACGGGCCTTCCCGTGACGATCGACGCCGGCAGCATGCTCAAGTAGCCCCGGGGCGATTTCGGTGCAGTACGTATCGCTCAGCGACTCGAAGTGCACCCAAATCCCGTAATAGGAGTCCGTGTGAAGCTTGTGTTCAACCTCCCGCACATGCTGCGGCTCAAGGCCATGATGCAGCCGTGGGAAGCATCGGTGACGGGTGCCGACCAGACGCGGATGGCCAAGTGCGCCGACGAGTGGGGCTACGACATGATCGCGGTGCCCGAGCATTTCGCGATCCCCAACGACCACGTCGAACTGTCCGGTCCGCACTATCTGCAGTCGACTGTCGCGCAGGCGTATCTCGCCGGTGCCACGCAGCGCATCATGCTTAATTCGTGCATCACGGTGCTGCCGCTGCAACATCCGATCGTATTGGCGAAGTCGCTGGCCACCGCCGACTGGATGAGCAGCGGCCGCATGATGGTGACGTTCGGAGTGGGCTGGCTGGAACGCGAATTCGACCTGCTCGGTGTGCCGTTCCGCGAACGCGGCCGCATCGCCGACGAATATCTGGCTGCGATCGTCGAACTGTGGACCAGCGACTCGCCCAGCTTCGACGGCACGTATGTGTCCTTCGATGACATCGCCTTCGAGCCCAAGCCGATTCAGAAGCCGCATCTGCCGATCTGGATCGGTGGCGATGCCGACGCGGCCCTGCGCAGGGCGGCGAAGTACGCGTCGGGTTGGTGGTCGTTTCTCACCCCGCCCGACAAGATCGCCGAGCGCCTCGACTTCATCAAGTCCCAGCCGGGCTACGACGGACGCCCGTTCGACGTGGTGCACGGGCTGGGAACGAACCGGGTGGGCGAAGGCCACACCGTGCAGGACGACCCCGATGGCCGGCCGGGCATGAGCGCCGCCGAGATCGTCGACCGGTTGGGCTGGCTCGCGCAACAAGGCGTCACCGTCAGTGCGGTTCCCCTGCCACCCGTGAGCGGCGTCGACGAATACCTCGACTACGCGCAGTGGGTCATCGAAGAAATCAAACCGCAACTTCCCCAGTGATTTCGGTGCACTACGTATCGCTCAGCGACCCGAAGTGCACCGAAATCGCTAAAGGCCGAGCGACTTGGCGATGATCACCTTCATCACCTCACTGGTGCCGGCATAGATGCGCGCAACGCGGGCGTCGGTGTACAACCGCGCGATCGGATACTCCATCATGTAGCCGTAGCCGCCGAACAACTGCAGACAGCGGTCCACGACACGCTGCTGCATCTCGGTGCAGAACAGCTTCACGCGGGCCGCATCCGCGCCCGACAACTCGCCGTCGACGTGCAGGGCCACCGCGCGATCCAGCATCGCCTGTGCGGCCTCGACCTCCGCCGAGCAGGCCGCCAATTCGAACTTCGTATTCTGGAATGACGCCACCGGAGTCCCGAATGCCTTGCGGCTCTTGGTGTACTCGATGGCAGCCGCGATCGCCGAGCGCGCCTGCGCGACCGATCCGACCGCGACGGTGAGCCGCTCCTGGGGCAGATTGTGGCCGAGGTAGCTGAAGGCCTCCCCTTCTGCGCCCAGCATGTTGGCCGCCGGCACGCGGACGTCGACGAATGAGAGTTCGGCGGTGTCCTGGACCTTGCAGCCCATTTTCTCCAGCTCGCGGCCTCGGGTGAACCCGGGCATTCCGTCCTCGACGACGAACAGTGTGAGCCCCTTGCGCCGGTTGTCGGGATCGGTCGAGGTCCGCGCCACCACGATCACCAGGTCAGCCTGCATACCCCCGGTGATGAACGTCTTGGCGCCGTTGAGAATCCAGTCGTCGCCGTCGCGGACCGCGGTGGTGCGCACACCGGCGAGATCGGATCCGGTGCCCGGTTCCGTCATCGCGATGGCGGTCAGCAGCTCACCGGCGGCGAGTCCGGGAAACCACCGCTTCCGTTGCTCCTCGTTGGCATAGTGCAGGAAGTACGGGAGGATCACCTCGAGCTGCGTGCGCACGGTCGACAGCGTGACCAGTGCGCGCGCCGCCTCCTCTTGCAGCACAACGTTGTAGCGATAGTCGGAGGTACCACCTCCCCCGTACTCCTCAGGGATGGCCATGCCGAGCATGCCCAGCGACCCCATCTGTTTGAAAACCTCGCGGGGCATGCGGCCGCCCTTCTCCCACTCGGGATAGTGCGGGACCACTTCCTTTTCGACGAAGTCACGGGCCAGTTCGCGGAACGCCTCATGGTCGTCGGTGAACAGGTTTCTCTGCACGCGGGTCCTCCCGTGAGGTCAGGCGACGTGTTGGGGCACCATCGCCAGCGATGGGTTCTATCAAGCCGCTAGGCGATGGTCGCTACGCGATGAGTTCGACCAACGTCGCGTTGGCGGTTCCGCCGCCCTCACACATGGTCTGCAGACCGAACCGAATACCGTTGTCGCGCATGTGGTTGAGCATCCGCGTCATCAGCACCGCGCCCGAAGCCCCGAGTGGATGTCCCAATGCGATTGCCCCGCCGAGCGGGTTGAGTTTGTTTTCGTCGGCGCCGGTCTCGGCCAGCCATGCCAGCGGCACCGGCGCAAACGCCTCATTCACCTCGAACACACCGACCTCGTCGAGGGCTACTCCGGCCTTGTGTAGAACCTTCTCCGTCGCCGGGATCGGACCGGTCAGCATCAGCACCGGGTCGGCGCCGGTGACCGCACCAGCGCGGTAGCGCGCGATCGGGTTCAGGCCCAGCGCCACGGCGTTGTCGGCGGCCATCACCAGCAGTGCTGCGGCACCGTCGGAGATCTGTGACGAGTTACCCGCGTGGATGACGCCGTCGTCCTTGAACGCCGGCTTGAGCCCCGCGAGCTTCTCGACCGTGCTCCCCCGCCGCACGCCTTCGTCGGCGACGACGGGCTCACCGTCGGTGAACACCGGCATGATCTGCGATTCGAACGCACCCTTGTCCTGCGCGGCGGCAGCCAATTCATGTGAGCGCACCGAGTACTCGTCGAGCCGGGTGCGCGAGAAGCCCCACTTCTGGGCGATCAGCTCCGCCGAGATGCCCTGGTTGAAGGAGAAATCGGCGTAGCGCTCCAGGACTTTGGGGCCGTACGGCATACCGGTGGCGCGCGCCGAGCCGAGCGGCACCCGGCTCATCACCTCCACCCCTCCGGCGACCACGACGTCCTGCTGACCCGACATCACCGCGTGGACAGCGAAATCGAGCGCCTGCTGGCTGGATCCGCAGGCGCGATTGACCGTGGTGCCGGGGATGGTTTCGGGCCAGCCCGCCGCCAGCGCCGCATAGCGGCCGATGTTGCTGGACTGGTCGCCGACCTGAGAGACGCAACCCCACACCACGTCGTCGACGATGTCGGGATCGATACCCGCACGCTCCACCAGCGCGTTGAGCACGATCGCGGACAGGTCGGCGGCATGCATCTCCGACAGTCCGCCGTTGCGCTTGCCGACCGGCGTGCGCACGGCCTCCACGATTACGGTTTCACGCATTGTTCTTCTCCGATCCGGGCCCGAGCGCCCATCGACCAGTAAATACGGCCTCGCGTTTCCCGGCGAACGCGGCATAGGCCTCCGTCGAATCCGCGGTGGCGAAGTTGCCCGGTTGGGCGCGGGCCTCGTTGGTTAGCGCCTCCCGCAGCGTGGCGTTGGCCCCGTCGTTGAGCAGCGCCTTGCTCTGCGCCAACGCAACCGGTGGGCCCGCTGCAAGGCGCGCCGCCAGATCCGCGACGAAGCCGTCGATCTTGTCCGTGGGCTTCACCCAGGTGACCAAGCCCAGCGTGTGGGCCTCCTCGGCGTCGATCATGTCGGCCAGCAGCACCAGGCGCTTCGCTTGCTGCAGACCCACCATCTTGGGCAGCAGCCATGAACCGCCGAGGTCGACCGACAGGCCGCGCTTCGAAAAGATCTGGCAGAACCGGGCTTCCGGTGTCGCCACCACGAAGTCACAGCCCAACGCCAGGTTCCAGCCCGCCCCGACCGCAACCCCGGTCACCTTGGCGATGGTGGGCACGGACAGTTCGTGCAGCGCCAGCGCGACGTCGGTGAGCCGACGCAGCTTGTGCCGCGGGTGGATGTCCTCGGGTACGCCGATGTCGGCGCCCGAGCAGAACGCCCCACCCGCCCCGGTGATGACCAATGCGCGCAGCGCGGTGTCGCGGGCGGCCGCCCGCAGCGCATCGGCCAGTTTCTCCCACAGCTGCGCGTTGATCGCGTTCTTGCGGTCCGGCCGGTTCAGCGTCAGGGTCCGCACACCGTCGCTGTCGGAGGTCAACAGCACGTCATCGCTCACGAGTACGCGGGTCCGATCACGCCGTCTGCGCGCAACCGCGCGAGATCTTCTGCCGTGAGGCCTAATTCGCCGAGGACGGTGTCGGTGTGCTCGCCCAGACCGGGCACCGCCCCCATCGGCTGTTCGAAGTCGGTGATCACCGGCGGCGGGCGCAGCGCGCGGATGTCTCCCTTGGGCGTGGCGACGGTGCGCCACCGGTCCCGAGCGGTGAGGTGGGGGTGCACGACGACCTCGCTGGGCACGTTGTATCGCGAGTTACCGATTCCGGCGTCGTCGGCGATCTTCTGAATTTCGGCGAGATCACGTTGAGCACACCAGGATCCGATGGCCTCCTCGAGGATCTCGCGGTGGGCACACCGGTCGGGGTTGGTGGCGAAGCGGGGATCCTCGGCGAGGTCGGGACGGTCGATGATCTCGCGGGCCACCCGCTGCCATTCCCGGTCGTTGGTGGTGCCCAGCACCACCGTCTGCCCGTCGCGCGTCGGAAACGCCCCATAGGGCGCGACCGCCGGTGAGCCGACGCCGAGCGGTTCCTGGTCGATGCCCGAATGCTGGGTGTAGGTCAACTGATAACCCATCACGTCGGTCATCACGTCGAACAGGCTCAGCGCGACAGACGGACTCGCGGCCCCGACATCGCCCCTGGCTCGTCCGACCAGCAGCGCCAGGATGGAGATCGCCGCATACAGGCCCGTCGAGAAGTCGGCCATCGCGGGTCCCGGTTTGGCCGGCATTCCCGGATAGCCGGTGACCGCGCACGATCCCGACTCCGCCTGCACGAGAAGGTCGTAGGCCCGTTTGTGGGAGATGGGACCACCAGGGCCGTACCCGTCGATCTCGACGGGGATCACGTTGGGGTGACGGGCCGCAAGGTCGGCCGGGGCCAGGCCCATCCGCGCGGTGGCTCCCGGCGCGAGGTTGGACACGAACGCGTCCGCCCGATCCAGCAGGCGGTGCAGAAGGTCCATACCCTCGGGCGCCTTGGTGTTCAGCGTCACCGACTCCTTACCGCGGTTGCACCAGACGAAGTGTGCGGCCAGCCCACCGGGGCCGTTGACCACGTCGTCGTAGTCACGGGCGAAATCACCCCCCTTGGGGTTCTCCACCTTGATCACGCGGGCGCCGAAGTCGGCGAGCACCCGGGTGCACATCGGTGCGGCGACGGCCTGTTCCATCGCGACGACCGTGACGCCGCTCAGTGGCGCTGCGGCGCTCACATCACCATTCCGCCGTCGACCGGCAGCACCTGTCCGGTGATGTAGGACGCGGCGTCGGACGCCATGAACACGAACGCGCCGGCGACCTCCTCCGGGTTCGCCCACCGTTTCATCGGAATGCGGTTCATCATGTTCGCCGAGAACTTCTCATTGGTGCGGATGGTCTCGGTCATCGGGGTCGCTGCCAGCGGCGCCAGCGCGTTGACCACGATCTTCTTGGTCGCCAGTTCGCGGGCAAGGGATTTGGTGAATCCGATGATGCCCGCCTTGGCCGCCGAGTAGTTGACCTGGCCGAGCGTGCCCGTCAGGCCGGCCGCCGAAGTGACGTTGACGATGCGACCGGTGCCGTCGGTCGGGATGTGCGGCCGCGCGGCCTGGGTGACGTTGAACGCGCCCATCACGTGGATGTCGAACAACAGGCGGAACGACTCTTGCGTCGTCTTCTCGAACATCGCCGGCTTGGTCACGCCCGCGTTGTTGATCAGGATGTGCAGGGCACCGTCGGCCAGAGCGGCCGCCTGTGCGGCAGCGGCATCGGCGGAGTCCCGATCGGCGACGTCGAGCGCGGTGGCCTCGGCGCGCCCACCGCCGGCTGAAATGCGTTGTGCCACCGCAGCTGCGGCATCTTTGTCGATGTCGGTGACGAGCACCGCGGCGCCCGCGTGGGCCAGGGCCTGCGCGACCGCCGAGCCGATACCGCCGGCGGCACCGGTTACCAGCGCCGAACGGCCCGACAAGTCGAAATAGTTGACCATTAGTCAGGACTCCATCGTCAGTAGCTGCGCGGCAGCCCGAGAACGTGCTCGCCGAGGAAGTTCAGGATCATCTCCTGGCTCACGGGTGCGATCTTCATCAGCCGCGACTCGCGGAAGTAGCGGGAGACGTGATACTCCTCCGAGTAACCCATTCCGCCGTGCAATTGCAGGGCCCGGTCGGCCGCGCCGAAACCGGCGTCAGCACACAGGTACTTGGCCGTATTGGCTTCGCGCCCACACGCTTTGCCGTTGTCGTAGAGCCAGGTGGCCTTGCGCAGCACCAACTCGGCCGCATCGAGGCGGGCAAGGGAGTCGGCCAGCGGGAACTGCAGGCCCTGGTTCATCCCGATCGGCCGGTTGAACACATGCCGCTCGTTGCCGTACTTCACGGCCTTCTCCAGCGCGACCCGGCCGATGCCCAGCGCCTCGGCCGCGATCAGCATCCGCTCGGGGTTGAGGCCGTCCAGGATGTACTTGAAGCCCTTGCCTTCTTCGCCGACCCGGTGCGCGACGGGCACCATCAGGTCGTCGATGAACACCTCGTTGGAGCTGACCGCGTTGCGCCCCATCTTCTTGATGGGCCGGATGTCGACGCGGTCGGGGTCGAGGTCGGTGAGGAACAGCGTCATGCCGTCGGTCTTCTTGGTGACCTCGTCGAAGGGGGTGGTCCGAGTCAGCAGCAGGATCTTCTCGGACTCCAGCGCTTTGGAGATCCACACCTTGCGCCCGTTGACCCGGTACTTGTCGCCTTCGCGCTTGGCGAAGGTGGTGATGCGCGAGGTGTCCAGGCCCGCACCGGGTTCGGTGACGCCGAAGCAGACGTGCAGATCGCCGTTGACGATCCGCGGCAGCGTCTCGGCCTTGAGCTCATCGGAGCCGTGCTTGACGACGGGCTGCATCCCGAAGATCGACAGATGGATGGCGCTGGCGCCGTTCATCGCGGCCCCGGAGCGCGACACCTCCTCGAGCAACAACGTTGCCTCGGTGATGCCCAGGCCGTGCCCGCCGTACTCCTCGGGGATGGTCATCCCGAGCCAGCCGCCCTTGGCGATCGCGTCGTAGAACTCCCGCGGGAACTCGTGGGCGAGGTCCTTTTCCATCCAGTAGTGGTCGTCGAACTTGCTCGCCAACTCACGGACGGACTTGCGGATCAGCTCCTGGTCCTCGGTCAGCTCGAAACTCATCCCGCCGGGCACGGTGGTTCTCCTCTTGTCATCGTCTCGCAGAGCAGTGCGCCGGCGCGTGAAGGCAACTTCCGCACCGGCGCACTGGAAGACGCTCCTTCCGGCCCCGCGGCCGGAACTTCCGATACTTGCAGACCTCTTTAGTCCTTGTTGCCCGTCACCTGCTTGGCGCTGGCCGCGAAGTCGGCGAACGACGCGCCGGTCTTTTCCTTCTTCGACAGGGCCTGGATCGAGACGTCGTGGCCCTCGGCGGCTTTGCGCAGGGCACCCACGGTGGCTTGTTCGCGGGTGATGTGGGTGAACGGATCCCAGTGATACCAGCGCATCGCGTTCTCGAACGTCATCTTGTTGATCTCGTCGTCGGGCACGTTGTTGGCGGTGAGCACCTCGTTGAGCTGCTCGGGCGCGCCGGGCCACATCGAATCGCTGTGCGGGTAGTCGGCCTCCCAGCAGATGTTGTCGATCCCGATCGCGTTGCGGGTGGCCACCCCGACCGGATCGGCGATGAAACAGGTCAGGAAGTGCTCGCGGAACACCTCACTGGGCAACTTGCCCCCGAAGTCCTGACCTGTCCACGTCGAGTGCATCTCATAGGTGCGATCCACCCGCTCCAGGAAATACGGAATCCACCCCGTGCCGCCCTCGCTCAACGCGATCCGCAGCGTCGGATACTCCTTGATCGGACGCGACCACAACAGATCGGCCGCGGCTTGCACGATGTTCATCGGCTGCAGCGTGATCATCACATCCATCGGCGCATCCGGAGCGGTGATCGCCAACCGCCCCGACGAACCGATGTGCACGTTGAGCACGGTCTCGGTGTCGACCAACGCGTCCCACATCGGCTTCCAATGCTCGAAATCGTGGAAACTCGGATATCCCATCGCCGCCGGGTTCTCGGTGAACGTCAACGAATGCACACCCCGCTCGGCGTTGCGCCGGATCTCGTTGGCACACTCGGTCGGATCCCAGATCACCGGCAGCGTCATCGGGATGAACCGCGCCGGATAAGCCCCGCACCACTCCTCGACATGCCAGTCGTTGTAGGCCTTCACCAGCGCCAGCGAGAACTCCTGATCCTCAGTGGCGAACAACCGGCCCGCAAAGCCGGGAAACGACGGAAAGCACATCGACCCCAAGATGCCGCCGGCGTTCATATCTTTGACCCGCTCGTCGACCTGCCAGCAGCCGGGCCGAATCTCGTCGAGCCCCTGCGGCTCCAAGCCGTACTCTTCCTTCGGCCGGCCCGCCACCGCATTGAGCGCCACATTCGGAATCACCGTGTCGCGGAACTGCCAGGTGTCCGAACCATCGGGGTTGTGCACCAACCGCGGCGCCTCGTCGATGTACTTCTTGGGCAGGTGGTTTTTGAACATATCGGGCGGTTCGACGATGTGATCATCAACGCTGATCAAGATCATGTCGTCCTTGTTCATGCCCGTTCCTTTCGTCGCGTCCCCCGAGGCTAACTATCCGGACTGTGCTCAGTGTGAGGAAACTATCTTCTCACCCTACGAGAATCAATGTCCGAAAGCCACCCTATGGCCTCCTGTCAGGGCAGTTAGACCCTGCGGGGCACCCGTGTGACCACCACCGATGGCCTCGAACGTTGACCATCGGCAAGAAAGGTGGAAATCTATTGGCGAAATATGAGAACCTGATTCTCATCACCGAGAGCACACAGGAAGGAGACGCCTTGCGCGTGCCGCCGCTGCCCGCAGCAGAGTGGGACGAATCCGTCGAGCAGGCCCTGTCGAGCATGTCTCCCGAACGGCGCAACCCCGAGCGGGCGGGCAACCTGCTGGCGACGATGGTCCGCCATCCGAAGTTGACCCGCGCCTTCCTGCGGTTCAACTTCCACCTGCTGTACGGGTCGACGCTGCCGCCGCGGCTGCGCGAGTTGGCGGTCCTACGCGTCGCGCATCTGACCACGTGCGAGTACGAGTGGCGCCACCACGTCGAGATGGGCCGCGACGAGGGCCTGACGGACGAGGTCATCGACGCCGTCCAACGCGGTGAGGCGTCAGATGAGCTCGACCGGGCCGTACTGCGTGCGGTCGACGAACTTCAGGACAGCGCCAATGTCTCCGACGCGACGTGGGCCGCCCTGTCCGAACACCTCGAGGAACGTCAGCTGATGGACCTCGTCTTCACCATCGGCTGCTATGGCGCACTGGCCATGGCCATCAACACTTTCGGCGTAGAACCAGACTCCGAAAATCTCGCAGAGAGGTAGACACCGTGGCATTTTTCCCGAAACCAGAAGAGGGTAGCTGGACCGAGCACTGGCCCGAGTTGGGCACCGCGCCGGTCGATTACACCGATTCGATCGACCCGGAACAGTGGAAGCTCGAGCAGCAGGCCATCTTCCGCAAATGCTGGCTCAACGTGGGACGAGTGGAGCGGCTTCCCAAGAAGGGCAGCTACTTCACGCGCGAGATGCCGTCGGCCGGTGCGGGCACCTCGGTGATCATCGTCAAGGACGGCGACGAGGTGCGCGCATTCCACAACATGTGCCGCCATCGCGGAAACAAGCTGGTATGGAACGACTACCCCGGCGAAGAGGTCTCGGGCACGTGCCGCCAGTTCACCTGCAAGTACCACGCCTGGCGCTACAACCTCAAGGGTGATCTGACCTTCATCCAGCAGGAGGGCGAGTTCTTCGACGTCGACAAGGCCGACTACGGGTTGGTGCCGGTGCGCTGCGAAGTGTGGGAAGGCTTCATCTTCATCAACTTCGACGACGACGCCGAACCACTCACCGAGTACCTGGGGGACTTCGCCAAGGGGCTGGAGGGTTATCCCTTCCACGAGATGACCGAGACGTATTCCTATCGGGCCGAGGTCAACTCGAACTGGAAGCTGTTCATCGACGCGTTCGTCGAGTTCTATCACGCGCCGATCCTGCACATGAAGCAGGCGGTCAAAGAGGAGGCCGAGAAGCTGGCCAGCTACGGCTTCGAGGCACTGGCCTACGACATCAAGGGCAGGCACTCCATGGTGTCCTCGTGGGGCGGGATGAGCCCGCCGAAGGACATAAACATGGTCAAGCCCATCGAACGGATCCTGCACAGCGGTCTGTTCGGTCCGTGGGACCGGCCGAAGATCAAGGGCATTCTGCCCGAAGAACTTCCGCCCGCGGTCAACCCGTCGCGGCACCACGCCTGGGGTCAGGACTCCTTCGAGTTCTTCCCGAACTTCACGCTGCTGCTGTGGGCGCCGGGCTGGTACCTGACCTACCACTACTGGCCCACCGACGTGGACAAGCACATCTTCGAGTGCACCCTGTACTTCGTGCCCGCGACGAACACGCGCGAGCGACTCGCCCACGAGCTTGCGGCCGTGACGTTCAAGGAGTACGCGTTCCAGGACGCCAACACCCTCGAAGCCACCCAGACGATGATCAACACCCGTGTCGTCAAGGACTTCCCGTTGTGCGACCAGGAGGTGCTGCTGCGTCACCTGCACAAGACCGCGTGGGACCACGTGAACGCCTACAAGAAGGAAAAGGGCCTCACCAACGGACAGGCCGCCGCAACCGCGAGCGAGAAGGACGCGATCAATGCCTAAGCTGCCGGAAGAATTCGCCGACCTGGAGCGGTTCACCGACTGGTGCCTGCCCAACGAAGAGGAGCGCTACCAGAAGCGCCTGTCCTCGACGATGGAGGAGATGCAGGAGTTCTACGACGCCGGCATGGAGCGCCTCGAGGCCGTCATGGAGTACTGCGACGCCCGCTTCCCGCTGGACGGAATGCCCGATGACGCAAAGGCTCTCATCCACATGATGCAGTCGCTGGTCAACGTGTCGTTCCCGATCGAGGTGTGGAAGCAGCCGCGCGTGCTCGACAGCGGAGCCACCTACATCACCTGCATCAGGGAGCCGGTGGTCTGACGGTGCAGATGCCCTTCACGCAACCGGCTCATCGATGCTGACCCTCAAAGCCGCGGGTCTGCTCGACGTCGACGCCGGCGAGATCGTCCGGCCGGGAATCGTCCGGATCGACGACGACCGGATTATCGGCGTCGGCGGCGCCGACAATTCAGCAGCCGTCGGCGGCGCGGCCGAGGGCGATGTCATCGACCTCGGTGATGCCATCCTGCTGCCCGGCCTGATGGACATGGAGGTCAATCTCCTGATGGGCGGCCGGGGCGAGAACCCGGGCCTGTCCCAGGTCCAGGACGACCCCGCGACGCGGGTGCTGCGGGCCGTCGGCAATGCCCGGCGCACCTTGCGGGCGGGTTTCACCACGGTTCGCAACCTCGGGTTGTTCGTCAAGACCGGCGGGTACCTGCTCGACGTCGCGCTGGGCAAGGCGATCGACGCTGGCTGGATCGATGGTCCGCGGGTGGTCCCGGCGGGCCACGCGATCACCCCGACCGGAGGCCACCTCGATCCGACGATGTTCGCCGCGTTCATGCCCGGCGCGCTGGAACTGACGGTCGAGGAGGGCATCGCCAACGGTGTCGACGAGATTCGCAAGGCGGTGCGCTACCAGATCAAGCACGGCGCGCAGCTGATCAAGGTCTGCGTGTCCGGCGGTGTGATGTCGCTGACCGGAGAGGCTGGCGCACAACACTATTCGGACGAGGAACTACGGGCGATCGTCGACGAGGCACACCGACGTGGGCTGAAGGTGGCCGCGCACACCCACGGAGCCGAGGCGGTCAAGCACGCCGTCGCATGCGGTATCGACTGTATCGAGCACGGCTTCCTGATGGACGACGAAGCCATCCAGATGCTCGTCGACAACGACCGATTTCTGGTGACCACGCGTCGCCTCGCCGAGGCCATGGATGTGTCCCGGGCTCCGAAAGCGCTGCAGGACAAGGCCGCCGAGATGTTCCCCAAGGCGCGTACGTCGATCAAAGCCGCATACGAAGCGGGCGTGAAGATCGCGGTCGGCACCGACGCCCCGGCCATTCCGCACGGCAAGAACGCCGACGAGCTCGTCACGTTGGTGGACTGGGGCATGCCACCCGCCGCCGTGCTGCGCGCGGCCACCGTCGTCGCCGCCGATCTGATCGACAGAACCGACCTGGGCCGCATCGCCGAGGGGTACCTCGCGGACATCATCGCGGTCCCCGGTGATCCCCTCGCCGACATCGGGGTTACACGGGATGTCAAGTTTGTAATGAAGGGCGGTAAGGTCTTCCGACATGACTCGAACTGACGATCTCGTCGAGATCCAGCAGCTGCTGGCCAAGTACGCCGTCACCATCACCCAGGGCGACATCGAGGGCCTGACATCGGTGTTCACCCCCGACGGGACGTACAGCGCGTTCGGCTCCACCTACACGCTCAACCGGTTCCCCGAGCTCGTCGAGGCCGCACCCAAGGGCCTGTTCATGACCGGCACGTCGCTGGTGCATCTCGACCCCGACGACGCCGACAAGGCGTCGGGCACTCAGCCGCTGTGTTTCATCGAGCATTCCAAGCACGACATGCGCATCGGTTACTACAACGACACCTACGTACGCACCGATGAGGGCTGGCGGTTGAAAACCCGTGCCATGACGTTCATTCGGCGCAGCGGTGACCACGACTCCGGCCGCCCACATGCGATCGGAAGGCCGGAAGCAGGATGACAGAGCTCTTCGAGCCCGCGGCATTCCGCACGGCGCTGCGGGAATGGCTCGACGCCAACGACCTGACCTCGCCCGCCGACGACGACTCGCTCGACGCGCATCAAGCCCAGCACCTGCGAGTGCTCAAGGCGCTGTACGACGCCGACTGGATGCGCTACGGCTGGCCGGAGTCGGCCGGCGGGTTGGGCGGCCCCGACATCCTTCGCGCCATCGTCGGCGAGGAGGTTGTCGGACGCGGTCTCGACCATCCGGGCCCGTACTCGATGCTCGACGTGCTGACACCGACCATGATCGATTACGCGCGGCCCGAACTGGCCGCCGAGATGGTGCCGCGGTTGCTGTCGGGCCAAGAGTCATGGTGCCAAGGCTTTTCCGAACCCGGTTCGGGCAGTGATCTGGCGTCGTTGACGACCCGCGCTGTGCCCCAGGGTGACAACTGGGTGGTCAACGGCCAGAAGGTGTGGACCAGCTTCGCGCAGTACGCCACGAGGTGCATTCTGCTCACCCGCACCGGTGACCCGAACACACCCAATCACGAGGCGATCACCGCGTTCTTCGTCGACCTGGATTCGCCGGGCGTCTCCGTTCGGCCGCTGCGCACCATGCACGACGTCGACGAGTTCTGCGAGGTGTACTTCGACGACGTCGTGGTGCCTGCGGACCGCATGCTGGGCAATCCCGGCGACGGGTGGAAACTGGCGATGGACCTGCTCCCCTACGAGCGTTCCACCTGCTTCTGGCAGCGCATCGCCTACCTGTACTCGCGCTTCGACGATCTCGTCAACGAAGTCAAAGGCCTTGGCACCGCGTCGGATTCCGACCTCGGCGAGGTGTACCTCGCGCTGCACACAGTGCGTTGCCGTTCGCGCGCCACCCAGCACCGGCTGGGCGAGGGACAGAAGCTCGGTGCGGACACGTCGATCGACAAGGTGCTGCTGGCCGGCGCCGAACAGCGGCTCTTCGACACCGTCCGTGATCTGCTGCCCGGGCGCATCGAACTCGAAGACAACACGTGGCGGACCGAGTACCTGTATTCGCGGGCGGCGAGCATCTACGGCGGAACCGCCGAGGTGCAACGCAACATCATCGCCCGTCGCCTGCTCGATCTCGGTAAGGAGTGAGGAGTGGAATCCGGTTTGGACGCCGAATCACTGGCGATGCTCGAGGACACCCTGCGCAAGACGATGCTGTCGGTCTCCGGGGCGGAGTTGGACGCGGCACTCGCGGAACTCGGCTGGGCCGAGATGCTGGCCGACACGCCCGACCAGGCGATTCCGCTAGTGTTCCGGCTGCTGGGTGAAACCGGTTCGCACGCTTCTGTTCTCAACGATGTGCTGCTGGAGACCATCGGCGGACTGCCCGGCGGCACACCGCCGATGCCGTACACCGGCGGTGGCTGGGTGGTGTGGGAGCGCGCGGCCAACACCGAGCCGACGCTGGGTGACCTGCCGCTGCGCCGCGTGCCTGACGGCGAGTTGATGCGGATGGGCGAGGCCCGTCGCGCGGTGGGCTGGTGGCTGGTCGGTTCGGCTAGGGGCATGCTGGCGCTGGCCCGTCAGCACGCACTGGATCGCGTCCAGTTCGGTAAGCCGATCGCGTCGTTCCAGGCGATCCGGCACCGGCTGGCCGAGACGCTCGTGGCGATCGAAGGCGCAGAGGCGACGCTGGGCCTACCCGGTACGGAAAGTGCGGACCTCACTGCGATGTTGGCCAAGGCGGCGGCGGGCAAGGCGGCGATGACGGCGGCCAAGCACTGCCAGCAGGTGCTCGGCGGCATCGGCTTCACCGCCGAACACGATCTGCACCGGCACGTCAAACGAGTCCTCGTGCTCGACGGATTGCTCGGTAGCTCACGCGAACTCACCAAGAGAGCCGGAGCCGGCCTGCGGGCCAGAGGCTCCGTCCCGAGACTGGCCCACCTCTAGCTCCCTTTGCCGCGAGCGTGCGTGTCTGCACACGACACGCCGCGGAATTTCGACGCTTTGCGCACGGTCGTGCAGCCGCGACGGTGCACAACATCAGATTCATCCACAGACGGCATTCTTCGCGCCCGAGGTGTTGACGCGTCGGCGCGACGATTGCCGTCATGGATACCGCCCTGAGGCAGTTGTTCGACGAGCAAGGTGGAGTGGCGACCAGCGGCCAGATCCTGGCGATCATTCCTCGATACACGTTCGAATCGGTACTGAAAGCCAAGTATCTCGAGCGACTCTGGCACGGGATCTACTGTCTGGGCGAGCCGACCGACGAGATGCGGTTGCGGGGCCTGGACCTCTCGTGTGGCACAACGGTCCCGGTATGCCTGTCGACCGCGGCCGCTTTGTTCGGCTTCGACACCGAGGAACCCGACGAACTTCACGTCCTCAATCCGCCCGGTCACCAGTTGCGCAAGGCAGACGGTCTGGTCGTGCACCGCCGCGACGGCGCGTCGCTGGTGCAGGCCGCCGGGCGGCTCGCCACGTCCCCGGCGTGGACCGCGATCGAAGTGGCCCCCACCTTGCGTCGGCCGCGTGCGCTAGCAACGCTCGACGCCGCGCTCCGCTCAGGCACCTGCAACCGGGCGGAGTTGTGGCGCGCGGCAATTCGACAGGCCGGTCGGCGCGGCATCGTCGCGGTGCGCGACCTTCTGCCTCTCGCCGACGCGCGCGCCGAGTCGCCGATGGAAAGTGAAGCGCGACTTGCGATGATCGACGGTGGCTTGCCGATGCCCGAACTGCAGTACGAGGTTGTCGACGGCAACGGACAGCTACGACGTCTCGACTTCGCATGGCCCGATTTCGGCGTCGCGGTCGAGTATGACGGCATCGATTGGCACACCGAACCCGACGTGTTGCGCAACGACCGTCGGCGTCAACTCGCCTTGCAGGACGTCGGCTGGACCGTCATCGCGATCGTCTTCGACGATGTGCGACACCGGCCAGCGGATCTCGTAGCGAGGGTCGATCGACAACTTCGTCACGCTCGCGCCGCGTGAGCGCGCGCAAAGTGACGAAAACTGGCGGCATGTTGTGTGCAAACACGCACGCTCGCGGCACAAAAGATTACTGGATGCTGGCTTTCATCTCGTCGAGGTTCACCAGCACCGGCCATCCGCCGACACTGAGCGCGTTGCCGTGGCCGGTCTGGTGGATGTCGAACACCGACTGGATGGCGGCGTAGAACCCCTGCACGTCGAGCGTCTGGTTCACGGCACGCTTGGCTTGGCGCAGCGCGAACGGTGACATCTTGGCGATCTGCTCGGCCATCGCCCTAGTCTCCGAGTCGAGCTGATCGCGAGGCACCACCTTGTTCACCATGCCGGTGGCCGCGACCTCCTCGGCCGTCATCGCGCGGCCGGTGAACAGGATCTCCTTGGCCTTCCGCGGTCCGAGTTCCCAAGTGTGGCCGTGGTATTCGACGCCGCCGATGCCCATCAGCACCACCGGGTCCGAGAACTGGGCGTCGTCGGCGGCGATGATCAGATCGCACGGCCAGCACAGCAGCAGCCCTCCGGAGATACACCGGCCCTGCACCGCGGCGATCGACGGCTTGGGCACGTTGCGCCAGCGCAGCGTGTACTCCAGATAGCGCTTGGCCTCGTGCTCGATGATGAACTCCAGCGTGATCTTGTCCGGTACCGGTCCGCCGCCGCGCAGGTCGTGTCCGGCCGAGAAGTGCTTCCCGTTGGCACGCAACACGATCACCGACACCTCGGGGTCCTCGGCCGCGCGGGTCCATGCCCCGTCGAGTTCGTCGAGCAGTTCCGGGTTCTGCGCGTTGGCGGCCTCGGGCCGGTTCAGGGTGATGGTCGCGATGCGATCGGCGACCTCGTACTCGATGTACATGTTGCAGTCCTTCTAGTTTCGAGGCAGTCCCAGCAACCGCTGGGCGATGATGTTGCGTTGGATCTCCGAGGTGCCACCGGCGATGGTGCCGCCGAATGTGCGGACGTACCGCTCGAACCACCCGCACCGGTACAGCTCCAGATGCTGTGCGCTGTATGGGCCCGAAAAGTTCGGTGCGGGCAGCGCGTCCGTTCCCGCGGCGGCCAGCGCGTACTCCGCCGCTGACTGCGACGCCTCTGAACCGAACAGTTTGAGCACCGACAGCGCGGCCGCGTCCTCGTCGCCACGCGCGGCACGGGCGAGTGCCACCGAGCCGAGAAGGCGCAGCGCCTGGTTGTCCATCACCAGCCCGGCATACCGGTCACGATCAAGGGCCGAGGTGGGACGGTAATCCTCGACCAGCTCTTGCAGGCGGTCCGCATAGCTGAGCCACAGCATGTTTCGCTCGTGCCCGAGCGAGCCGTTGGCGACCCGCCAACCCTCGTTCAACGGTCCCACCAGGTTCTCGGCGGGCACCCGGACGTCGTTGAAGAAGACCTCGTTGAAATCCAGGTCGTCGGTGCCGCACAGCGACGCGAACGGCCGCCGCACCACGCCCGGGAGGTCCGTCGGGATCATCAGCACGCTGATGCCCTTGTGCTTGGGCGCTTTCGGATCGCTACGAACGAAAGTCAGCAGGACGTCGGCGTCGTGTGCCCCCGAGGTCCACACCTTCTGCCCGTTGACGACGAAATGGTCCCCGTCGCGCACCGCGGTGGTGCGCAGAGACGCCAGGTCCGATCCGGCGCCCGGTTCACTCATCCCGAGCGACGCGGTGATCTCCGCGCGCAGGATCGGCACCGCCCAGCGCTGCTGCTGTTCGGGTGTCCCGAACGAGATCAGCGATGCCGAGATGATCCCGACGCCCTGCACGTTGTAGGTCAGATACACCCGCCGGCGCGCCAGCTCCTCCTGATGGACGTACTGCTGCAGGATCGTCGCGTTGCGCCCGCCGAACTCCGGCGGGTAGCCCGGCAGCAGCCATCCGTTGTCGAACATCAGCCGTTGCCAGTCGCGGGCCCAGCCCGGCACGTCGCTGCTGGACCGCGACCGCTCCCGGGCGACGGCATCGGAGGGAAGCTGTTCGTCGAGGAAGGCGTTGAATTCGGCGCGGAACGCCTCGACATCAGCATCGAAGGTGAGCTGCACGGGACTCCCGCCGGATCAAATCTTTGGTAGGACTATTGTTATCTCCAAAATGAGAATACTATTCTCATCGTGAGAAAGTTACAATCTCTGACACGTTGGCCGCGAGGGGGTCGAGGACCGCAATGGCGAGACGTTCTCCGGTACAGTCAGTTCATGTTCTCCCCACCCGGCCGGCGTCTGAGCCGCCGGTGACGAGCCCCAGCGAGGAGCCTGCCTGGAAGCAGCGCGCGGTCGAACGGTCGATCAAAACCGCGAAGTTACGGGCCGCGCAACGCGTGCAGCGCTTCCTGGACGCCGCGCAGGCGATCATCATCGAAAAGGGCAGCACCGACTTCACCGTCCAAGAGGTCGTCGACCGCTCGCGGCAGTCGCTCCGCAGCTTCTACCTGCAGTTCGACGGTAAGCACGAGCTGCTGTTGGCCCTCTTCGAGGACGCACTGAGTCGGTCTGCAGACCAGATCCGCGCCGCCACCACCACCGAGGACGAGCCGATCGAGCGACTCAAGGTCGCCGTGCAGTTGCTCTTCGAATCCTCGCGTCCGGACCCGACGGCAAAGCGCCCGCTGTTCACCGACTTCGCCCCTCGGCTCCTGCTCTCGCACCCCGCCGAGGTCAAGATCGCACACGCGCCGCTGCTCGCGCTGCTGACCGAGCTGATGGAAGAGGCCGGTGAGGCGGGCCAGCTGCGGGAGGGCATCAACCCGAAGCGGATGGCGGCCATGACCATGCAGACGGTCATGTTCGTGGCACAGTCCAACGGTGCCGAGGACGGCACCACGCATCCGATCACCGCCGACGAGGTCTGGGACTTCGTCTCGCACGGATTTGCCGCCCAGTAGGCGGAGAACTCCGTTCTCACCTCTGGCGCGAGAATCGCGTTCTCGCTCCCACCGCGCCCCGGAACGGCGCCTGACAGGCGGTGCAGAGAATCGTATTCTTCTGAGCGAAGAGCTTAAATATTCCGATTTGAATCCCTTGTTGACACTCCTTCATGACGAATGCCAGAGTTGTGAGACAAATGCCAGCCCACTGTCTTACGCGACCTGACCGGCGAGAGGCGATCCGGTGACGATCAGCGCTGAAAATCCCGACGTGCACGATGCGGAACAGGACGAGTTGTACTACGACCCGTACAGCATCGAACTCAACATGAACCCGTACGCGGTCTTCGCGCGCCTGCGCGAAGAGGCCCCGCTGTACTACAACGCCAAACACGACTTCTACGCGTTGAGCCGGTTCGAGGATGTCAACAAGGCCGTCATCGACCACCAGACCTTCATCTCGGGTCGCGGCGCGTTGCTCGAGATCATCAAGTCGGGGATGGAGATCCCCCCGGGCACACTGATTTTCGAGGATCCGCCGATCCACAACATCCACCGCAACCTGCTGTCCCGGGTGTTCACCCCGCGCAAGGTGCAGGCGCTGGAACCCCAGATCCGCGAGTTCACCGCCGGATGCCTGGACCCGTTGACCGGCACGGACAAATTCGACTTCGTCAACGATCTCGGCGCGCAGATGCCGATGCGGGTCATCGGAATGCTCTTGGGCATACCGGAAGCCGACCAGCGCCGCGTCACCGAGCACGGTGAGGCGACGTTGCAGAGCGACTCAGTCGACCTGATGGCCAGCGGTGAGGTGTTCGCCGAATTCATCGACTACCGCACCGAGCATCCCTCCGACGACATCATGACCGACCTGCTCAACGCCGAGTTCGAAGACGAGACCGGCACCCGTCGCCGACTGCGCCGCGAGGAACTGCTGATGTACCTGACGGTCATCGCCACCGCGGGCAGCGAAACCACGACACGCTTGATCGGTTGGGCCGGAAAGACACTCGCCGACTATCCGGACCAGCGCGCCGAGTTGGTCGCCGACCCGGCCCTCATCCCGCAAGCGATCGAGGAGATCCTGCGCTGGGAACCGCCGGCGCTGCAGATCGCCCGGTACGTGACGCGCGACGTCGAGTACTACGGTCAGACGGTGCCGGAGGGATCGGCGATGCTGATGCTGGTGGGCGCCGCCAACCGCGACCATCGCCGCTTCCCGCCGGACGGCGACGTCTTCGATATCCACCGAGAGCTGCACTCCCACATGACGTTCGGAGCGGGAACGCACTTCTGCATGGGTAACGCGCTGGCACGCCTGGAGGGCCGGATCGCGCTCGAGGAAATCCTCAAGAGATTCCCGACCTGGGAGGTCGACTGGCCCAACGCGCGCCCATCGCCGACCACCGCGGTCCGCGGCTGGGAAACCATGCCCACCTTTGTCAACTCGAAATAGAACCCAAACCCCCTGTTACGACAACGAATTGAGGTAACCGATGACCGGACGCGTTGAAGGCAAGGTCGCTTTCATCACCGGCGCCGCCCGCGGCCAGGGCCGCGCCCATGCCGTACGGCTGGCGCAGGAAGGCGCCGATATCATCGCCGTCGACATCTGCAAGCAGATCGACAGCGTGCAGATTCCACTGTCGACGCCCGAAGACCTTGCCGAGACCGCCGATCTGGTGAAGGGCCTCAACCGACGCATCTACACCGCCGAGGTCGACACCCGCGACTTCGAAGCACTCAAGTCCGCCGTCGACACAGGTGTCGAGCAACTCGGCCGGCTGGACATCATCGTTGCCAATGCCGGCATCGGCAACGGCGGTGCCACGCTGGACAAGACCAGCGAAGAAGACTGGACCGACATGATCGACGTCAACCTCGCCGGCGTCTGGAAGACCGTCAAGGCGGGCGTGCCGCACATCCTGGCCGGTGGACGCGGTGGCTCGATCATCCTCACCAGCTCGGTCGGCGGCCTGAAGGCCTACCCGCACACGGGCCACTACGTTGCCGCGAAACACGGTGTGGTGGGCCTGATGCGAACCTTCGCCGTCGAGCTCGGCGCCCAGAACATCCGCGTCAACTCCGTGCACCCGACCAACGTGAACACCCCGTTGTTCATGAACGAGGGCACCATGAAACTGTTCCGTCCCGACCTGGAGAATCCGGGTCCCGACGATATGAAGGTCGTCGGCCAGATGATGCACACGCTGCCGATCGGCTGGGTCGAGCCCGAGGACATTGCCAACGCCGTGCTGTTCCTGGCCTCCGACGAGAGCCGCTACATCACCGGGGTGACGCTGCCGGTCGACGGCGGCAGCTGCCTCAAGTAGGCACCCAGATGACCGCTGCCGAGCTGTCGCTTCCGCGCAGCTGGGAGGAGATCACACCGGGGTGGATGACGGCGGCGCTCGCGAAGCACTTCCCGGGCGCCACCGTCGAGGACGTCAGCGTCGCGCTGCGCGACGACGGCACCAATCGCCGGGCGCGGCTGGCGCTGAAGTATTCGACGGGGTCGGGTCCGAAGACGGTGTTCGCCAAGGCCGTCGACCCCGACCACGCCGAACTCGTCGCTCTCACCAGCGGCCTGTTCCACGAGCCGAGGCTGTTCAGTTCGGGTGTGTCGCTGCCGCTTGACCATCCGACCGTCTACGCCGCGTTGATCGACGAGCCCGGCTCGAACTTTGTGATGATCATGGAGGATGTCGTCGCGCGCGGCGCCGACCCACGCGACTCCACCCGGCCGATGTCGGTCGAGCAGGTTGCCAACGGCGTCCGCGGACTGGCGCGCATGCACAGCCAGTTCTGGGGTGAGCGGCTGACCGCGAACCCGGCGCTGGACTGGCTCGAGCCGTTCGTCGCCTTCGAAGGACTCGAGCATGCGCCACTCGACATCGCCCGAGATCGACTGGGCGACACCGTCTCCTCTCAGATACTCGGCCTCAGCGGCACCGACCTGTTCGTCGACATCTGGGCCCGCTACATCGGCACCCTGACTGGATCTTCGACGTCCGCCCCGACCCTGCTGCACGGCGATCCGCACATCGGCAACACCTATGTGCTGCCCGATGACGAGGTGGGGTTCCTGGACTGGCAGATGGCTCGACGCGGTAACTGGTCCCTGGATTTCGGCTATTTCCTGCAGGGGGCGCTGACGATCGAGGACCGCAGGCGGGCCGAACGCGACCTGCTCGATGAGTACCGCGCAGCGCTCACTCTGCCCGCCGCCGAACTCCCGTCAGCCGAGGAAGTGTGGCTGCGGTACCGCGCGTCGGTCGCACACGGGCTGGCCATCTGGATGGCGACGCTCTCCGGCGGCGACGCGTGGCAAGGCGCCGACATCTGTCTGGCGCTGGCGCAACGGTATTCGGCCGCGTTCATCGACCTCGACACCCGCGCCGCGCTGGCGGCTCTGGACTAGGCGCACGACCTAGATGTCGATGACGACCTTGCCAATGGCCTTGCGCTCGGCGACGTGACGTAAGGCGGCCGCGGCGTCGTCGAGTGCAAACCGGGCGCCGATGTAGGGACGGAGCTTGCCTTCGGCGTAGAGGGCGTGTAGTTCCTCGTCGTCGCGTACCACCTCTTCCGGGTAGTCCGACGCAAAGGTGCGGATCTCCATGCCGCGGGCTGTAATACCCTTCAGCAGAACCAGATTGAGCGGAACAGATGGAATCTCGCCGGCCGCATAGCCGAGTGTGACGAAGGTTCCGCCCCGCCCGAGGCCGCGCAGCGCGGGCAGGGAGTACGGTCCGCCGACGGGGTCGACGACGATCTGTGCGCCGGCCTTGCCGGTGATCTCCTTGATCCGATCGCGCAGGTTTTCGCGGTCGTAGTCCACACATGCTTCGGCGCCGCGCTCGCGGCACAGATCGAGCTTCTCTTTACCCGAAGCCGCGGCCAGCACCCTGCCGCCGAGGAGTCGCGCGATGTCGACCGCGGCGAGTCCGACGCCCCCGGCCGCACCGAGCACGACGACCCAGTCACCCGGTTGTACCGGCGCGACGGTACGCAAGGTGTAGAACGCGGTCCGATACGTGACACCAAACGCCGCGGCTACGGCGTAGTCGACGCCGTCAGGAATCGGCGACACCGCGCGTGCGTCCACCACCGCCTGCTCGGCGAAGGCGCCGACGAATGTCGTCGCCGTCACTCGGGAACCGACGCGGCAGTCGACGCCGTCACCGACGGCGATCACCTCTCCGGCCATCTCGCTGCCGGGGCTGAACGGTGGCGGCACCTTGACCTGGTAGTTGCCGCCGATCAACAACACGTCGGGATAGTTGACCGCGGCCGCGCGCACCCTGATCACAACCTCACCGGGTTTCGGTGTCGGATCGGGAACTTCGTCGAGCACCAGATCTTCGGGTTGGCAGTACTCCCGGCACACGATCGCCCTCATCGGCCCACTCCAATCGTTCGACCAACTAACAATAGCCAGGGACACGCGCTTGGCTCCCGCCGACCGAAACCCCCCGATCATGGCCGTCGGAGTGGTTCGATGGACGCTTGGGCTCCGAGGCTGCAGGGGGTGGGGAAATGAAGCGACTCAACGGCATGGACGCCATGCTGCTCTACAGCGAGACGCCCAACCTCCACACGCACACGTTGAAGGTCGCCATCATCAACGCCGCCGATTTCGACGGTGAATTCACCTTCGACCTGTTCCGTCGGACCATCGCCCGGCGACTGCACCTGCTCGACCCCCTGCGCTACCGGCTCGTCGACATCCCGTGGAAGTTGCATCACCCGATGTGGCTGGAAGACTGCCCGGTGGACCTCGACTACCACCTGCGCCGCGTCCACGTGCCGAGCCCGGGTGGTCGCCGCGAGCTCGACGAGGTCATCGGCCGGATCGCCAGCACACCGCTCGACCGCAGCCGCCCGCTGTGGGAGTTCCACTTCGCTGAGGGGATGGCCGACGACCGGTTCGCGCTCATCGGGAAGGTGCACCACACCCTGGCCGACGGTGTGGCGTCGGCGAATCTGCTTGCGCGGCTGATGGATCTCGCGGACGGCACGCAGAACGAGCGCGAGGAGTACGCCGTGTGCGACGCCCCGGGTCGATCCGATCTGGTGAAGGTCGCGATGCGCGACCACGCCACGAACGTCGCCGCGCTGCCCACGCTCGCTCGCGACGCGGTGCGCGGGTTCACCAAGTTGCGGCGCCGTGCCAAGGAGCGCACCGAGCAACCGGACCTGGCGAAGATGTTCCGCACACCGCCGACGTTCCTCAACCACGTGGTCTCGCCGGGGCGCACGTTCGCCACGGCGTCGCTGTCGCTGGCCGAGGTCAAGGAGACGGCCAAACAACTGAAGGTGACGTTCAACGACATCGTGCTGGCCACCGCTGCAGGTGGGCTGCGCGAACTGCTGTTGCGATACGACGGGCGCGCTGACCGGCCCCTGATGGCGTCGGTCCCGGTGAGCACCGATCTGTCCCCGGACCGGGTCACCGGCAACGAGATCGGTGGCCTGTCGGTATCGCTGCCCGTTCATATCGACGATCCGCTCGAACGAGTCCGGCTGACGTCCGTGGCGACGGCGCGAGCCAAGGAGAACTACGAACTGCTCGGCCCCAAGTTGCAGGGACAGTTGATGGAGTACCTCCCTCCCCCACTGACACCGACGCTCCTCCGCTGGCAGAGCCAACGAGCCAAGCACAACCCGCTGATGAATGTCGCGGTGTCGAGCGTGCCCGGACCACGCCGCCGCGGCCACATCGGCGGCGCCCCGGTGAGCGAGATCTACTCGATCGGCGTGCTGTCGGCCGGCAGCGCGTTCAACATGACGGTGTGGAGTTACGTCGACCAGGTGGACATCTCGATCCTGTCCGACGACGTGACCTTCGACGACATCCACGAGGCCACCGACGCCATGGTGCACGGCCTCGACGAGATTCGCTCCGCGGCAGGGCTTCCCGCGTTGTCCTTGGTGGGCACGGCGATGGCACCGGCCCCCGCGGCCCGTTAGTCGACCAGGTCGAGCAGGTCCTTTCGAGCCACCTTGCCGGTGTTGCCGCGTGGGAGTTCGTCGAGGACGGTGATCTGCCGCGGCACCTTGTAGTTGGCGAGGTTGTCACGGACGTGCTGTTTGAGGTCGTCGGGGCCTGCGCTCTTGCCCTCGTTGAGCACGACGAAGGCCACGAGGCGCTGACCGTACTGCTCGTCGTCGACGCCCAGCACCACCGCCTCCTTGACATCGGAGTGCTGGGCCAGCGTTTTCTCGACCTCGATCGGGTACACGTTCTCTCCACCGGAGACGATCATCTCGTCGTCGCGGCCGACCACGAACAACCGCCCGGCTTCGTCGAGGTAACCGACGTCTCCCGACGCCATGAAACCGTCGCGGAAGTCCTTGGTCTGGCCAGAGGTGTACCCGTCGAACAACGTGCCGCTGCGGACGAAGATCTGACCCGTCTCGCCGGCGGGAAGTTCGTTGAATTCAGCGTCGTAGATGCGGATCTCGGTGCCGTCGGCGGGGGTCCCGGCCGTGTCGGGAGCCGCTCGCAGGTCGGACGGCGTCGCGGTGGCGATCATGCCCGCTTCGGTGGCGTTGTAGTTGTTGTAGATCACGTCGCCGAACCGGTCCATGAACTTGATCACGACATCGGGCCGCATCCGCGAACCTGACGCCGTCGCGAAGCGAAGTGACTTGCCGCTGTAGCGGTTCAACACCTCGTCGGGGAGGTCCATGATCCGGTCGAACATGACCGGCACCACCGCCAGACCGGTCGCCTTGTACCGGTCGACCAGTTCCAGCGTGGCCTCGGGGTCGAACTTGCGGCGGGTGACGATGGTGCAGGCGAGCAGCGCGGCGAACAACAGCTGCGAGAAGCCCCACGCGTGGAACATCGGCGCGACGATGACGGTGGCCTCCTCGGCGCGCCACGGCGTCCGGTCCAGCACCGCCTTGAGATCGCCTGCGCCGCCACTGCCTTGACCGCGTTTGGCGCCTTTCGGGGTTCCCGTGGTGCCCGACGTCAGCAGGATGATGTCGCTGTTGCGTTCGGTGGCGGCGGGCCGCTTGCCGAGATTGGACTCGATGAGCTGATCGAGGGTCAGCCCGTCGGTAGCTTCGTCGGTCCAGGCGAGGATCCGCGTCGCGTCGGGTTTGTCGGCCATGGCCCGGTCGACGATCTCGGCGAACTCCTCGTCGAAGATGACGACGTCGGCGCCTTCCCGATCGACCACCTCGGCCATGGCCGGACCCGCGAACGAGGTGTTGAGCAGCAGCACGTCGGCGCCGATTCGGTTTGAGGCCACCAGGGACTCGATGAAGCCGCGATGGTTGCGGCACATCACGGCAACGGTTTTCGGCGTGCCGCCGGGTAGGGCTTGCAGCCCGGTGGCCACCGCGTCGCAGCGATCGTCGATCTGCTTCCAGGTCAGGGTGCCGCGCTCGTCGACGAGTCCTGGGCGGTCCGGGCAGCGCTGCGCGGCCGCGGCGAAGCCGACCGTCGCGGTCATGCCCACGCGCCGCATCGCCGCGCCCATCCGCAGGTACTTATCGGGCCGCAGCGGCGCGATCAAGCCGGCCCGCCACAGCGTCTGCACGAGTCCGAGAACGTCAGCCATCGGTCAGCCCAGTACCGGGAACCGGCGTTCGGCGGCCAGTTCGTCGAGCGCGGTCTGCATCACGGAGCGCACGTGCGCATCGACCTCCTTCACGTCGGGGTCCTTTCCGAACTGCTCGATCACATTAATCGGCGGCAACACCCGCGTGGTGATCTTGGCGGGCAGTGGGAGGTTCGGCGGGAAGAACACCGACACCCCGAACGGGAATCCGACACTGATGGGCAGGATCTCGGCGCGTAAACGCTTGAGCCCGATGCGCCGGGCGATCGAGTCGCCACGCGCGAGGAACAGTTGTGTCTCCTGGGCGCCGATCGACACCATGGGCACGATCGGTACGCCGGACTCGACAGCGGTCCGGACGTATCCCGTGCGACCGGCGAAGTCGATGACGTTCTCGCTGAACGTCGGCCGGTAGGAGTCGTAGTCGCCTCCGGGGAAGACCAGCACCACCGCACCCTCGCGCAACGCCTTCGCCGCGTTCTCCCGGTTGGCACCGATGACGCCGGCGCGACGCAGCAGTGTGCCGACGGGCCCGACGAAGATGGCGTCGTGCCCGAGCGTGTACACGGGACGGTCGAAGCCGAACTTCGTATAGAAGGCCGGGGCGAAGACGAGCACATCGGGGGTGAGCATGCCGCCCGAGTGGTTGGACACCAGTAACGCTCCCCCGGCCGCGGGCATGGCGTCCAGGTCGCGCACCTCGGCGCGGAAGTATCGCTTGATGAGTGGGCCGACCGTGTTGATGATGCCCCGGGTGAACGCGGGGTCCCACTTCGCGACTTCCGGCTTTTGCGCCCCATTGCTACTCATGTCGCACCTGTCATACCCGCACCCGCCCTCCCCGCCACGTGAATATGCTACTTTCGCAAAAAGAGAATGTCATATTCGCAGGTGGGAGGCGTAATGGCGGGGGCGATATTGGTGACCGGCGGCTTCGGCCTGGTCGGTTCGGCGACCGCACGCCGGCTGGCCGAACTCGGACGCTCCGTGGTGGTGGCCGACCTGGACACCCCGGCGAACAGGAAAGCACAGGCGAAGCTGCCGCGGGGCGTCACCGTGCGATGGACCGACCTGACCGATGAGGCTGCGGTGCAGCGGTTGGTCAGCGACGTCGCACCCGAGGCGATCATTCATCTGGCCGCCGTGATCCCGCCACCGATCTACAAGAACCCGGGCCTGGCGCGGCGCGTCAACGTCGAGGCCACTGCGACGCTGGTGCGCATCGCCGAACAGCAGTCGGCGCCGCCGCGCTTCGTCCAGGCATCGAGCAACGCGGTCTACGGTGCCCGCAACCCGCACACGGCCGCGGCGCCCGTGCGCGCTGACGACCCGATGCGGCCCTGCGACCTCTACAGCGGCACCAAGGCGGAGGCCGAGGCGATCGTGCGGGCCTCGAAACTGCCGTGGGTGGTGCTGCGCCTGGGTGGTGTGCTGAGCACCGATCCCAACGCGATGCCGATGAGCGCCGACGCCTTGTACTTCGAGAGCCTGCTACCGACCGACGGCCGGCTGCACACCGTCGACGTCCGCGATGTCGCGTGGGCCTTCGCCGCGGCGACCACCGCCGACGTCGTCGGGGAGATCCTGCTGATCGCCGGCGACGACTCGCACCGCATCCGCCAGGGCGACGTGGGCGCGGCGCTGGCGGCGGCCCGCGGCCTGCCCGGGGTGCTACCCCCCGGCAGGCCCGGTGACCCCGACCGCGACGACACCTGGTTCGTCACCGATTGGATGGACACCACCCGCGCGCAGGAAGCGCTTCAGTTCCAGCACTATTCGTGGCCCGACATGCAAGCCGAGGCCGCCGCCAATGCCGGTTGGACGCGATATGTGATGCGTCTGCTGACCCCGCTCGCGCCGCTACTGCGCGCGCTCCTCGAGCGCCGCGGTGCTTACCGGAACACACCCGGAACCTACGCCGATCCGTGGGGCGCGATCCGCGCCCGGCTGGGCGAGCCGGCGTGGGATCGACCCCGCGATCTGTCCTGACGGCCTAGTCTTCGGCGGGTGGAGACGTTCAACGGACGCGCAGCGGTCATCACCGGCGGCGCGAGCGGTATCGGGTTCGCCGCCGCTCAGGAGTTCGCCCGACGCGGGGCGCGCATCATGCTCAGCGACATCGATTCGACGGCGCTCGACCGCGCGGTAGCCGATCTGCGCGGCGATGGCGTCGACGCGCACGGCGTGGTGTGCGACGTGCGGAAGTTCGACGACGTCAACCGGTTGGCCGATGAGGCGTTCGGCGTGTTCGGTGACGTGCACCTGGTGTTCAACAACGCCGGGATCGCCTACGCCGGCCCGATCGCGCAGACCAGCCACGACGACTGGCGATTCGTCATCGACGTCGACCTGTGGGGACCGATTCACGGCGTCGAGGCGTTCCTGCCCCGGCTGATCGCCCAGGAAGCCGACAGCCACATCGCGTTCACGTCGTCGTTCGCCGGGCTGATTCCCAACGTCGGCCTGGGCCCCTACTGCGTCGCCAAATACGGCGTCGTCGCGCTCGCGGAGACGTTGTCGCGCGAGGTGCGCGCCGACGGCATCGGTGTGACGGTGTTGTGCCCGATGATCGTCGACACCAACCTGCTGGCCAACACCGAACGCGTGCGCAGCGAGGACTACGGCCCGGCCACCGCGTCCGGCGCGGACTCGGTGCAGCAGTTGGCGTCGGATCCGAGCGACGACTCCGTCCTCAACGTCGACGAGGTGGCCCGCCTGACCGCCGACGCGATCGAAGCCAACCGGCTCTACGTGCTACCGCACAGCGCGGCCCGCGGCTCGATTCGACGCCGCTTCGAGCGCATCGACCGCACCTTCGACGACCAGTCCGCCGCCGGCTGGACCCACTGACGGGAACTCCGCCGAGACGGCGGTTTCTGACGAAAAGCGTGCGAATTTCGTCAGAAACCGTAGTCTCGCGACGCGACCGGGCTAGACCGGCCCCAGTGTCGGGCGACCCGTGTCCGGATGGTGATACCAGCCGCCCGCCGCGTGGGTCCCGCCGTCGACGTGGATCGTCTGACCGGTGATGTAGCTCGACATATCGGAGGCCAGGAACACTGCCGCCGAAGCGATTTCGTCGACGTGCCCCGGTCTGCCCATCGGTATGCCGTGGGCGACGTCGGGGTTCAACGTGCCGCTGGAGATCTGCATCAGCCCCTCGGTCATGGTGAGGTCCGGTGCGAGGGCGTTGACGCGGATGGCGTGTGGGGACAACTCGAACGCCGCGGTCTGGGTGTAGTTGATGACCCCGGCCTTGGCGGCGGCGTATGCGGCGTATCCCGGTGCGGCGCGCACACCCTCGATCGACGTCACGTTGATGACGCTGCCGGGCCTGTCGGCCACCACCAGACGGCGCGCCACCCGCTGGGTGCACAGCAGCACGTGACGAAGGTTCGCCTTGTGCAGCGCATCCCAGCCGTTCTCTGTGGTCTCGAGCATCGGCGAGAAGAAGGTGCCACCGGCGTTGTTGACCAGAATCGACACCTCGCCTAGCGCATCGGCGGTCTGCTGTAGCGCCGCGTCGACCTGAGTACCGTCACGCACGTCGGTGACGATGCCCAGCGCGCCGATCGTCGAGGCCGTCCCCGCACAGGTTTCCGGGTCGCGCTCCCAGATCGCGACGGACGCCCCGAAGGCGGTGAGCCCTTCGGCGATTCCCTTGCCGATGCCCGCGCCACCGCCGGTGACGACCGCCACGCGGCCGGTGAGCAGAATGTTCGACGGATCGATGGCCATCGGTCGAGGCTAGCGACTCACTACGCGCCTAGCACCGACATTGCGGTGAGGATCGTTCACCGGCCCACAGCCCTGGCTGCAATCTTAGGCGCTGGTTGCGGTCATTCCTGCGCTCGTCAACCGGTCTTCGTCGTGCGAATGGTGAGACCCGCGGGCGCGTTTCCGATGACCCCCTCCTCCTCGAGCGCCGTGATCTCGTCGTCGCGGAGCCCGAGCGCGGCCAGTACCTCGCGGTTGTGCTGTCCCAGCAGCGGTGCGGGGCTGTGATGGAAGCTTCGGACGGACGCGATACGCATCGGCAGCGTGCTGTGTCGGGCCCGCGGGTTGACGGGATGGTCGACCTTCTCGTAGAAGCCGCGGTGCACCAGCTGCTCGAGGTCGCCGACGCGGTGCGGTTGCATCACCTTGGCCACCGGAACCCCGGCCGCCCAGAGCGTTTCGACGATATCGTCACCGATGCGGTCGGCGCACCATGCGCCCAGGTGCTCATCGATGGTGTCCTGGTTGCGCCGACGGCCGTCGGCCGTGGCGAGCTCGTCGGTCACCCATGCCGGCCGCCCGAGGGCATCGACCAGGCCTGCCCACTGCTCGTCGGTGGCCACCGCGATCGCGACCCAGTCGTCGGGGCGGCCGAACTCGTCGAGCTCGCTGGTGCGGTACAGGTTCTGCGGCGCGGCGGTCGGCCCGCGGTTGCCCTGCCGCTGCAGGAGATTTCCGTAGGCCGAGTATTCGATGACCTGCTCGGCGGCGACATTGAGCGCGGCGTCGACCATCGCGGCCTCGATCCGCACCCCCTGTCCCGTCCGTCGCCGGTGCGCCAGCGCGAGCAACAGCGCGTTGAGACCGTGCACCCCGGCGTTGGGATCGCCGACCGAATACGGCTCGACCGGGTTCTGATCCGGATGCCCCGTCAGCCAGGTGATTCCGGAGCAGTCCTCGATCACGTAAGCGAACGCGGGTTTGTCGCGCCACGGCCCGTCGAGCCCGAATCCCGGCATGCGCATCATGATCGCGTCGGGGCGCAGCCGGTGTACGGCATCGAAGTCCAGACCGATCTGGTCGAGCACCCGCGGGGTGTAGTTCTCGACAATGACGTCGCAGGTCGTGATGAGCCGGCGCAGCAGCTCCACGCCGCGCTCGGAACGGATGTCGAGCGTGACGCTCTTCTTGTTGGTGTTCAAGCCGGAGAAGATCGGCGAGCGCTCCCACCACTGCTCCTCGGTGATCGGCACCCCGGCGATGAGCCGCGTGCCGTCGGGTCGCGCGGTGGACTCGATGTGGATCACCTCGGCGCCCAGCAACGCCAGCATGTGGGTGCACGACGGGCCGGCCCAGAAGCTCGTCATGTCGAGCACCCGTAGCCCCTCGAACGATGTTCGCGAAACCCCACCCAGGGTCGTGATCCCGGCGGAATCGCGACCCTGGTGTACCGTTCGCGAACGATACAGGGCGGTGTGCTCGCCGAGCCGGGGCGCGGGCAGCGGCGCGCGCAGCAGCGACGGCGTGGTGCGGTACGGCGGCCCGGGCTGGGTGAAGCCGTCGCGCGGATTGGTGACGAACGTGCCGCGTTCGACGAACTGGTCGAAATCCGTGACAGTGGCGCCGTTTCCAACCGGTGCGTTCGGAATCCGGAAGGCGCTGGACAGCTCGAGAATGTCCTCGACGCGGTTCTCTTTCACCCACTCGTAGATCTGCTCGGCGTGGATGTTGGCCTGTTCGGTGATCGACAGGTCACCGCCCTCGTCGATCCATTCGTCGTGGCCGACCATCGCGCACAGGTCGAACCACTGTTGCGCGGTGCCGCACCCCAACGCCACCAGCCCGTCGGCCGCGGACGCGACACCTGGCACGGTCAACCGGCGGCGGTCCCGGAACGGACGTCCGAGCGCATCGTTGAACGACACCGAATAGTAGGTCAGGCAGAGGATCTGGGCCTCGAGGATCGAGACGTCGACCAGACCCGAGGCCGCCGTCGTACCTGCGGCCGCGTACGCGCCCGCCAGCCACTCCCCGATCTGACCTGCGACGAACAGCGGCGCGCGATCCTGTGCACCCCGGCCCAGCCCGATCACGCCACCCGACCACGCCTGCAGGGTGAACTCGGTGGCAGGCTTGTCCGCCCACGGTCCCTCGAGCCCGAACGGGGTGATCGCGGTGACGGTCAGATGACCGTACGCATCGGCGAGTGCGGCGGGGGTGAACTCGTCGAGTTCGGCGACCGCCGAACCGCGTGACCACACCACCGCATCGGCGGCTGTCAGCAACCCGCGCAGCATGTCCAGGTCGGCGGCGACGGCCGGGTCGACGACGACGCTGTGCTTCGAGCAGGCCAGGAAGCCGAACAGCGCCCCGTCGCTTCCCGGCTCGATACGGGCACCCGACGCGGACCAGATTCGCAGCGGGTCACCCTGCGGCGACTCGACTTTGATCACGGTGGCGCCACCGTCGGCGAGCAGTTTGGTGGCGTAGCCTCCCGCGATGCCGCTCGACAGGTCAACGATGGTGTACTCGTCCAGCGCCGGCACTAATCCTTCTTTCTGCGGTTGGCCTTGCTCAACCGGAACTCGGGCGGGTACTTGTCGTCGTTGTCGTTGACGGCGTCCGCGAGGCCCACATCGATCGCATCGGCGAGCATGAAGTCGTCGCCGTCGGGCCGCGCCGCGCCGCCCATCGACTCGAACATCGCCGACAGCAGGCTCCCGAGGTATTCGCCCTGGAACTGCTTGACCACCTCGAAGAACATCTTCTGCTGAAAGACGCTGTCCACCGGTCGGTTCCGCGCACACGCGTGGGCGTACTTGGCGACCTCGGCCTCGAGCTGGTCGCGCGGCACCACCTTGTTGAGGAAGTTGCACTCCTTCATCTCATCGGCGGTGAACGGGCGACCGGTGTACACCATCTCCTGGAACGGCCGAAGCCCCATGGTCATCACCCAGGTCCACATCCGCGGGCCCCAGCCGAAGTACCGGAACGACGGATGGCCGAACAGCGCGTCGTCGCTGGAGATCACCAGGTCCGCGTCGGCGCACTGGTAGAAGTGCCAGCCGTAGCAGTACCCCTTGGCCTCAACGATGCTGATCTTCTTGAGTTCCTGCAACGCCCGGTTGCCCGCCGCGACGTTGGCGTACCACTGTCCCATCGTCGCGCCGTGCCGGAACGATCCCTTCGGCGGATAGGTGACGTCCGGATCGTCCACCCGCAGCTCGGCCAGCCGTGCGTCGTCATCACCCGCCATGAACTCCGGCAGATCCGCACCGCTGCCGAGATTCTCGCCGACACCGCGGATCACGACGACCTTCACGTCGTCGTCGACGGTGGCGCCACGCAGAATGTCGGCGTAGCGCAACCGCGCAGCCGACGTGGGCGCATTCAGGTACTCCGGCCGGTTGAACGTGATGGTCGCGATCTTGGTCGCCGGGTCCTTCTCGTAGAGCACGATCTCCTCAGGGGTGGGCCGACTCCCGGGATCCGACATGGCGCGTCAACCGATTCCGACGCCCGCACCACTCCAAAGTGGACTGGAGGTGAGCACCTCGGGCCCGTCGGCGGTGATGTGGACGGCATCGCGGCTAAAGACCGCGCCCACGCCCTGCTGCCAGACATACCCGCTGACCGCGAGCACCATGCCGGGTTCGAAGACCTCCTCGGCGATGGTGGCCCGCAGCGCAGGGGTGACCACCGGCGAGTCGTAGCCGAGTCCGAGGCCGTGGGCGACGGGCATCGCGGGCAGGGGCTCACCGGCCGCCTCGTAGGCTGCGAGCAGGTCACTGGCGGGCTCACCCGGTCGACAGGCGTCCAACAACCTGTCCCACAGTCTGTTCCAGCGATCGTAGAGCTCAGGGACCGCGGAACCGTTCACCTCACCGACCGGCCAGGTCCGGCCGACCTCGCCGAGATATCCGTCGGCCATCGCGCCCGCCGAGAAGGCGACCAGGTCGCCGTCCTCGGTTCTCCTGTCACTACGCCCCCGTCGCCAGGGGTGGTCCTTCGCGGTCACCCATGCGCCGTCCTGCGTGGCGGGCGTGCAGACACCGCCCGCCGCCATGGCCTCCATCATCGCGCCGGTAAGCGACTGCTCGCTGACCCCGACCGCCAACTCGGCCCGGGCCGCTTCAAGTGCCGTCTCCGCGACAGTGAGCGCACCGCGCAACACGGCGATCTCATCCGGCGTCTTGATGCGGCGAGCGGCCCTCAGTGCAGGTTCGGCGTCGACGATCTCTGCGGCGGGAAACGCCATCGGCAGTAGTTGCGCGAACGTCGGTGTCAGCGAATCGGTTCCGATGCGTTTGGCGGTGGCGGCACCCGGCAGCGCCTTGAGCACCTCGACGAGCGTCATCGGGTTCCAGGCCAACCCGTACAGGTGGTCGTGGGGAATCTCGTCGGGGATGCCCTCGTCCCAGGTGCTGTTGAGGTGAATCTCCCCGGTCGACCGAACCACCTCGCAGATCGGCCCGAACGGGCGGGTGCCCGCGACCCAGAGCTGTGGAGCACCGGTCACATAGCGCACGTTGGCCTGCCGGCCCAGCACCAGGATGTCGATGTCGTTGTCTTCCATCTGCGCCAGTGCACGCTGGCGGCGGCCTTTCCGCAGATGCGCCGCGTCAGGCAGGATCTCGAGTGCCATCAAACCCTCCCGTAGGGCGTGTAGGGATAGTCGGTGATCGACTGGTACCCGTCGTCGGTGATGACCACGATCTCCTCGCTGCGATAGCCACCGGTTCCGTCTTCCCACACCACCGGTTCGAGCACCAGCAGCATGCCGGCCGGGAAGACGAAGTTGTCGTCGAACTCCTCGCCGAGATCGGTTCCGATCATCGGCATCTCGGCGGCATTGGTGCCGATTCCGTGGCCGAGGTAGAAGTGTGGCAGCCACGGCTTGGTTCCGCCGTTGGCCGCGATCGCAGCGCGCGCCAGGTCACCGCAAGTGGCGCCGGCCCTGGTGACCGACAGGACCGCCGAAAGGATCTCGCGCCACTTCTCGAACTGCGCATGCTGGCGGTCGGACGGTTCCTCGCCGACCAGCCAGGTGCGCCCGAAGTCCGAGCAGTAACCCCAATAGGTGATGCTCATGTCGGTCCACAACACGTCGCCGCGTTCGAGTTCGCGCTCGGTGGTCAACAAGGGCAGCGCGAGATCACCCGTGGTGGTCCACACCGATCCGCTGGTCTTCGTCGTGGGCATGACCTGCCAGATCGCCTCGAGCATGTTCGCCGTCGCGCCGAGTTCGAACGCGCGCCGGGCGAACGCGGCCGACAGGTCGATCTGACGCACACCGGGCGCGAGCGCCTTCTGCACATCGACCATCGCCTCTTCGGTGATGCGGCAGGCATGTCGAACGCACGCAATCTGATCCGGTGTCTTGACCAGCTTGGCGGGCCCGACGACCTGCGCGGCGTCCGACGGCGGCCCGGAGGGAAACAACGTGTCCGAGGCGCGGCGCATCGCACCGGTCAACTCGTCGACCGCGACGGCGCCGCCCGCGGGCACCAGATCGGCCAGCACCTCGGCCAACCTCTCGACATCTTCGTCGAACTCGAGATACAGCGGGCCGTGCACGTGATCTGCGGGCAGCTCGTAATCGTCCGACGACCCTTCGCGCAGCGGCATGAACAGGTGCGGGTGCGGATCGTCGGCGACCACGACGGCCACCGGGCGCTCCACGTGTGAAAGGCCCGCGTCGAGCAGCGGCCAGCTCACACCGGTCGCGTACACCACGTTTCCATTGCCGAGCAAGACCAGGGCGTCGATGCCCTTGTCGCGCATGGAATCCCGCAGCCGGGCCCCACATTCCCGGTACATACGGGCGCGGTCCGGCACGTCGGGGATCACGAAGGATGTGGATTGAGGCGCAAAGGTGGTCACGAGATCCCCAGGAAGTTTTTGATGTTGCCGCTGACGATCTTCACCGCATTCTCGGGTCCGACCGCATCGACGACCGTCTTCAGCGACTTCTCCGAGTATCCGAACGTGGATTCGTTGTGCGGGTAGTCCGACGACCACATCACGTTGTCGACACCGATCTTGTCGATCAGCTCCAGGCCGAGCGGGTCGACCATGAACGACGCGCGCATGTGGTTGTCCCAGTAGTGCCGGACAGGGTGCTCGAGTTGGTGGTTGAACATGTGCCGGTACGAGGCGAGCATGTGCTCGGCGTCCTGCAGAGCCGTTGGCACCCAGGCGATACCACCCTCGAACCACCCGATCTTCAGCGTCGGGTGGCGGTCGAGAATGCCGGAGAACACATACTTGGCGAACTGCTCTCGGAACGAGTCGACATTGACCATCATGCCCACCACGACGCTGTTGTGCTGGCACGGCGTCTTGGGTGGCGTCTCGCCGATGTGGTGACTGACCGGCACCCCGGCCGCCTCGATCTCGTCCCACACCGCATCCATGTCGGTGCTGCCGTAGTCGTAGATGTTGCCGTCGTCATCTTTCCCGGGGTTGAGCGGCAGCAGGAAGGTCTTCAGCCCCAGCGACTTCAGCTCCTCCAGCGTGCTCCTGGTGCCCTTGGGGTCCCACCAGTTGATCAGGCCGACACCATAGAAGTGGCCGTTGCTGCGCTCCTGCAGATCGGCGATGTGCTCGTTGTAGATCCGGAAGACCCGCTCGCGCAGGGCCTTGTCCGGATAGTGGAACAACGCCAGCACCGCGTTGGGGAAGGCCAGTTCCTTGTCGATGCCGTCCTCTTTGAGCTCACGGACGCGGGCCTCGATGTTGTTCGACGCCGCTCCGGCGAGGTCGTCGTACTGCATCAGCACCCGGCCGAAGTCACCCCCCGTCCAGGCCTTGCCCTTCATGCCGACCATGTAGGCGCCGTCCTCGTACCAGATGCGCGGTGCGGCGCCCTTGAGCTCCTCGGGGAAACGGTCGTAGAAGATGTCGTCGGCCACCGAGATGTGATTGTCCGCCGAGAAGATCTCGGTGCCGGCGGGCAGCCCGAAATCGCCTGTGGCGTGGCCCTTGCGGTGCTTGGGGGCGCCGAAGCCCTCGGGTGGATACAGGGCGTTGCTTGGGGGTTGGGCGGGAGAAGTAGTTGGTGCTGACATCGTTGACACTCCAATCGGGCTGAGGGATGGACCTGACTACCAGGTCACCGGAAGTTCGTAGACGCCGTAGGCGAGGCGGTCGTGTTTGAACGGCACCTCCTCGATCGGCACGGCCAGCTTCAGAGTCGGTATGCGCCGCAACAAGGTGTGGAACACGATCTGCAGTTCGGCACGGGCGAGCTGCTGGCCGACGCACTGATGCCTGCCGTATCCGAATCCGAGCTGCTGGCCCGCGTCGCGGCTGAGGTCGAGTCTGTCGGGGTCGGGATAGGCGCGCGCGTCCCAGTTCGCCGGTGCCAGGTCCAAAATGACGCCGTCGCCGGCCTTGATGGTCTCGCCACCGATCTCGATGTCCTCCAGCGCCACCCGGCGCTGGCCAGTCTGGATG
Organism: Mycobacterium sp. 852014-52144_SCH5372336; assembly: GCF_001665615.1. Lineage (NCBI taxonomy): Bacteria > Bacillati > Actinomycetota > Actinomycetes > Mycobacteriales > Mycobacteriaceae > Mycobacterium > Mycobacterium sp. 852014-52144_SCH5372336. The sequence goes on from NZ_LZSW01000059.1 coordinate 388,072, forward strand.
ATCGACAGGTAACGCATCAGCTCCTCGACCGCGTTGGCGATTACTTTGGGATCCTCGGCATTGCGCAGGAAGTCGGCCTGTTCCGGGTTCTCGAGGAGCGCCAGGATCCCGATGCCGATCATGTTGGCCGTGGTCTCATGTCCCGCGATCAGCAGGCCGGTGCCGAGCTGCGCGGCCTCCTTGACGCTGATCTCGCCGGCGTTCACCCGCTCAGCGAGGTCGGACACGGCGTCCTCGGACGGGTTGGCCTGCTTCTCCTCGACCAGGTTCACCAGATACTGGTGCAGGCTCATCGCGCCCTTCTGCATGGCGTCCGCGGCGGCGTAGCGAGCCAGCCCGGCGTTCGCATGCTCCTGGAAGAACTCGTGGTCTTCATAAGGGACGCCGAGCATTTCGCTGATCACCACGGTGGGAACGGGTAACGCCAGCTTCGAGACCAGTTCGGCGGGCTGGGGGCCGGCAAGGATCGCTTCGATGCACTCGTCGGTGATCTTCTGGATCGCAGGGCGCAGGCCCTCGACGCGGCGGAACGTGAACGGCTTGGACAGCATCCGGCGGAAGCGGGTGTGTTCCTCGGCGTCGGAGGTGAACACCGAGCGTGGCCGCTTGTGGACGGTGGCGAGCATGTGCTCGTTCCAATGCGGGAAGCCGTCGATCCGATCGTCGACGCTGATTCGGGAGTCGGTGAACAGCGCGCGGGCCTCCTCGTAGCCGGTGATCAGCCAGGGCGTGCTGCCATTCCAGATCTTTACGCGGAACAGACCTTTGGGATGGTCGAGCATCTGCGGTGGCGGGGCGAACGGGCAGCGCGGGTCGCGTTCCATCGGGTATTCGGGGATATCCGCGGACACGTCGGGGGTTCCGGTCAAGGTTTCAGACATATGGTCGTTCTCATTCCTCGATGTGGATGGCGAGTGCGGGGCAGGCCGCCGCCGCCTTGCGGGCGTCGTCGGCCTGGTCACCCGCCGGGCTGTCGTTCAGCAGGACCACGACACCGTCGTCGTCGCGCTGGTCGAAGATGTCGCTCGCGTTGAGCACGCACTGACCCGATGACACACACTTGTCTTGGTCGACAGTCAGTTTCATGATGCCGGGCGCTCCGTGATCGGGGCCTGCCACAGCCCCACGATCGCGTCGATGAGCCCGGACGCCGCGGAACTCCAGGTCGTCCGCGGCATGTCGGTCCCCTCGGCGAAGGCACGTTCGAAATCGGCGCAGGTGTGCATCATCAGGTTGCGAGCCATGATGTTTCGCTCGGTGACCACCGCAGGCGGCAGGTCCGGCAGGCAGCGGGTGATCCCGTCGACGACGCGTTGCACCGACGGCGACTCGAGAGCACCCTTGACCACGATCTTGTGGTACCCGGGGTCGGCCAGCGCCTGCGCGGCGAAGCGCGCGTACCACGTCGGGGTCCCGATCTGGGCCAGGTGTTCGGTGAGTGAGCGAACCAGGCAGGCGACCCAGTCGCGAAGATCGGTCGAATCGCCGATCTCGGCGACCATCCGCGACAGCAGACGCTCGGTGGAGACGCGGTGCTTCTGCTCGATGGCCCGCACCAGGTCGGCCTTCGTGCCGAAGTGGTAGCCGACCGCGGCGTTGTTGCCCTGACCCGCGGCCTCACTGACCTGACGGTTCGATACCGCATAGACACCGTGCTCGGCGAACAGCCGCTCGGCGGCGGCCAGGATCGCTTCGCGCGTGGTGCTGGCCCGTTCGGTGCGCACGCTTCTGGCAGTGGTCACCGTCACAGTCAACCGCTCCCGAGCGCTTAAGTCAAGCGACTGATTTAAAGTCGTCATGGCTTCGATTTGCGGACAATCACCTTCCCCGCACTGGTGCCGCCGTCGATGGGAAGGATGGTTCCGGTGACATACCGGGAACGGTCGCCGGCGAGGTACAGCGCGGCCTCGGCGACGTCCTCGACGGTGCCCTCCCGCTTCAACGGGCGGTCGTTGCGCATCTGTTCGCGGATCTTGGCCTCGAACGCCTCGAGGCGCTGGAGGTCCTCTCCCGTCGCCGACTTGCGCACGATCGCGGTCCGGATGTTGCCTGGGGCGAGCGCGTTGACGCGAACCTCGTAGTGGGCCAGATCGATGGCCGCAGACTTGGTGAACTGGATGACGGCGGCTTTCGACGCCCGGTACGTCATCACGCCACCGCCGGCCTGGATGCCGCCGATCGAGGTCAAGTTGATGATCGATCCGCCGCCGTGTTTCGACATGTGCCGAGCCGCGTCGCGCGTACCGGCCATGACCGCAAGGACGTTGATGGCCATCACCTGGTGGAAGTCGGCGAGGTCGTCGTCGAGGAACTTCGGGAACATCTTGCCCGACACGCCCGCGTTGTTGACCATCACGTGCAGGCCGCCGAACTCCTCGACCGCCGTGGAAACCAGTCGGGTGACCTGCTCGACCTCGGCCACATCGGTCTCGATGAAGCGGACGGAGTCACCGAGGTCGGCGACGAGTTGGGCGCCGCCCTCGCGGTCGACGTCACCGACGACCACCTTGGCGCCCTCGGCGCAGAATCGCCGCACCAACCCTTCACCGAGTCCGGAAGACCCTCCCGTGACGACCGCGACCTTGCCCTCGAGTTCGCCGGTCATGCCGCCCCTTCGTGTGAGTCGGCCAGGAAGCCGAGCAGTAGTTCATTGACCGCGTCCGGTTGTTCGATCTGCGGGCAGTGCCCGGCCGCGTCGATCACCGCGGACCGGCCGCCGCGGATCTGGCCCGCGATCTCGCCCGCCCACCCGCGGGGTAACAGTTTGTCACCGCCGCCCTCGACCACCAGTGTCGGCACGGTGATGCGCTCGTAGGCGCGGGCACTCGACGGCAGCGGTGGGGCCTCCAGGCCGGGGCGTCGAAACCGCGCCGCCGCCAGCGCTTCCCACGCACCCGGGGCGATGCTGGCTTCGTAGCGGCGCTGGACGTATTCCTCGTCGGCGGGGTAGGCGGCGCCGTAGAAGAGCGCCGTGACGATCCGGCGCATCCCCGCGAACGTAGCGTCATAGTCGTACAGCGCTGCCGAATGCTCGTTGCGCTGGATCTCGCCGCCTCCGCAGATGGTCACCAGGCTGCGGGCGGGCAGCACCGGCGCTTCGGAGGTGGCGTCGACGAACAGGTTCACGGCCCCCATCGAGTTGCCCACGAAATGCGCGGATTCCACCCCGACGACTTCACAGAACCGCGCGATGTGCCGGATCCGCATACCGCGGCCGTCGTTGAAGTCGATGACCTTCGCCGATTCGCCGAACCCGAGCATGTCGAGCGCGAGCACGCGGTAACGCGTGGCGAGCGCGGCGATGTTGTGCTCCCAGCCGATCTCGGCGCCGGCGCCGAACTCCCCACCGTGCAGCAGGACGACCGGATCGCCTTGTCCGGCTTCGAGGTAACCGGTCACCATCCCGTCGACCAGCACCGACTTGCGTTGGAGCTCGGTCACGCGGTCTCCCGGGCGGCCTTGGCGAAGAACAGCACTTGGGTGGCGAGCATGTCCAGCTGGTTCTGGGTGGCGTCGTGGATCAATTCCCCTGTCTCGTCCCAGATCTGGTCGGCGGAGTTTATCGCCACGCCCAGCGGAGTCGGCCACGCGCGCAGCGCGTGCCCGATGGAGCGCAACTGTCCGAGCGTGTTGACCGCCGCCTGCCAGCCGTAGGCGCAACTGATGCAACCCCACGGCGTGTTGTCCAGATAGACGCGCGGGTCCTCCCGCAGATCCTCGATGTAGTCGAGCGCGTTCTTGACCAATCCCGAGATCGCCCCGTGGTAACCGGGTGAGCCGACGACCACGGCGTCCGCATCGCGCAGCGCGCTGACCAGTTCGAGAGCCTGGGGTGTGCGTTCCAGCGAGTGCGGCGCATACATCGGCAAATCCAGGTCGGGTCCCGCGAACAGCCGCGTCCGCCCGCCCTGCTGCTCGACCGCCGCCAGGCAATAACGCAGGGCGCGTTCGGTCGACGAATTCGCCCGAAGGGTGCCGCCGAGTCCCACGACGAACGGTGCACCGCCGGTTCTGGTGCTTGCAGTCATATCCTCACCCACTACTTGATTGCGATCGGGCTGACGGGCGCGCCCACCGCGCCAACGACTTTCAAAGGCGGTGCGATCAACTGGAACTCGTAGACACCGTCGGCGGCGCAATCGGCCGCCAGGCCGGTGAGGTCCCAGTATTCGCCGAACATGAGGCCCATGTCGCGCAGGCAGATCATGTGCATCGGCAGGAACGTGCCCTCGACTCCGTTGGCCGGGTCGGGGTCCTCGACCATGAGGTTGTCCGCAGCGACCGCGGCGACGTCATGGTCGTGCAGCCACGATGCGCAGGTCCAGTCCAGTCCGGATCCTGGTTCGGAGCCGTCACCGGTCGACAGGAACCTCGTCCACCACCCGGTGTGTACGACCACGATGTCCCCTGGCGTGATCCTCACACCCTGGGCCTTGGCGATATCGTCGAGTTCTGCTGGTGTAACCGGGTTCCCGGGTTCGAGAAAGACGTCGGCGCCGCGGTGCCGGACCGCGTCGAGCAGCACTCCTCGGGAGGTGATGCCCTTGACGTCGACCTTCTCGATTCCCAGATGGATGGCCCCGAAGCTGGTCACCGAGTCCGCGGGAAAGCCGTTGTAGAGCTTGTCCTCGTAGTAGACGTGGGAGATGGCGTCCCACTGCGTGGCCGCCTGCAGCGGCATCACGATCATGTCGTCGTTGAAGCGAAACGGGTTGTCCACGAAGAACTCGCTGACCTGGTGAGCCACCGAGTTCCGCAGCCACTGGGGCCCGTACTGCGCCAGCGTGTTCGCGTCGCCTCCGTCCACCGTCATCACGTGGGTGGGGTTCGGGCGGAACTGGAACGCCCCCTGCGGGCCGTTCGAGCCGAAGTCGCCTCCGAGGGGGATTACCGTCCCCTTCTTCACGAGCGCGGCCGCTTCGGCCACCTTCTCGGGCGTGATGAAGTTCAGCGTGCCCAGCTCGTCGTCGTCGCCCCAGCGGCCCCAATTGCGCACGTCGTCGGCGACGCGGCGGAACTCGCTCATGCTGGCCATGGATTGCCTTTCACTGTACCGACTTTCACGTCAACGCCGCCGTACCGATCCCGCGAGGTCCGTCTCCCCCGTGGTGCCTCCGTCCACCCAGATCACCTGGCCGGTGAGATAACTGGCCGCCCTGCTGTTGAGGAAGGTCAGCACGCTGGCCTGCTCCTGCGGTTCGGCGGCCCGGCCCAGCGGCGTCCGGAAGGAATCGAGAAACTCCTGTCCGTACGCGCTGCGCAACTGGTCGAGGATCGGCGTATCGGTCACCCCGGGTGCGGTGCAGTTGATGCGAATCCCCCTGGCGCCCAACGCGCTCACCTGTGCCATGCCGTAGAGGATGATGGCCTCCTTGGACAACCGGTAACCGCCGCCGTCGGCCAGCGCCTCGGGATTGCGTCGACACCACTCGATGCCCGCCTCAACCGTGTCCGTGTCGACCAGGCCGGCGGTGACCGGCGCGTTGTCCCGGTAGGCCGACGCCGCCAGCGACGACACGTTCGCGATCGCCGATCCGGCGCGCATCCGGGGCACCAGCGCCTCGGTGAACCGCCGGGTACCCAGAAAGTTGATCGTCACGACCCGGAGCGGGTCCTTGATCCCCGACGACACCCCGGCGACGTTGAACAGCGCGTCGACCGAGTCGCCGACGGCGTCGGCCGCCCGGTCGATCGACTGTTGATCCGACAGATCGAGTTCGACGAACTCGCCGATACGCTCGGTCGGCGGTTTGATGTCGAGTCCGATCACCTCGGCGCCGAGGTCGGCGACCTGACGGGCGACGTGGGCACCGATGCCCGAGGCGCATCCGGTGACGACCACACGGCGCCCGTCGTAGCGCCACAGTTCCTCAAATCGGCCCATGGCTCATCTGCAGCCGGCGCCCGTCACTGCGCGCTCTTGGCGTCCGCTTCGGGGTTGCGGCTCGCCCACCCTTCTCCTGACTTGAGTTTGGCGGCCGCCGCCTCGATGCCGGCGTTCATCTCGTCCATCGCCAGCGACACCTCGTTGGCCGTGTAGTTCTGGCGGCCCGTGGGCAGTCCGCCGAATGCATAGCTCTCGTCAAAGACGGGTGCCTGCGACGGTCGCCGGCGCGCTTCGACCTTCTCGATGATCGGCTCGAGTCGTTTGGCCTTCTCCGCCTGCGCCTTCTCGTCGCGTTCGATGAACTCGGGCAGCACCTCCTTGCCCATCAGCTCGATGGACTCCATCGTCTCTTCGTGCCTGCGCGGGGTCAGCAGCAGGATCAATTCGTCGACACCGCTTTCCTCGTAGCCGCGCAGGAAGTTACGCACCGTGTCCGGGCTTCCGATCGGGCCGCGGTCGGGGCCATAAACGATGCTGGGGTCCTTCTCGATCTCCTCGAGGTGCCGCTTCCACACTCCGGTCCGGCCCGGTGTGTGCATACCGGTCATGTAGTAGTGCATGATGCCGAACGCGAAGAAGCCGCCGCCTTTGCCGAGCCGTTCGATCGCCTGTTCGTCGGTGGGCGCCACCATCATCGACAGGTCACCGCCGATGGCGAGGATGTTCGGGTTCATCTGCGGAGTGACCGGCGCGCCGTTCTCCTCGAACTCCTTGTAGTAGCCGTTCACCCGCTCGGTCAGCGGCCCCGGGCCCGTGTAGGCGAAACTCAGTGCGCCCAGGCCCTTCTGGGCTGCCATGGCGACCGATGCGGGCCTGGTGCACGCCACCCAGACGGGCGGATGCGGCTTCTGCAGCGGTTTGGGCACGACGTTGCGCGGGGGCATCTCGATGTGCTCTCCCTTGAAACCGGTGAACGGCTCCTCGGTCATACAGCGGATCGAAACCTCCAGCGCCTCTTCCCACATCGCGCGCTTGTCGGCGGGATCGACACCGAAACCGCCCAGTTCGCCGACCGACGACGACTCGCCGGTGCCGAACTCCACGCGCCCGTTGGAGATCAGGTCCAGTGTCGCAACCCGTTCGGCGACACGTGCGGGATGGTTGACGACCGGCGGCAGATGCATGATGCCGAAGCCCAGGCGGACGTTCTGGGTCCGCTGGCTCGCGGCGGACAGGAAGATCTCGGGCGCGGTGGAGTGGCAGTACTCCTCCAGGAAGTGGTGCTCGGTCAGCCACACCGTCGAGAAACCGGCCTTGTCGGCGAGCTCCACCTCGTCGAGGCCGTCCTGGAAAAGCTTGTGCTCGTCGTCTTCGCTCCACGGCCGCGGCAGTGGGAATTCGTAGAACAGCGAGATCTTCATTTCGTTACCTTCCGATGTGTATCGAGTGTCGAATCGGTACTAGAGCCGGTCTGAATTCCAGAGCCGGACAGCTGCTCGGCGATGTGCTTGGCCGCGACATAGCCGAAGGTCATCGCGGGGCCGATGGTGGCACCGGCGCCCGCGTAACTGCGGCCCATCACCGCGGCCGACGTGTTGCCGACGGCGTAGAGGCCCTCGATGACGTGGTCGTCGGCGCGCAGCACCCGGGCGTACTCGTCGGTGCGCAGACCTCCGGAGGTGCCCAGGTCGCCCAGGATGATCTGGAACGCGTAGTAGGGCGGTTTACCCAGCGGGTGCAGGTTCGGGTTCGGCAGCGTGGGGTCGCCGTAGTAGTTGTCGTAGGCCGAGTCGCCGCGGTTGAAGTCGTCGTCGTGACCGTTGCGCGCCAGCTCGTTGAACCGCTCGGCGGTCTGGCGCAGTTGGGCCGGCGGAACGCCGATCTTGCCCGCGAGTTCCTCGAAGCTGCTTCCCTCATGTACGACACCGGATTCCAGCCACGCCTTGGGCACCTTCCAGCCGGTCGGCACCGGCGCGAACGGAATCTTGGGGATCGGCAGGTGCCCGGCGACCACGTACCGGTGGAACGACCGGATGTCGGTGATCAGCCAGCACGGAATGTGCGTGACCCCGCTGTTGTGACCCTCGATCATCGCGTGCGCGAAGTCCATGTAGGGGGCGGCCTCGTTGATGAACCGCTTGCCCTCGCCGTTCACCACGAACTGCGACGGCATCATGCGTTCGTTGAGCATGAACTGCAACCGCCCGTCGGGCCAGCAGATCGCGGGAAACCACCAAGCCTCGTCGAGCAGATCGGTCGAGCCGCCCACCTTCTCCCCCGCCCGGATGGCATCCCCCATGGACGCCGGATTGCCGAAGCTCCAGTCCTTTTCGAGCAGCGGCAGGTGCTGGCGGCGCCACTCCATGTCGTGGTCGAATCCACCCGCGGCCAGGATCACGCCGTGCCGGGCTTCGATGCGCTGCTGACGACCGTCACGCTCCACCACCGCCCCGATCACCGCTCCGTCGACGTCGGTGATCAGTTCGCTCATCGGCGCATTGAGCCACAGCGGGACGTCGTGTTGCTTGAGCGCCAGCCGCATGCGGGCGGCCAGCGACTGGCCGATGGCCGCCATCCGGTCACCGAGAACCCGGGCTCGGAACATCCGCCAGATCAACTTGACGAGAACGGCCTTGCCGCGCCAGTTCTGGCGAACCTGGTAGAACAACCGAAGGTCCTTGGGCGCGAACCAGATTCCCTTCGGGGCCAGCGCGAGCGGCTGCAGCAGGTGCTGCTCCTCGTCGCCCAGCTTGCGCAGGTCGATGGCGGGCACGTTGATTGTGCTGCCCTGTGCCGACCCGCCCGGCAGCTCCGGGTAGTAGTCCGCGTAGCCCGGCTTCCACACGAATTCGAACCACGGGCTGCGCTTTTCGAGGAACTCCATCATCTCCGGAGCGGCATCGACGTACTGGCGCAGACGCGCGTCGCTGACCAGGCCTCCGGTGATCTGGCGTAGGTACTCAACGACACCGTCGGGATCCGGCACGTAACCCGCCTTGCGCTGCGAGGGGGCACCGGGCACCCAGATGCCGCCGCCGGACAACGCGGTGGACCCGCCGAAGTGCGTCGACTTCTCAACGATGAGGGTGTCCAGACCGAACGCGTCGGCGGCCAGCGCCGCGGTCATTCCGCCGCCACCTGACCCGACGACAAGCACGTCGACGGTGTGGTCGAACTTGTTGTCAGACATCCAGAACCGCCGTCCTGATCGCGAACCCTGCGATCAATTCCGGTGCCGCCCGGTAGAACCGCTGATCGGTGCGGTACGGGCCGTGCGCGGCAAGCGCGGCGAAAGCCGCGATCCACGTGCGTACTTCGTGTGCCGAATGGCCGGCCTCGCGCTCGATCGACTCGTTGGACCAGCCGTCCACCTCGGCGAGCCGGTTGCTGTCGATCAGCTCGAGGAAAGCCGCGTCCCACTCCGGGTTCAGCGGCTGCAACGGGCTCTCGCCGTGCGCGAACGCCTGCGCGGCCTCCATCACCGCGACCTGGCGGGCCTGCCGCTGTTCCGCTGTCATGGGCGCACCGTGCACGATCCGTTCCAGCGCGGCGGGCGGCGCGGTCGCCAACGTGGGCACCGGCGGATCGTGCGACAGCCCACCGGACCCCACGACGAGGACACGTTTGTCGAGCGTCGCGAGGAAGGTGCCGAGTGCCGCTCCGAGCGCCCGCACCCGGCGCACCGGCCCGAGCGGGGTCGCCACCGAGTTGATGAACACGGGGATCGTCGGCACCGACGTCGCATCCCCGAACAGGTTCTGCAACGGTTGGACCGTTCCGTGATCGACGTCCATGCTCGCCGAGATGGCGACGTCGATTCCCGACTCCAGAACCGCTCGGGCACAGTCGGTCGTGACGTCTTCGGGCACGTTCAACGGGCCGGCGTGTGAGCCGTAGTCACCGACGCCCTGGGCGGCCGTGCCGATGCAGAACGGCGGCATCGTCCGGTAGAAGAACCCGTTGTAGTGGTCCGGGGAGAAGATGACGACGAGTTCGGGGTCGTAGTCGGCGACGAACCGGCGTGCACCCGATATCGCCGTCTCGATGTCGTCAAGGAGATCCCGTGACGGTCCCGGAAGGTTCAGTAGCGGGCTGTGCGACATGCAGCACAGGGCCAGTGTGCCCATGAGAACCGGTGCCTCCTCCCTGGGTCAGACACAGAACGTCGAATAGAGATTCGCTCAGTTCGGCGGCGCGCTGGGCGATGCAGGCGCCGGCGATGCAGCGGTCGGGCCGCAGGAACAACACCGAGTCGGTGTAGGTGTCGAACCACGCCTTGAGCGCACCGGTCCTGTCACCGATCACCACCACATCGTCGTCGTCGTGACCCGGCCAGCGCAGCTGAGTCATCGGACGCGCCTCGATGAACTCCGCACCCAATGCCTTCCATCGGTTGAACGCGTTGTCGCCCAGGATCGCTCGCAGGTTGTTGCTCCAGCACAGCACCGCGAAACCCGGCCCGAGCACGTCGTCAAGCAACACGTTCTGCTCAGTGCGGGTGTCGACGCGCGGCTGGATGAACAACGTGCCCGTCGGCGAGACCGCCCCTGCCGCACCGGCACCCGGTGCGGAATGGAACACGGCGCCCTGTTGATAGCGCGGCATCGGCTTGAAACGCATCTCGAGGATGTAGCGCTTCAGCGAGGGAACCACGGAAGCGGCGTGAATGACCCGGTCCCGCAACGCGGCTACCCTGCGGTTGGTCGGCGATATCACGCGGCCGACCATGGTGGACAGGTCGATCATCGCGCGGGCGTGTTTGCGACGCTCGACGTCGTAGGTGTCCAGTAGGGCGTCGTCGGCCTGCCCGGTCACCACCGCGGCGAGTTTCCAGCCGAGGTTGGCCGCGTCGCGGATACCGCTGTTGTATCCCTGCCCCTGCCAGACCGGCATCAGGTGCGCGGCATCACCGGCGAGCAGCATCCGGCCCTTGCGGAATGAACCGGCGATGCGGGAGTGGTGCGTGTAGACCCGGTGCCGGATCATGTCGACCTGCTCGGGATACGGGACCCGTTGCGCCAGCATTCTTCTGACGAACGCCGGATCGTCGGCTTCTGCGTCGGTCTCGTGAGGATGGATCAGGAATTCGAAGCGGCGGATGCCGTGGGCGATTGAGATCGACACATAGGGGCGCGCCGGGTCGGCGCCCACCTCACTGTTGGGATGGCCGAGCGGGTCGTTGGCGACGTCGACCACCAGCCAGCGGGTCGAGGACGTGGTGCCGTCGAACGACACGCCCATCAGCCGGCGAGTGGCGCTGCGGCCGCCGTCGCAGCCGACCACGTAACGAGCCGTGACCGACGGCTTGTCACCGGCGAACTGCACCGTCACCGCGTCGTCGGTCTCGACGCAGGACTCCATCCGACACCCGAACCGGACGTCCACATTGTCGAATCGGTCCAGCCCGCCGAACAATTCGGCATCGACCATCGGTTGCACGAAGCCGTTGCGTTTGGGCCAGCCGAACCGGGCGTCGGGCGGCGCCATCTCGGCGAGCAGCCGTCGGTTGGCGTCGAAGAACCGCAGGATCTGGTTGGGCACAGTGTGCGGCAGCACCCGGTCGACCAGGCCGATCGACTGGAACGTGCGCAGCGCCTCGTCGTCGAGACCGACACCGCGGGGGTAGTCGATAAGCGTGTCGCGTTCCTCGACCACCAGCGCCCGGACCCGGTGCAGCCCAAGGATGTTAGCCAACGTCAGACCCGACGGGCCTGCCCCGACGATCACGACGTCGACGTCGGTCGTCGTCATAGCCGCCCCAACAGGAAGTCCAGGTGCAGCCGGTTGAACGTCTTGGGATCCTCGTACTGGGGCCAGTGACCGCATCCGGGCATCACCTCGAAGCGGGCGCCCGGGATCATCGAGGCGATGCGTCGCCCCTCGGTCACGTCGGCCGTGGGGTCGTCACTGGTCCACACCACCAGGGTCGGCGCGGTGATCGATCCGTACTCGTCGGGCCCGAGGAGGTTGCGTGCGCGGATCTCCGGGTCCTGCAGCGCCATGATGTCGCGCATCGCCGCGACGAACCCCGGCTGCCGGTACACCCGCTGCCTGCTCGCGACGATGTCGTCGTAATCCTTGGTCTTGTCGGCCATCAGCCACTTGATGCGGGCCTGCACCGTCTCCCACGTCGGGTTCTCGGCGGCGGCCATGGACAGCGTGATGATCCGCTTCATCACCTCGGGATCGGCCTGCGAGCCGCCCGCGGTGTTGAGCACCAGCCGATCCAATCGGTCGGGGTGGTCGACCGCGAATCGCGCCGCGACCCAACCACCGAGCGACTCACCGCTGATGTGGGCGCGGTCGGCCCCGACGGCGTCGAGGAACGCCATCAGATGGTCGACGTAGTGGCCGACTTCCAGCGGATGACCGGGTTTGTCGGTGTAGCCGTGGCCGAGCATGTCGATCGACCAGACCGAGAAGTGCTCGGCGTGCGCCTCCAGGTTGCGCACGTAGGCTTCCGCATGCCCACCGGAGCCGTGCAGGAAGACGAGCACCGGGTTGTCGGTGTCACCGGCATGCAGATAGCGAGTACGGGTCCCGCCGGCGTCGAGGTAGCCCTGAGCGAACGAGACGCCCTGCAGATCGCTCCAGACGCTTTCGAACTCCGCTGACGCAGAACGCTTGTCGGCCGCGGAAGCCGCCAGCGAATCCGGCTCAGACACGCTCACCCTCTCTTGACCGCGAGAATCGAATTCTCGTAATTTGTAAGCACTCTGCTCATTTATCGCACACCCACGTGCACTATAGTCAGAGCATCACTCTCGCGGCAGCTAGATGTCAAGGGAAGTCGAGGAAGGGACGCCATGCCTTCGGAGGGCGGAGCCCGACAGCGGATGGAGCAGCGCGAAGCCCGACAGCGGGTGGAGCAGGGCGAAGCCCGACAGCGCGTCGAGCACGGCCGGGCCCGGCAGACGGAGTCGATCAGCGCCGTGCCGAACGGGGCACCCGGCTCGCAGACGCTGGCCAGAGGGTTGGCTGCCTTGCAGCTGGTGGCCAGCTCCCCCGGCGGCCTGACCGCCCAGCAGGTCGCCGACGACATCGGTGTGCACCGGACCATTGCCTACCGGTTGCTCTCGACGCTGTCGCAGTTCCGGTTGGTGGCCAAGGGCGAGGACGGCCGCTACCGCTCGGCCGCGGCACTGGCGGTCCTCGGGGCGTCGTTCGACAACAACGTGCGCCAGCTGAGCCTGCCGACCCTGCGGGGCCTGGCCGACGAACTCTCGAGCACGGTGTCCCTTCTCGTCGCCGAGGGCGATCAGCAGGTCGCGATCGCCGTCGTCGTGCCGACCAACGTCTTCTATCAACTGTCCTTCCATGAGGGCAGCCGCTATCCGCTGGACCGGGGCGCCGCGGGAATTGCGTTGCTGGCAAGCATGCCGCCTCGTCCCGACGAGCGTGACCTGGTGCCGCTGACCCGGGAACAGGGGTGGGTGATCACCCACGGCGAGATCGAGCCGAATACCTACGGCCTCGCGGTGCCGGTGCGCCGACGGCCACCCGCGCCGCCGACATGTATCAACCTCATCTCGCACCGCGAGGACGTCCTGACTGGCGGAAGAGACGCGGTCATCCGGGCGGCCGACGAGTTGTCCACGATCCTCAACTAAAGGGTCACTCCAGCCGGAAGGAGCAGCACGTGACGGATTGGGATCATGACGTCGACGTGGTCGTACTGGGCAGCGGCGGGGCCGGTCTGACCTCGGCCCTGACCGCGGCGGCCAATGGCGCTTCGGTGGAGATCTACGAGAAGGCCGCGACCGTGGGCGGTACGACGGCGGTCTCCGGCGGCATCATCTGGATCCCGGCACACAAGCGCGCCGCGGCCGGTGAGCTTTCCGTCGAGGACGCGATGGCCTACCTGCGGGCCCAATCGCTGGGATACATGGACGACGACCTCGTCGAGACATTCGTGCGCACCGGACCTGAGATGCTCGATTTCGTTGAGGCACACAGTGATCTGCGTTTCGAGGTCGCCGAGGGGTTCCCCGACTACAAGCCCGAGCTGCCCGGTGGGCGGCCCTCCGGTGGGCGTTCGCTCAACGCCAAGCCTTTCGACTTGAGCCTGCTCGGTGAGTGGCGCGACCGCATCACCTCGTTTCCGGCGGATTTCAGCAACGTCGGCATCGACGCCGAGACACGCGCGCGCATCCACGCCTCGGTCGACGACGAATCCGGCGACTACTGCGTCGCGGGCACGGCGCTGGTCGCCGGGCTGTTGAAGGGGCTGCTGAACCTCGGTGTGGCGCCGCGAACCAACGCGCGCGCGGTCGAACTTCTCGCCGACCCGCTCGGCATCACCGGCGTGCGAATCTCGCAGGACGGCAACGAGTTCACCGTGCGGGCCCGCCGAGGCGTGATCCTGGGAACCGGCGGGTTCGAGTGGGACCGCAAGCTGGTCGAGGCGTACCTGCGGGGGCCGATGCGCGGACCTGTCTCGCCGCCCAACAACACCGGCGACGGCCTGCGGATGGCGATGGCGCACGGCGCCGATCTGGCCAACATGGGCGAGGCGTGGTGGGTGCCGATCGTGCAACTTCCCGGCGACACGTTCGGAGGTCAGCCGCGAAGCCGCAGCGTCCGGCTGGAAAGGACCCGGCCGCGCAGCATCATCGTCAACCGGGCGGGTAAGCGGTTTCTCAACGAGGCCGGCGAGTACAACTCGATGGCGGGGCCGTTTCACTATCTCGATCCCAAGCTCGGCTATGCCAACGATCCTGCCTGGATCGTCTTCGACTCGCTGCATCTGAAGAAGTACGGATTCCTCGGCATAGAACCGGATGGCCCCGCCCCCAACTGGTTCTCACCGTCGAAGGACCTGGTGGAGCTCGGTGAGAAGACCGGCATCGACCCCGACGGCTTGGCACGCACACTGCGATCGTGGAACGACGGCGTCGCCCACGATCGCGATCCGGATTTCGCGCGGGGCTCGAGCGCCTACGACGGGTACTGGGGCGACGACAAGGCGCCGACGCCCGCCGGCCGCACCCTCGGCCCGATCGACACGCCGCCCTACTATGCCGTGCCGGTGTCGATCGGCGCGATGGGCACCAAGGGCGGCCCCCGCACCGATAGCGACGGCCGGGTGCTGCACGTCAACGGGTCGGCGATCCCGGGTTTGTTCGCCGCGGGCAATGCGATGGGCGGAGCCACCGGCAAGGCGTACGGCGGCGCCGGTGGAACGATCGGCCCCGCAATGGTATTCGGCTACCGCGCGGGCCTTGCCGCCTCGGCGCGCGTGTAACTCACAGCTCGCACGCCCGGTGGCGCTCGACTGTGCGACCCGATACGCTCGTCGCGGCGTGCTGCGTATGAAACCGCACACTCAGCGTCGGGTGCCGCTCAGGCTACCGCCATTCCGATGAAGTAGCTGCTCAGCAGGCAGGCGGCGACGAGAACCACCCAGCCGTCGGTGAGGCGGCGCAGCCAGTCCGGGGCGTGGCGTACCTCCATGAACTCCCGAAAGATGATGCGCACCTTGATGAGTGAGATGACGATCGCGCTGACGGTGACCACGGTGCTGGCCTTCAGGGTGCCGTTCTGGTCGACCGCTTCATCCATCCAGACGTAGACGAGCGTCAGCAACGTCAGGATCGCCCAGGCAATCACGAGTCTCTTGTTCATGGTGTTGCTCACCGATCACCTCACGATGTAGAGCATTGCGAAGATCAGCACCCACAGGAAATCGACTGTGTGCCAGTACGTCGCGCCGGTTTCGACGAGTTCCTGCGAGCGTCGCGCCGGGCTGCGCAACTGGTAGAGGACCACACCCAACACGATGAAGCCGATCAACACGTGGATGCAGTGCAGCGACGTGAGGAAGAAGTAGTGCTGGAAAAACTCGGCGCTGGTGAACGTGTTCCCCATGCGGATCTCCAGAATCCACTCGAACACCTTCGACACCACGAACGTCACCCCCAGACCCACGGTCACATAGGCGTACGTCGTCGCCGAACGGTACGAACCGCCGCGCGCGGCTTGCACGCACCGGGCGATCGCCCACGAACTCGTCAGCAGGACAATGGTGTTGAAGACTCCGATCCGCAGGTCAAGATCGGCTTGGGACTGCAGGAAGAGATCCTCGTTCTGCGTGCGCAGGGCCAGGTAGACCGAAAAGTAGCCGGTGAACAGCAGCGCCTCGAACAACACGAACAGCCACATGTCGGGCTGGCCGGGCACTCGCCGTTGGGGCTGATCCTCGAGCGGTTTCGGCGCGGCGCCAACGATGTCGGTCATCGGGCCGCCTCCACCGCTTCGGTGGCTTCGGTTGAGTCTTTCGGTGGCAGATCGGGCAGCGGTCCCGTGCCGAAATCCTCCCGCTCGATCATCTTGCGCAGCAGCATGATGAACGCCGCGGTGTAGGTGACGAAGACGACCATGTTGATCCACCACGCGATCGCACCGTTCCACGCGAAAGCGCCGCGTTGGAAGATCCAGGCCGGTGCGACGACGACTTCGGTCAGCGCATTGCACAGCCCCAGGTACGCGAACCACTTCGGGAACACGTTGTTCTTGTCGAGCAGGATCGCCACCAGCCAGACCACCGAGCCGACCAGGAAGACGCCCATCGTTCCGCTGAACGACAGGAACGCGAAGTCGTACATCCACACGATCAGTTGGGGGTCACGGTCCGGCCGGAGCGCGCCGACGGTCATCGCGATCGCCATCACGAGCATGCCGGGCAGCGCTGCGAGCGAGTACATGATCAGGTACGAGTAGGCGAACACACGACTTACCGACATCCGCCACATCGAATATGCGAGAAGCGCATTCATCGGCGCACACATGCCCGAGATCAGGAACACGACGCTGAACCCGCTGAGCAGACCGAGATGGCGATCGGTGAACCACTGCACGATCAACGGCGTGTCCCAGTCGGGGCTCGGCGGCGGTTGCACCCGTGTGACGAGGAAGAACAGCACGCCGTACAACTGGTAGAAGACCACCATCACCCACCACGCAAACCACAGCTCACGCTTGGGGTGATAGCGGAAGTTCCAGACCAGCCTGCCCCACCGTGAATCTTTGGGCGGATCGGGCGCCGCCGCCGGTGCGCTCAACGCGCTCATGCGGCGGCCGCGACTTCGGCACGTTGGCGGCGGATGTTCTGGGCGAGAACGACTCCCATCACCACGATCCAGACGGCGATCGCGATGTTCTTGAGCCAGAACGACAGCACGCCGTCCCACGCAAACGGACCCTCGAACGTCACCGCCCCGAATGCCGCGGGCACCAATGCGGCGGCGATGAACAGATTGAAGTGCGCCACCCATGGCCGAAAGACCGGTTGGTCTCGACGATCCCAATAGATCGCAAGGGCGAGCACCAGACACTGCGCAATCAGGTACGGGACCAGCACCGTGAAGGTGACCCAAGCGAGGTCGTTGAGCAGTTGAGTCAGCTCGGGGGCACGCTCGGGCCGGAAGGAACCCAACAACCAGAACATGTTGGCGATCAGGAACAGCGTCGGTGGACCGCCCGCGCAGGCGATCAGGCAGTAGGACAGGATCGGCGTGCGGTGCGCCATCTTGCGTACCTGCATCGCCAGCAGGATCACCGTCGGGATCAAACCCACACCGAACCAGTTGAACAGGATCATGCTGTAGCGGATTCGGGCCGTCTCGTCGCGATAGAAGTCTGCGACCTCCTGCGCGGACATCGTCGGTGACATCGGATGCAGGAAGCCGGGAAACAGGAAGAACGCGGACGCCCAGATGATCACCATCGCGGGCAAGGCCCACAGCATGATCAACTCGCCATCAGTTCGTCTCATGTGCGCTCCAAAGTCAGTTGCCGATCGGCTACTCGAACGGTAGCCGATCGGCAACCAAGCGGTCAATGCTGGGCTACCCTCGACGACATGGCGGTGGCAGAGCAGAAATTCAGTGCGATCACCCGCACCGCTGCCCAGACCAGGGTCTTGGACGCCGCGGTGGCCTTGATCGCCGAACACGGGGTCAGCGGCACCTCGCTGCAGATGATCGCCGATGAAATCGGGGTGACCAAGGCGGCGGTGTATCGCCAGTTCAAGACGAAGGAAGAGATCGTCATCGCGATCACCGAACGCGAGATGGGCTATCTCGAGGACGCGCTCGAAGCTGCCGAGGCGGCCGACCACGGCCTCAAGTCACGCGAGATCCTGCTCGACCGGATGATCGACCAGGCCGTCGAACGACGCGGAGTCGTCAGCGTGCTGCAGTTCGATCCGGTGATCATCCGGCTTCAAGCCGAACATGAGCCGTTCCAGCGGTTCATCGAGCGACTGTATGCCGCGCTGCTGGGCACCCAGGCCGGACCGGAGGCCCGGCTGCACGCGGCGGTGCTGTCGAGCGCGATCAGCGTGGCCGTGATGCACCCCCTGGTTTCCGATCTCGACGCCGAAATGCTTCGCGCTCAGTTGATTCGGATGTCCCGCCGGTTGCTCGACCTACCGGAGCAGGCTCAGGGCCGCTCCCGGTCGACGAAGAGGCGCTCGGCGGCGGTGTAGGGGTCGTCGGTGCCGTCGGCGACGGCCGCGGCCAGCCGGTCCAGTTCCGGATGCGTGCGCAGCAGCGTCTGCGCCAGCGACAAGATCTGCGTCCTGGCGCGCGCGGCGCGCCGTTCCGGGCTGTCGGAGCGGTGATGCGCCTCGATCGCGTCGACGAGTTCAGGAAGACCGTCGCCTTGTGCGGCAATCAGTTTCAGGACGGGGGCGCTGCTCTCGGCGCGAAGGTCGCGCACGGTCTGGTCGGCCCCCTCGCGATCGGCCTTGTTCACCACCACGATGTCGGCGACTTCGAGCAGGCCGGCCTTGGCCGCTTGCACGGCGTCACCGGCGCCGGGATTGAGGATGACGACGGTGGGATCGGCGACCGCGGCGATCTCGATCTCGGACTGTCCGACCCCGACGGTCTCCAGCACCACCAGCCCGTAGGACAGCGCCGCGAGAACGCGGATCGCGGCGGGCACCGCGGCGGCCAGCCCACCGAGATGCCCACGGGCGGCGACGGATCGGATCAGCACGTCGGGATCGTTGATGTGGGCGGCCATGCGGATCCGGTCGCCGAGCAGCGCTCCCCCGCTGTAAGGCGACGACGGGTCGACCGCGAGCACCGCGACGCGCACGCCTCGCTCACGGTACGCGCCGACGAGCGCACCGACCGTCGTCGATTTCCCCGCACCCGGCGGCCCGGTCACTCCCACCACTCGCGGCACCTCTACGGGCCCGAGCGCGTCGAGAAGCTCGCTGCGCCGGGGGCTTTCGACAATGCTGAGCAATCGGCCGGTCGCGCGGGCGGATCCGTTGCGTGCCGCCTCGATGAGCTCCGCAATATCGTCTGAGCTGGTCATCGTCTGGCAGTCTACGGAGCGCCTGCTTGATGCCGCCGCCGGGCGGCTCAGGCCACCTCGATGACCGTTGCCGATCCCATGCCGCCGCCCGCGCACATCGCGGCGACCCCGATCCCCCCGCCGCGCCTGCGCAATTCGTGGACGAGCGTGACGAGCATCCGCGCGCCGGTGGCTGCCACGGGGTGGCCGAGCGAGCAACCGCTTCCGCTGACGTTGACGCGGTCGGGGTTGATGTCGAGCAGTTTGACGGTGGCCACGCACATCGCCGCGAACGCCTCGTTGATCTCGAACAGATCGACGTCGGCGAGCGAAGTACCCGCACGCTTGAGCGCTTTCGGGATCGCCTCGACGGGCGCCAGTCCGGTGAAAGCAGGATCGACGCCGACGGATGCCCACGCCTTGACGGTGCCCAACGAGGGCAGCCCGAGCCGGTCGCTAGCCAACGTCAGCACGGCGGCGCCGTCGTTGGCGCCGCAGGCGTTGCCTGCGGTGATGGAGAAGCCCTCGATCTCAGGATGCAGCGGCTTGAGCGCGGCCAGCTTCTCGATGCTGGTGTCGCGACGCGGATGCTCATCGGTGTCGAACTGTCCGTAGGGCGTCTCGATCGCAACGATCTCGTCCTTGAAGCGGCCCTCGTCGATCGCCTGGATCGCCTTGCGGTGCGAGCCGAGCGCCCACTCGTCCATCTCTTCGCGGCTGACGCCCGCGCGCACGGCGGCGTTCCAGCCGACGGTGATCGACATGTCCATGTTCGGCGCGTCGGCGCGGTCAGGGTGCGTCGGGGGAAACCAGTCGAGCATCGCGGCGTCTTTCGCGCTGCTGGCGCGGCGGGTGAAGCGCGGCGTGGTGGAGGCGGAGTTCACCCCACCGGCGATCACCACCTGGTCCATGCCGGCGCGGATGCTGGCGGCGGCGCTCTGGACCGCGGCCTGGCCCGCGGCGCAATGCCGGTTGTTCGACAGCCCGGGCACCGAGGTCAGGCCCGCGGTGATCGCGGCGTGGCGGGCGATCACACCGCCGCCGTAGAGCCCCTCGCCGAGGATGACATCGTCGATCAGCAGCCCGTTCACCTCGCCGGCTGCCGCGCCGACCACGTGCTCGGCCAGCTCGTAGGCGTCGGTGTCTCGCAACGTGCCCTTCATCGCGGTGCCGATGGGGGTGCGCAGGGCAGAAACGATCACGGCTTCAGGCATGTGTATCTCCGTCTCGACGTATGAGAATGTTATTCTCTCAAGCCGAGAGTGCCAGTTGCAAGAAGGGGAACCATATGCAGATCGCGGGTAGCTCGGCAATCGTGGTTGGTGGCGCCGGCGGTCTCGGCGAGGCGACGGTGCGGCGTCTGCACGGCGCGGGCGCCAAGGTCGTGGTCGCGGACATGGCAGACGACAAGGGCAAGAAGCTCGAGAGCGAACTCGGCGTGCGCTACGTCCGCACCGACGCGACGTCCGAGGAGTCCGTCAACGCGGCGATCGCCGAGGCCGCGGCGCTGGCTCCCCTGCGGATCTCGGTGGACACCCACGGCGGCCCGGCCAGCGGTGGCCGGCTGATCGGCAAGGACGGCTCCCCGCTGGCCCTCGACGGCTTCAAGACGACGATCGAGTTCTACCTGACCGCGGTCTTCAACGTGATGCGGCTCGCGGCCGCCGAGATCGCGAAGTCCGAACCGCTCGACGAGGGCGCCCGCGGCGTGATCGTCAACACCGCGTCGATCGCCGGATACGAGGGTCAGATCGGTCAGCTGCCGTATGCCGCGGCCAAGGGCGGCGTGATCGGCATGACGCTGAATGCGGCCCGCGATCTCTCGCCGCTCGGTATCCGCGTGGTCACCATCGCGCCGGGCACCATCAACACCCCCGCGTACGGGCAGGCCGCCGACCAACTCGAGCAGTATTGGGGTCCGCAGGTGCCGTTCCCCAAGCGGATGGGCCGGTCGACGGAATACGCGCAACTGGCACAGAGCATCATCGAGAACGACTATCTCAACGGCGAAATCATCCGCCTCGACGGAGCGCTCCGCTTCCCACCCAAGTAGTTTCTTCTTTTACTCCGTGTTCCGCGAGCGTGCGTGTCTGCACAGGACACGCCGCGAATTTGCAGCAGTTTGCGCACCTTCGCGCCACCGCGAAGGTGCGCGTTTGCACACGACATACCGTGCCGGTGTGCTACTCGCTCGCTTCGAGGCGTCATTGGCGCACGCTCGCCATGCCTTGAGCGTGCTCAAAATGCCGACAAAGAGCGGCGTGTCGTGTGCAGACACGCACGCTCGCGCCTACTTCTTCTTGGCGTTCAGGCGGGTGACGATCTCGCGGAAGTCGTCGGTCTTGAACGACTGCTCCTCGGCGGTGTTGGCGTAGTCGAGCACGGCCAGCACCGACCGCTCAAGGTGAATGTTCAACAGCCGCTTGGTGCTTTCGACCGCCTGGCGCGGCAGTTCCATGATCTTCTTCGCACAGGCGATCGCTTCGCTCAGCGGGTCTTCGACGACGTGATTGGCCAGGCCCAGTTCGGCGGCGCGCTGCGCCGAGATCCGCGCACCGGTCAGCGCGTACTCCTTGGCGTGCAGCAGGCTCATCTCCAGCGGCCACACCAGCGGTCCACCGTCGGCGGCGACCAACCCGACCTGGACGTGTGGATCGGCGAGGTAGGCATCGTCTTTGATGTAGACGATGTCGGACAACGCCACCAGGCTGCAGCCCAGCCCCATCGCGGGACCGTTGACGGCCGCCACCACCGGAATCCGGCAGCGCGCCATGCCCAGCACGATCTCGCGCCCGTGCAGGATCGTCTTGGCGCGCAGGTCCGCGTCCTGACGCAGCTCCTCGAGATAACCGAAGTCGCCGCCGGCCGAAAACGCCCTTCCCGCACCGGTGATCACCGCCGCCCGAGCCTCCCGGTCCTCGGCCAGCCGCGGCCACAGCCAGGCGAGCCCGCTGTGCAGGTCGTCGTTGACCGAATTCAGGGAGTCCGGCCGGTTCAGCGTGATGATGCGCAACGGACCGTCGGCCTGAACGTCGATCTCCGGTGGTAGGTCGTACAATTTAGACTCCTAATCCGAGAATGCGCGAAGCGATGATGTTCTTCTGAATCTGGGAGGTACCGCCCATCACGCTCTGCGCGCGGCTGTACATGTAAGCCCCGAACAACTCGGGATCATCGGTGCCGACGGTGGCCAGCGCGGCGTGCCCGACCGACTGCTCGGTCCAGGTCATCAGCAGCTTGTCCAGCGAGCCCTGCGGCCCGTGCGTCAGCCCGTCGAGCTGTTCGGACAGCCGCCTGCGCACGTGCAGCCGCAGCATCTCGGTCTGCACCCACGCCCACGCCAGCTCGTCGGGAGCCGGGCCTTCCACGCGGGCGGCCAACTGCCGCACCAGCTTTCCATAGCGGGCCGAGAACCCCAGCGTCGACGGCTCGCGCTCGTGGCTGACGACGGTCATCGCCAACTTCCAGCCCTCACCGGGCGCACCGACCATGTTCTCCGCCGGCACCCGGGCCCCATCGAACAGCACCTGGCCGAACTCCTTGGTGACGCCGCTGATCATCTTCAACGGCCGCTGTTCTATCCCCGGCTGGTGCATCGACACGATGAACGCCGAAATGCCCTTGTGCTTGGGCACATCTTTCTCGGTGCGGGCCAGCAGCAGACACCAGTCGGCCACGTCGGAATAGCTGGTCCAGATCTTGTGACCGTGGACGACGTACTCGTCGCCCTCGCGAGTCGCGGTCGTCGTCAGCGATGCTAGATCGGAACCCGCACCCGGCTCGGAGAAGCCCTGGCACCACCGCTCCGTGCCGTTGATCATGCCGGGCAGGAAGCGCTGGCGAAGCTCCTCGTTGCCGTGGTGCGACATTCCGACCACCAGATAGCCGAGGCTCGGCCGCGCCGGCGCCCCCGCCTTGGCGATCTCCTCGTCGACGATCACGTCGTAGACCGGCTGCAGATCTTGTCCGCCATACTCTTTCGGCCACGACGTGCCGAAGAAGCCGGCCTCGTAGAGTGCCTGGTGCCAGGCGCCTTGGGCGGCCCAGTACTCGTCGCCCGACGTCGGGTACTTGCCCTTCTGTTCGGTCAGCCAGCCGCGTAGCCGCTCGCGGAACGCGGCTTCCTCCGGTGAGTCACGAAAGTCCAATGGACAGCTCCTCCAACTTCACGGGCCACGTCTCGGTGGCGGCCAGCACCCGGCGCAGGTAGACGTGGGCCAGGCACTCCCAGGTGTTACCGATTCCGCCGTGCACCTGTATCGAGGTCTCACAGACGGTCAAAGCCGAGCGCGCACAGTAGATCTTGGCGACCCGCGCCGCCTCGATCGCCTCGGCGGGCGGCAATTCGTCGACCGCCCACGCGGCGTGCCGCAGCACGCTGACCGAGCCCTCGATCAGCGCGAGGCTCTCGGCCAGGAGATGACCGACCGCCTGATAGGAGCCGATCGTCGCACCGTACTGTTCGCGCACCTTGGCGTATTCGACGGCCAAAGCCTGCGTTCCTCTGGCCGCGCCGACCAGGTCGGCGCACGTCACCGTCAACGCCAGCGCGCGCCACCGGCCCGCGTCCTCCTCGGACAGACCGTCGAGCTCGGCGGGCGACTCGACTACGCCGTCAAGGCTTTTCGTCAAGTCCACCGACTCCGCCGCCTCCGCGACAACCGGCTCACGACCGCTGCGCATCTTGAGGTCGTCGGTGAGCACGGGCCCGATGAACGGCACGTCGACAAGCTTTCGGGCGAACTCCTCGGCCACGATCGCGACTTCGACCCCCGATGCGCCGTCCGAGCGAAGCGTGCGAAAGCCCGTGGCGTCCACGGCCTTCTCCAGTCTGGCAACCCGATTCGCATCGTCGAGGTCGGCCACCGACCCGGGGCCGAGGTCGTCGGCCAGGCTCGCGGCGGCGGCCCTCAGTTGTTGTTGTTCACTGGTCAGACGGACGTCCACAAACGCTCCTTCAGCACTCGACGCAAGACCTTGCCCGACGGCAGGCGCGGGACCTCGGGCACGACGAATACCCGGCTCGGCCGCTTGTACGACGCCAACAACTCCCCGACCCACGACACCAGATCATCTTCCGGCACAGCTGTATTCACCTTCACGGCGGCGATGATCGCTTCACCGTTGACGGTGTCGGGCACACCGAACACCGCACAGTCCTCGACGGCGGGGTGCCCGTGCAGAATCGCCTCCACCTCCGCGGGTGCGACCTGAAAACCGCGCACCTTGATCATTTCCTTCGACCGGTCGGTGATGCGCAGCCACCCGTCGTCGTCGAGCAAACCCACGTCACCCGTGCGATACCAGCCCTCGTGGAATGCTCCGGCGGTCGCGGACGAGGGCAGATAACCCGCCATCACCGAATCCGATTGCACCTCGATCTCGCCGACCTCACCCACCCCGAGGACCGCACCGGTGTCCAGTGACGCCACCCGCACGCGCACGCCCGGTACGGGCCGGCCCACGGTGTCCAGGTGGTTGCCGTCGATGTCGTTGCACGAGATCACCGGCAACTCACTGGCGCCGTATGCGGTCACCCACTTCACCCCGGTCCTGGCGGTGACGGCTTCGGCGACGCTGGCCGTGACAGGGGTCGCGCACCACATGATGTAGCGCAGTGACGAAAGGTCGTAGGACTCCAGATCGGGATGTGCAGCAAGCGCCAAAGCGATTGGGGCGACCGCCATCTCGATGGTGATCCGGTCGCTCTCGATATGTCGCAGCATGAGCTCGATGTCGAAGCGCCGATGCAATCGGATCCATGTGCCGGTCTCGAGCGCCATGACGATGTTGAGCAGGCCCAGAATGTGCGACGGCGGCGTCATGATCTGCATGCGGTCCGACGCAGACAGCTGCAGCGCGTCGCGCCAGTGCCGCACCGCGACATCGAACGCCGCATGGGTATGACGTACCGCCTTCGGCATGCCGGTGGTGCCCGAGCTGAACACGAACAGCGCGTCGCTCTGCGGATCGGCTGGATGGAACTCGCGCCGCCCCGGCTCGATCGGGTCGTCGAGCGAGAGCATCGGCATGAGTTCGGCGAGCACCGGGTGATCGCCGACCGCGTGCGTCGGTCGGGTCAGTGCGAGGGCGTGCTCGATCTCTGCGCGCCGCCACGCCGGGCTGAGCAGTACTGCCGAGGCGCCCAGCTGCCAGACGGCACGCAGCGCGACGACGAACTCCGGGCGATTGGACGACATGAGCGCCACTCGGTCTCCGGCGTGCACACCGCGCCGCTCCAGGGTGGCCGCCATGCCTGCGGCCAGCGCATCCAGCTGCGACAGCGTGTATTCACGCTGCTCGAAGGCGAGCGCGATCGCCTCACTCACACTCTGTCCTCACTAGTGTCAACCGAGCCGGATTTAGCTTTGAGAATAGCGTATCATTTAACGAGAATGGTATTCTCGCCCAGTTAGAACCGATATGCCAGGAGAGCTATAGATGACGGCGGATCCGATGCCTGACCAGCCAGGACAGGTGACGATCGTGCTCGACCGCAAGAAGGTATCGGTGTCGCGCGTCGCCAACGAGACGCTACTGGAAAGCGCCAGGCGAGCCGGATTGTCGCCGCCCTTCTCGTGTGAAGCCGGCAACTGCGGCACCTGCATGGGCAAGCTGACCGAGGGCCGCGCGACGATGCGCATCAACGACGCCCTCGACGAGGACGAGGTCGAAGAGGGATACATCCTGACCTGCCAAGCGATCCCGGAAACCGACACGATCAGCGTGACCTACGACGACTGAGCCGCGATATCGCCGTGTTCGTCGACGCGGGGCGCCGGTCGGTATTCGGCGTCATAGCCGACGATCTGAATCGGGCTGCGCACCAACCGGAAATCCCCCGCGGTGACGACCACCTCGGGCGTCTGCTCCAACGCTTCGGGCAGTGTGCGCACCGCGGCGACGGGAATTCCCAGCGGACGTAACCGCGACTCCCAACTCGCGGCGGTGTCGGTGGCCAACGCCGCGGCCACCACTGCCAGCACCTCGTCGCGCTGGGCTGCCCGTTCGGCCATGGTCGGAAAACCCTCGATACCCGCTTCGGCCGAGAACGCCCGCCAGAACCCGTCATGGGTGATGAACAGCGCCAGATAACCGTCCGCCGTCGCGAACAGTTGCGCCGGAACGTAATACGAGTGCGCCCCGAACGGATAGCGCAACGGTTCCGCACCGTCGTTGAGGTACGCCGACGCGCGGTAGTTCAACTGGGAGAACATCACGTCCCGCAGCGACACGTCGACCTGACCACCACGGCCCGACACGATCTGCGCCAGCAGACCCAGCGCCGCGGCCAGCCCGGTCGAGTTGTCTGCCGACGAGTACCCCGGCAAGGTCGGCGGTTCGTCCGGATGTCCGGTCATCGCCGCGACGCCGGTCGCCGCCTGAATGACGTAGTCGAACGCCGGATCGTCGCCGCCCTCCAGTCCGAAGCCCGTCATCGCCACACAGACGATGCGTTCGTTGAACCGCTTGAGCGAGTCGTACGTCAGGCCGAGCTTCTTGATCGCCGACGGTTTCATATTCACCAGCAGCGCATGGGAATCCGCGACGAGTTCGCCCAGTCGCTGTCGCCCGGCGTCCGACCGCAGGTCAAGCACGACGCTCTTTTTGTTGCGGTTGAGACTGGCGAAGTAGCTGTCGCCGACCTGCCGCGAGATCTCGCCACCCGGCGGCTCGACCTTGATGACCTCGGCGCCCAGGTCCGCCAACAGCATGGTGGCGTACGGCCCGGCCAGCATGACGCCGACCTCGATGATGCGGATACCGGCCAGCGGGCCGCTCACCGCACAGCCTTGGCCAGTTCGCCGATCACCTCGCGCGTCCTGTACTTCGACGCGATGAGTTCGTCGCGGTTCTCGCCGATCGGCAGCAGCCGCACCGACAGGTCGGTGACTCCCGCGTCCGCGAACCGTTTGAACCGCGCCAGGATGGCTTCCTCGTCACCGGCCGCACACAAGTCACCCACGTCACGCGCGTCGCCACGGTCCAACAGTCGCTGGTAGTTCGGCGACGTCTCGGCCTCGGCGAGAATTCGGTTCGCCCGCTCTTTGGCCGTCTCGATCTCCGAATTCGCGCACAGGCACACCGGAATGCCCGCGACGATGCGCGGAGCGGGCCTGCCCGCCTCGGCGGCAGCCTTGTTGATCTTGGGCGCGATGTGCTCGCCGATCGCCTTCTCATCGGCCATCCACAGCACGGTGCCGTCGGCGCGCTCCCCGGCGATCTGCAGCATCACCGGGCCCAACGCCGCCACCAGCACCGGCAGCGGGCGCTCCGCGCCGAGGACGGTGGGGTTGTGCACCGTGAAGGTGTCGTTCTCGACGTCGACGTCTCCGGGGCCTGCGAGCGCGGTGTTGAGCACCTCGAGGTAATCGCGGGTGTAGGCGGCCGGCTTCTCATAGGGAATCCCGAGCATGTCGCGCACGATCCAGTGGTGTGACGGTCCCACGCCGAGCGCGAGGCGCCCGCCCGCCATCGCATGCACCGACAGGGCCTGACGCGCAAGTGCGATCGGGTGCTGCGCCTGCAGCGGCACCACCGCGGTACCCAGCTCGATCTTCGAGGTGTGGGCGGCCATCAGCGCCACCATGGTCAGACAGTCGAAGTCGTTGGGCACCTGCGGCATCCACGCGGTGTCCATTCCCGCCGATTCGGCCCACTCGATATCGGAGACCAGCTTGTTCACCTTGCGCGCCATATCGCCGCGTTCGGCCCCGATCATCACGCCAAGGCGCATGTCAGTTCGTCCTCCGGAAATTCAGTGCCGAACAGGTCACTGGTGGCTCATCGTCAGCTTGCGCACCTCGTCGACCAGGGTGTCGAGCGAGGTCCCCGTCGGGAACACCGCAGCCGCGCCCGCGGACAGGAGCTTGGGCACGTCGCCCTGCGGGATGGTGCCACCGACGACGACCGCGATGTCGCCGGCGTCGGCCGCGCGCAGGGCCTCCACCGTGCGCGTGGTCAGCGCCACGTGCGCACCGGAGAGGATCGAAAGTCCCACCAGCGCAACGTCTTCCTGCAAAGCGATCGACACGATGTCTTCGATGCGCTGACGGATTCCGGTGTAGATCACCTCGAAACCCGCATCGCGCAGCGTCCGTGCGACGATCTTGGCGCCGCGGTCGTGTCCGTCCAGCCCGGGTTTGGCGACCAGAACCCGCACCGGGCCGGCCGTCGAAGAGTCTGCCATCAGAACACCACCGGCTGCTGGAACTCGCCCCACACCGACTTGAGCGTCGAAACCATTTCTCCCACAGTGCAGTAGGCGTTGGCGCAGTCGACCAGCTTGTGCATCAGGTTGTCGTCGCCTTCCGCCGAACGCGCCAGCGCCGCCAACGCCTCCTTGACCGCGGTGGCGTCGCGCTCGGCCTTGACTTTCGCCAGCCGCTTGAGTTGCAGGTCGCGGCCCTCGGCGTCGAGTTCGTAGGTCGCGATCTCGGGCGGCGGCTCATCGGAGACGAACTTGTTGACCCCCACCACCGGTCGCGTACCGGACTCGATCTCCTGGTGGATCTTGAACGCCTCGTCGGCGATCAGACCCTGCAGGTAGCCGTCCTCGATCGCACGGACCATGCCGCCGTGGGTCTCGAGATCGTGCATGATCTCGATGATCTTCTCCTCCGTCGCGTCGGTGAGCGCCTCGACGAAGTACGACCCGCCGAGCGGATCGGCGACCTTGGTCACGCCGGTCTCATACGCGAGGATCTGCTGCGTACGCAATGCCAGCGTGGCCGACTCCTCACTGGGCAGGGCGAACGGTTCGTCCCACGCCGCGGTGAACATCGACTGCACGCCACCCAGTACCGCGGCCATCGCCTCATACGCGACGCGAACGAGGTTGTTCTGGGCCTGCGGCGCGAACAGCGATGCGCCGCCGGCCACACAACCGAACCGGAACATCGACGCCTTGTCCGACGACGCCCCGTAGCGCTCGCGCACGATCGTCGCCCAGCGCCGCCGACCGGCGCGGTACTTGGCGATCTCCTCGAAGAAGTCCCCGTGGGTGTAGAAGAAGAACGAGATCTGCGGCGCGAACTGGTCGATGGTCATGCGCCCGCGCTCGACGACGGTGTCGCAGTACGTGACGCCGTCGGCGAGGGTGAACGCCATCTCCTGCACCGCGTTGGCGCCCGCGTCGCGGAAGTGCGCCCCGGCCACCGAGATCGCGTTGAACTTGGGCACCTCGGCCGCGCAGAACTCGATGGTGTCGGCGATTAGGCGCAGCGACGGCTCGGGCGGCCAGATCCAGGTCCCGCGCGACGCGTACTCCTTGAGGATGTCGTTCTGGATGGTGCCGGTGAGCTTGGCCCGCGGCACCCCCTTCTTCTCCGCGGCGGCGACGTAGAACGCCAGCAGGATGGCCGCCGTGCCGTTGATCGTGAAGCTGGTGCTGATCTTGTCCAGCGGAATGCCGTCGAAGAGGATCTCCGCGTCGGCGAGGGTGTCGACCGCGACACCGACGCGGCCCACCTCCTCGCCGTATTCGGGGTCGTCGGAGTCGTAGCCGCACTGCGTGGGCAGATCCAGCGCCACCGACAGCCCGGTGCCGCCCTGGTCCAGCAGGTAGCGGTAGCGCCGATTGGACTCCTCAGGCGTACCGAACCCCGAGTACTGGCGAAACGTCCACGTCTTGCCGCGGTAGCCCGTCGCGAAGTTTCCGCGCGTGAACGGATAGGTGCCGGGCGGAGGCGGCTCCGTCACCCTGTCCGCTGGCCCATAAACCGGCTCGAGCGGGAGCCCCGACGGGGTCTGTACTGGCTCGCTCATCACGGATAACGTACTTGCAAAAAATGAGAATGCCAATACCGCACGCCGGAAACGTGCACCGAGGACAGGGCGTGACCCGGCGGTAAAAGGTGCCGAAGGCGCGGTACACAGCGAATATGGCACTTGCGTAAAATGAGAACGCTAATACCGGCCACGTCCGGTGTCGGCTAGCATCGTGGGGCGACGCTGGTCGCAGACAAAGGAGGTCCATGTCCGCCTTCACTGACCGCACACTCGTCGTCTCCGGCGGCAGTCGCGGCATCGGTCTCGCGATCGGCCTCGCCGCGGCCAGGCGCGGGGCCAACGTCGTGCTGCTGGCCAAGACCGCCGAACCGCATCCGAAGCTGCCGGGCACCGTGCACACCGCAGTCGCCGAGGTGGAGGCCGCCGGCGGCAAGGGCGTGGCGGTGGTCGGCGACGTCCGCAAAGAAGAGGATGTGCAGCGCGCGGTCGACGCGGCCGTCGAGCATTTCGGCGGCGTGGACGTCGTGGTCAACAACGCCAGCGCCATCGCCACCGAACCCACCGAGCAACTGGCCGCCAAGAAGTTCGACCTGATGATGGACATCAACGTCCGCGGCACGTTCCTGCTCACCAAGGCAGCGTTGCCGTATCTGCGCAAGTCGGCGGCGCGCGCCGAAGGAGCCGAGCAGCCGGGAGCGCATGTGATCACGCTGGCGCCGCCGCTGAACATGAACCCGCACTGGCTGGGCGCCCACCCCTCCTACACCCTGTCGAAGTACGGAATGACCCTGCTCTCGCTGGGATGGGCTGAAGAGTTCCGCCAGGAACGGGGTGGGGCCGGCATCGGATTCAGCTGCCTGTGGCCCGAGACTTACATCGCGACCTCCGCGGTCGCCAACGCTCCCGGCTTCCAAGAAATGCTGGAGCGGTCGCGCGACCCTCAGATCATGGGCGACGCGGCCGCGCTGATCCTGTCCCGACCCGCGGCCGATGTGAACGGCAAATGCTTCATCGACTCCGAACTACTCGCTGAATCCGGCGTGACGGACCTGTCGCGCTACGGCGGTGGGGACGACCCCATCCTTGATATCTTCGTCGACAAGTCATGAGCATCTCACTGCTGCTCGAGATGGCCTCGAGCAATCCGGACCGCACCGCCGTGGTGTCGGGTGAATTGCGGCTGACCACAGGTGAGTTGAGCGCCCTGGCCGACGGCGGGGCCGGCGTCATCGCGGCGTCCGGCGCGTCGCACGTCGCGTACGTCGGCATGGGCGGGGCGATGCTGCCCCTGCTACTGTTCTCGTCCGCGCGCGCCGCGGTGCCGGTGACGCCGCTGAACTACCGGCTGTCCGCCGACGGGCTTCGTGAGCTCATCGATCGCCTCCCCCAGCCCCTCGTCGTCGCCGACGCCGAGTACCGCGAGATGGTGGCCGGCGCGGGCAAGCAGGTGATCGGGTCCGACGAGTTCCTCGACGCCGCGCGTACCGCCGAGCCGGCCGCGGAGTTCCCCGACCCCGAGGACGTGGGGGTCGTGCTGTTCACGTCGGGAACCACGTCGCGGCCGAAAGCCGTTGAGCTGACGCACAGCAACCTCACCAGCTATATCACCGGCACGGTGGAGTTCGACTCCGCCGAAGCCGGCGACGCCGCGTTGATCTGTGTTCCGCCGTATCACATCGCCGGTGTCAGCGCGGCGCTGTCCAACCTGTACGCCGGCCGAAAGATGGTGTATCTGCCGCAGTTCGACGCCCACGAATGGATCCGGTTGGTGCGCGATGAGGGCGTGACGTCGGCGACGGTCGTGCCGACGATGCTGGACCGCATCGTGGCTGCCCTGGAGTCGGACAGCGTGTCGCTGCCGACCCTGCGCAGCCTGGCCTACGGCGGCTCGAAGGTGCCGCTTCCATTGGTGCGCAAGGCGCTTTCGCTGCTGCCGGAGGTCGGCTTCGTCAACGCCTACGGCTTGACCGAGACCAGCTCGACCATCGCCGTGCTCGGGCCCGATGACCACCGCGAGGCGCTCGCCTCGTCCGTCGAGTCCGTGCTGCGCAGGCTGGGCTCGGTCGGCCAGCCGGTGCCGGGGATCGAGGTTCAGATCCGCAACGCCGACGGCGAAGTGCTCGGCCCCGGGCAGACCGGGGAACTCTTCGTCCGCGGCGACCAGGTGTCCGGCCGCTACACCGAGATCGGATCGGTGCTCGACGCCGACGGGTGGTTCCCGACCAAGGACATCGCGATGCTCGACGAGGACGGCTACCTGTTCATCGGTGGGCGCTCCGACGACACGATCATCCGCGGTGGCGAGAACATCGCACCGGCCGAGATCGAGGACGTCCTGGTCGAGCATCCGGCGGTGCGCGATTGTGCCGTGGTGGGGCCCGAGGACCCGCAGTGGGGACAGATCATCGTCGCGGTCGTGGTCCCGGCCGACACTCCGGACGGCCCGGCCACCCCGGACGCCGACGAACTGCGTGAGCATGTGCGCCGCCAGTTGCGTGGATCGCGAACGCCCGACCGCGTCGTGTTCCGCGACGAGTTGCCGACCAACGCGACCGGCAAGGTGCTGCGCCGAGAACTGATCGCCGAGTTGACAGCCACCAAATAGCAAGGAGCCCAGCATGATCAAGAACGGAACGCGACTGCAGAGCCAGGTGTGTGACACCCAGGTCATCGTCGTGCGCAGCTCGGACAGCCTCGACGACCTGCGTGCGGGCGGCGTTCCGATGGTGCCCCTGGACGCCGAGAAGTCCGCGGACGCCCAGATGGACCCGGAACTGTCCGGCGGCAACGCGATGGGTAAGCGCTACGTCGACGAGAACGGCGCCGAGGTCCTGGTGACCAAAGCCGGGACCGGAACACTGAGCGTGGGCACCACGCCGCTGTCTCTCAAGGAAGCCAAGCCGCTACCTGCGAGCGACTGATACCTTCCCTGGGTGAGGCCACGCCGCCTGCTCACCCGGTACGTGGCCGGCCTTGCGTCTGCCTACCTACTGACGGCGATCGAGGTCATCGTGATCGTCGGGCTGCTGGCCGGGCGCAGCGTGGTCACCCTCGGCAATGCGATCACCGCGGCAGCGCTGCTCACCGTCGGTACCGCCACGGTCGGCTTCAGCGCCGCCTACATCTTGCGCCCGGCGCTGCGGTATCTGCGCGAGGGGCGCCGTCCCACCGCCGACGAACGGCACTCGACGCTGAGGATGATGCGTCGCCAGGCCGCGGCCACGGTGGCACCGTGGATCCTCACCGCCGCGGTCCTGGTCCCGCTGAACCTCAACGCCGGATCCGAGGCGCTGGCGGTGATCGGATCGGCGATGCTCTTTGGAACGATCGCCACGGTGTGCACCGGTTTCCTGTTCACGCTGCGGACGTTACGACCCGTATTGGCCAGCGTGGCACCGGATTCCAGCACATCGCGATTGACAGCTCCCGGCGTTCGGGCACGGCTGCTGCTGATGTGGACCGTGTGCACGGCGCTTCCGGGTGTGGCGATCGCCGCGCTGTTGGTGATGCGGGACAACGGATGGCTGATCGAAGAGACGGCTCCGATCGAGTTGGCGCTGATCGTGCTCGCGTTGGTGGCGGTCGTGCTCGGTCTGCGCTCGCTGATCCTGACCTCGATGTCGATTTCGGACCCCGTTCAAGAAGTCGTCGCCGCGATGGGAGAGGTCGAGCGCGGCCACATCGAGCGATCCGTCGAGGTCTATGAGTGGTCCGAGATCGGCCGCCTCCAACGCGGTTTCAACAGCATGGTGGCCGGGCTGCGCGAGCGTGACAGGCTGCGCGACCTGTTCGGCCGCCACGTCGGCGAGGACGTGGTCCGGCGAGCCGTCGAGGAGAACGAATCGCTGTCAGGCGACGAACGCGACGTCGCTGTCCTGTTCATCGATCTGGTCGGGTCGACCCGGTTGGCGGTCACCCACGAGCCGGCCGAGGTCGCCGAACTGCTCAACGAGTTCTTCCGCGTCGTCGTCGCGGCCGTGGACCAGCGGCACGGCTTGATCAACAAGTTCCAAGGCGACGCGGCGCTGGCCGTGTTCGGCGCTCCCCTGCGCGTCGATGATCCGGCGGCGGCGGCGCTGACGACCGCACGCGTGCTGGTCACCGACCTGCAACGCCTGCAGCTCGACTTCGGGATCGGGGTGTCGGCCGGCCCGGTGTTCGCAGGCAACATCGGCGCCGAGAACCGGTACGAATACACCGTCGTCGGGGACGCGGTCAACGAAGCGGCACGGCTGGCCGACCGCGCCAAGGAGTTTCCCACGCGAGCGCTGTGCTCGGGCCGCGCGCTCGAGCGCGCCGGCGGACCGGAACGACGGTGCTGGGAGGCGCGCGGGTCGGAAACGCTGCGCGGTCGATCCGCGCCCACCGACCTGTGGACACCCATCGCCGACCCTGGTTAAAGAGGTGGACCGGTGGGGAATACAGCGGCATGGCTGTGCGCACCGCGGAACCCCGAGCCGTTCGCAAAGCGGTTACCGGCGCGTCGATCGGCAACGCCGTGGAGTGGTTCGACTTCGCCATCTACGGGTTGTTGGCGACCTATATCGCCGAGAAGTTCTTCCCCCCGGGTGACGAGACCGCCGCGCTGCTGAGCACTTTCGCCGTCTTCGCCGCCGCGTTCTTCATGCGGCCGTTGGGCGGCTTCGTCTTCGGTCCACTCGGCGACCGGATCGGCCGCCAACGCGTTCTCGCGCTGGTCATTCTGTTGATGTCGGCCTCGACTCTGGTCATCGGCCTGGTCCCGAGCTACGAGTCGATCGGCGTGGCGGCACCGCTGATCTTGCTGTTTCTGCGGTGTTTGCAGGGCTTCTCGGCGGGCGGCGAGTACGGCAGCGGGGCCTGCTTCCTCGCCGAGTACGCCACCGACAGACACCGCGGCTTCATCGTGTCGTTCCTGGTGTGGTCGGTGGTCGTCGGTTTCCTCCTGGGGGCGCTGACGGTCACCGGTCTCGAGACCGTCCTGTCCGAATCGGCGATGGATTCCTACGGTTGGCGGATCCCCTTCCTGATCGCCGGTGCGCTCGGCGTCGTCGGCCTCTACATCCGGCTGCAGTTGAGCGACACGCCGGAGTTCGAAAGCCTGCGCGAGAAAGGCGAGGTAGCCACGTCGCCCCTGCGCGAGGCGCTGCGCACCTCGTGGCGCCCCATCCTTCAGATCGCCGGCCTGGTCGTCATTCACAACGTCGGCTTTTACATCGTGTTCACCTACCTGCCAACGTATTTCACCGAGACTCTCGAGTTCACCAAGGTCGACGCCTTCGTCTCGATCGCCGTCGCGAGCATCGTGGCGATCATCTTGATCCCGCCGCTCGGCGCGCTGTCCGACCGGATCGGACGCAAGCCGCTGCTGTACTCGGGCGCAATCGGTTTCGCCGTCTTCGCGTATCCGCTGTTCCTGCTGTTGAATTCGGGCTCGCTGGCCGCTGCCGTCGCCGCCCACGCCGCCCTGGCGGCGCTGGAGTCGGTGTTTGTGTCCGCATCTCTGGCCGCCGGCGCCGAGTTGTTCGCCACCAGAGTCCGCTCCAGCGGCTACTCCATCGGATACAACATGTCGGTGGCCGTCTTCGGCGGTACCGCGCCGTACGTGGCGACATGGCTCGTCGACCGCACGGGCAACCAGATCGCCCCGGCTTACTACGTGATCGCCGCGGCCGTGATCAGCATTGCGACACTTTTGACGATGCGGGAAACCGCGCGGCAGCCGTTGCGGGCAACGGTGCACACATAACGCACACAAGTGGGGCGATTTCGGCGTATTTGGTCGCGCTCATCGCAACCGGGTGCACCGAAATCGGGGATGGCACACAATCGATGCATGTCGACGGTGTCTTCACCGGTCTCGCCGATGCGCGTCGGGCTGGCCAGCTTCATCGGAACAACGGTCGAGTTCTACGACTTCCTCATCTACGGCACCGCCGCCGCGCTGGTGTTCCCGAAACTGTTCTTTCCCGCCGTATCCCCTGCCACGGGATTGCTGTTGTCGTTCGCCACCTTTGGCGTCGGGTTCGTCGCGCGCCCGCTCGGTGGCGTGGTGTTCGGTCACTTCGGGGACCGGCTGGGGCGCAAGAAGATGCTCGTCTACTCGCTGCTCGTGATGGGGACCGCGACGGTGCTCATGGGGCTTCTGCCGACCTACGCCCAGATCGGCCTCGCCGCCCCGATCCTGTTGACCGTGTTGCGGCTCGCGCAGGGTTTCGCGGTCGGAGGCGAGTGGGGCGGTGCGACGCTGATGGCCGTGGAGCACGCCTCGGACCGCCGCAAAGGGCTCTACGGGGCGTTCCCTCAGATGGGTGCGCCCGCCGGGACGGCATGCGCGACGCTGGCCTTCTGGGCGGTGTCACGACTCCCCGACGACCAGTTCCTGGCGTGGGGGTGGCGCATCCCCTTCGTGGCCAGCGCGCTGCTCATCGTCATCGGCCTGGTGATCCGGCTTTCCATATCGGAAAGCCCGGACTTCGCGGCTCTGCGGCGGCGCGAACAAGTGGTGCGCATGCCGATCGCCGACGCGTTCCGCAGGCACTGGAAGCAGATACTGCTGGTCGCCGGGGCGTACCTGTCTCAAGGAGTGTTCGCATACATCTGCGTGGCCTACCTGGTGTCGTACGGCACGACCGTCGCCGGGATCGACCGCACGCAAGCGCTTTTCGGGGTGGCCGTGGCGGCGGTGGTAGCGGTCGCGACCTACCCGATGTTCGGGGCGCTTTCTGACCGGCTGGGCCGAAAACCCGTCTTCCTGGCAGGCGTGATCCTGATGGGCATCTCGATCGGCCCGGCGTTCGCGCTGATCAACACGGGCAGCGCGGTGCTCTTCGGTGCCGCGCTCCTGCTGGTCTTCGGCCTCGCGATGGCGCCGGCCGCGGGCGTGACCGGCTCGCTGTTCAGCCTCGCGTTCGATCCCGACGTCCGCTACAGCGGCGTGTCGATCGGTTACACCCTGTCCCAGGTGGTGGGTTCGGCGTTCGCTCCGACGATCGCCACTGCCCTGTACACGGCGACCAGAACGAGCAACTCGATTGTGGCCTATCTCGTTGCGGTTTCGGTGATCTCGGCGATACCGGCCTGCTTCCTACCGGGCGCGTGGACGCGGCCGGCGACGGATCAACCGCGAGAACTCGACCGTCGAACGGCGGACCGAGTCCAATTCGAGTGACACCAGCAGCGTGTCGACCATCGCGAACGGCAGAGTCGTCGCTACTGCACCGCGCCCGTATTCGATGTGCCACGACCCGGGATGGATGGTCAGGCCCCGCGCCTGCCCCTTCTCCAAGCATGTCCGCTCACCCGGAAGCAACGCCATTGCGGTGTTGTCGTCGGATTCGAGGTCGTAGGAGTCGATCCGGCCCGCCATCAGGAACTTGTGGATCTGCACCCGCTTGTAGCGACCGGAGAAACCCTGCGTGCCCGTCGGTGAACCGAAGATCACGATGTACTCACGTGGGCTGAAGTACACGAACCGCACCTTGCCGAGGATGCCGCCCGCTTTGCTCGCCACCCATCGTCCCGGTGTCGCATCGATGAGGTCGGGGTACGCGTCGGCGAGCAGTTCGACGGCGCGCGTGGTGAGTTCGCCGCTGTCCACGGGCAATCCGACGACCTGCTGGGCGACGCCGTGCAGCACGTCGGGATCGATCCTGTACCGCATCAACCGAACTCTATCGGCAGGCTCGTCGGTCCGCTCATACCCAGCAGCGGCTTCCACGGTGCCGGTCCGGCAATGCGCGGGTTCGGCATGCGTCGCGCGATGATGACCAAGGCCTCGCCGAGCTCGCGCCGGGCGAGGTTGGCCCCCAAGCAGTAGTGCGCGCCGCCACCGAAGGTGAGGATGGGCGGCGGATCGCTACGGGTGACGTCGAAGCGGGCCGGGTCGTCGTAGACGGTCGGATCGCGGTTGGCGGCGTAGGTGTTGACGATGATGAACGTTCCGGCGGGAAACGTGACTCCGCCGACCGTGACGTCGTCGAGCGCACTTCGGACGGTGCTGCACATCGACGGGGAGTGGCGCATGGTCTCCTCAACGGCGCGCATCGCGAGGCCGGGCTGGTCCCGCAACAGCTCCCACTGCTCGGGGTGCTCGCACAACACCTGCATGGACGCCGCGAGCTGGCTTCGGGTGGTGTCGGTGCCGGCGATCAACACGCTGAAGGCCAGCATGCGCAGCTCGCCGGCGTCGAGCCGGTCGCCGTCGTCCTCGGTGCGGATGAGTTCGGAGAGCAGATCATCGGTGAGGTCGTCGCGCCGATCGGCGATCATCTGGTCGATGTAGCCGTCGAACTCGTCCCAGGCCCGCAGGATCGTCGGTTCCTCTTCGACGAGATCGCAGTCGAAGCTGACGATTTTGAAGATGTCCTCGGCCCAGCGCGAAAACCGTTGCCAGTCCTGCCTGGGCGCACCCAGCAGGGCGCAGATGACCGGGATCGAGTAGGGCCTCGCGATGTCGTCGACGAACTCGCACCGGCCGAGGTCCGCGACGCGGTCGATGAGCTCGTTGACGACGGTGTGGATCGTCGGGTCCATGCGAGCGGTCGCCCGTGGTGTGAAGGCCTTGGAAACCAGACCACGCAACCGGCGGTGTTCATCGCCGTCCATGTTCAGGATGCTGCGAGTCACCCTGTCCCACAGCTCCCCTGAGGTGATGCCGTGCGCCGACAGGTGAATGCCCCGCGGAATCCCGAAACGCGGGTCGCGCAGAACGGTCCTGGCCAGTTCGTAGGACAGCACCTCCGGTCCGATCGGGCCGAGCGCGACCGGCGCTTGCTTCTGCGCTGCCTGGAACTGCGGGTAGATCTCCTGAGGCGTCGCGGTGATGTCGTAGGTCAGCGTCGGCAACCCGGCGTCGAAGACGCTGGGCCGCCCGGCCTCGACGGTCACGGCGTCTTCCCGATCATGAGCGGCAGTTCGCGAAGCGCGCACGTCGCCGAGGGCCAGGCGATCTCGGGAACATAGCCCGGGCGGAGGTCGAACTGCGTTATGCGCGTCAGCCACTCGGTCACGACGAGTCGCAGCTCCATCCGGGCCAGGTGAGCGCCCAGGCACCGGTGCGGGCCGCCGCCGAAACCCCAGTGCTTGTGCAGTTTGCCGTCCATCACCAGATCGTCGCCGGAAAGCGGATCGCTACCGTCGCGGTTGATGGCGCCGACACAGAGCCGCACCTGCGCCCCTGCGGGCAACGCGACCCCCGCGACCGTCACCGGCCGGGTGGTCACACGCCCGAGCACCGGCGCGGCGGGTTCCAACCGGATCACCTCTTCGACGAAGGCGCCGACGTCGTCGGGGTTGTCCCGAAGGTGCCGACGCAGCTCCGGGCGCCGGGCCAGCTCCAGCATCGCGGCACCGATCGAGGCGGTGACGGTGTCGAGGCCCGCGAGGACGAACACCAGCGACATCCCCGTCGCTTCGGCATCCGACAGCGCATCCTCGCCGTGTAGAACGTCGGACAGTATGCCGTTGCGTGGCGACTCCCGCTGTGTCTGAACGGCTTCGGTGAGATAGCCGAAGAGCTCGGCCGCCGGGGTCAGATCCACACTGGTCGGATCCGTGGCCAGGCTGACCGCGATGATCGCATCCTTCCAGGCGATCAGGCGTTCGCGGTCCTCGAGCGGAAGGCCGAACAACGTGAGGAACACCTGCGACGGGTACGGGACTGCGAGATCGGCCATCACTTCACACTCGGTGCGCCCGGCGATCTCGTCGATGATGTCGATCACCTGCGCCTGCAGCGACGGCAGCAGCGCGCTCAGTGTCTGCGGGCTGAGATACGGATGCAGGAGCCGGCGGTAACGGGTGTGCTCGGGGGGATCGAACCCGAGGGGTACCAGGGGCACCGGGCTGATCATGTCGTCGTAGTCGGTCCTCGACGAGAACGTCTCCGGATCGCGCAGTGCCGCGAGCACATCGTCGCGCCGCGTGAAGTAATACCAGCCCTCGCCGTAGAGCACCGGCCCGAGGCCCCGCAGCTTGGCCCAACCCTCGCCGCGGTCGCGCGCCATCGGCAGATCCTCGTAGAGGACCTGCGTCAAGCCGGGTACCTCGGTCATGACACGTTGGTGGCCAGAAGCGTCACTGGGAGACCGAGAACCGACAGATCGATCTCGTCGAGATATGAACCCTCTCCCGAGAATCCCTGTCGGAAACGGATACTCGATCCGTAGCGCTGCGCGACGGACTCGGCCTCCGCGGCATCCGGCACCCGCAGCACGACGGTGTACACCCCGTCGCCGTGACGCTCGAGGAATTCGTTGACGTGCGCTGCCACCGAAGCGGTCGATCCGGGTACCGGGCTGATCAATTCGATGCCGCGATCCCAGTCCAGATGTACGCGCACACCGAGTTCGGTCAGTTCGGCCTCCTGAAGGGCGAACCCGAGCTCGGTGAACAACGCGGCCGCCTCGGCGCGACGTTCCGGCGCCACCGCGAACACGACGTGGTGCAAGCGCGGCTCCGCACTGGCCGTCATCTGCGCACCAGCCCGCGCGGTTGGATCAGGCCCAGGTCCACATGGGTCAGCCAACCCGGCGCCGCGTCGCAGACATCGGGGATGGCGTTGATCGCGCCCATCGCCGTCCAGGTGTATCCGGGGTGGGTCATGGTGCCGTCCGCGGCCACCCGCCCGTGCATCGTCAGCTCGGTCGGCGGATCTCCCTCGATGACGATGCGGTACCGCGTCCGGCCCCAGTCCCACGGCGGATCGAGTTCGTCGGGTCCGCCGGTCAGGTAGATGGCGTGAAACACGATCAGCGGCGCGCCGTCAACCATCGCGGTCCACGTATGGTGTTGTGCGGCCACGGTTCCGCGCGGGATAGCGCCCTCGTCGTGCGGGATATCGCGGGTGGCTGTCGCGGCGTTGACGTCGGCGGTCACGTCGTCGATGGTCACGCCGAGACCGTCGGCGACCATGTGCATCGACTGGGCGAAGAACGGTACGCCGAGCCCGAGGATCGTCGGCTCCGAGAGGAACTTGTCCCTGTCCTTGCCGAATCCCATCCAGTCGATGTGGTCCATCGGCGCATCGGTGAGCACGTTGACGACCTCCCACACCTCGACCCTGTCGACGCGGGAGGCGACCCGAGCGAGCGTGAGTGGCAGGATGTCACCGGCGTAGCCGGGGTGGATGCCGCCAGCGTGAAACGACGTGCCGCCGTCCACGCACGCGGAGCGGATCTTGTCGCCAGCTTCGCGGAAATGCTCTGTGGGATGGAAGAATCCGCTTGTGGTGACGACGTTCTTGCCCGACCGCAGCAGCCGGCACACGGTGTCGACATCCATGATCACCGGGGTGTAGAAGACGCAGTCCGCATCGAGAGCCATGACCGCCTCGACGTCGTCGGTGGTGATGACCCCGGTCTCCCCGATGCCGGCGATCTCCCCCGCGTCCTTGCCGACCTTGTCCTTGCTGTGCACCAGCACACCGACAAGTTCGAACACCGGGCACTGGGCGAAGTGTCGAACTCCGACCTGGCCGACGTCGCCGGTCATCCACTGGATCACGCGATACTTCCGGTTAGACATTGAGGACTCCTCTCGGGAGCAGCAGCGGCAGATCGGTGTAGGTCGCGATGCCCGGTGGCGCGGCCACGACGGCCGGGATCGCGGTGATCGCGGGCATCGCGACGATCGACAGGCCCAGCATGATGTAGTCGTCGATGGTCTCACCGGCGAAGCCTTCCGGAGGAAGGAAACTCAGGGTGGTCTTGATCGTGGGTGTGCCTTGAACCTCCACGGTGTAGCCCATGTCGAGTTCCCAATCCGGTTCGAGTGTCTGGCCTTTGCGCCACCGGCCGCGGATTTCGATGACCTCCTTGCCGCC
Source organism: Mycobacterium sp. 852014-52144_SCH5372336 (assembly GCF_001665615.1). Classification (NCBI taxonomy): domain Bacteria; kingdom Bacillati; phylum Actinomycetota; class Actinomycetes; order Mycobacteriales; family Mycobacteriaceae; genus Mycobacterium; species Mycobacterium sp. 852014-52144_SCH5372336. The sequence continues at coordinate 429,741 of NZ_LZSW01000059.1, forward strand.
GATGATTCCTTTCCAGCCGACATCGACTCCGGCGACACAGCCTTTGGCGATCAACCAGTCGCCGGGCAGTTGGAGGTCAGCGGTGGTCTGGGCGTATGCGACGTCGCAGCGGACCTCGTCGAGTTGGACGCCGAGTGCGTCAGCGACGAGCAGGACACCGTCGCGGAAGATGGCCGAACCCTTCTCGGTGATCGACTTGAGGTCCGGATGGTCGATCGGATACCCGAAGCCCATCGGCTTCTCGGTGTCGGGCGAGTTGTAGATGGTGGTGTCGATGGCCTCCACGACCGAAACCTTGTCCACGCGTTCGGACAGCCCGGCCGAAACGACGGCGAAGAGTTGGATGAACCCGGGGTTGATTCCGCTGCCGAAGATGGTCGAGCCGCCGTCCCGACAGGCTTCGACGATGCGGTCGCGGTCGTCGCCGAAGAAGTGTCCGGTGATGAACTCGGACGTGGAGACGATGTTGACACCCGCGCGCAGAATCCGGACCATCTCGTCCACATCGGCGAACATCGGGTTGTAGACAACGCAATCCGGATCCAGCGCCAGCAGGGCGTCGACGTCATCGGTCGCGGACACGCCGAGCGCGTCGATGCCGCACAGCTCCCCCACATCGCGACCGACTTTGTCCTTCGACCACGCATAGCAGCCGACGAGCTCCAGCTGCGGATTGATCGCGACGGCGCGGACAGATCGCTTGCCGACGTTTCCCGTCGTCCATTGGACGATCCGATACGTCATGCCGCCGACCGTTCGGCGGGGCTGAAGACCACGGGCACCGAACGGAAACCGCGCGTGACCGAACTTCCGTGAAAGTGTGGCGAGGCATCCGGGTCGATGGCCAGATCCGGCATCCGCGCCAGCACCTGTTCGAGGCCGACCTGAAACTCCAAGCGTGCCAGATTCGAGCCGAGGCATCGATGGACACCCGCACCGAAGCCGAGATGGCGGTTTTCGCGACGGTCGAGGACACACCGGCCGGCATCAGGGAACTCATGCTCATCCCGATTCGCGGAGGCGTAGTTGACGATGACCGACTGGCCGGGCCGGAACGTCTGTCCGCCCAGCTCAACCTCTTTCGCGACGGTGCGCGGAATCCCGTGTATCGAGCCCCCGAACCGGATGAACTCCTCGACAGCACGCGGCAGCCTCTCGCGATCCCCGGCCAACCGGTCGCGTTCCTCGGGGTGAGTGGCCAGATAGTGAAACGCGAATGACATTGCACTCGCGGTGGTCTCGAGACCCGCTTGCACCAGCAACATCGCATTGGAGACGACGTCGGCGAACGACAGCTTCTCCCCGTCGATCTCGGCCGACAGCAGCACATCGATCATGTCGTCCTGCGCGGCAACAGTGCTGCGCGCTGCGACCGCGTCGGAAATATGTTGATAAAGCCCGCCCCAGGCAGCCATCCGCGAGTCCTCGGTGACCCCGTTCAGAGCGGTGTCCGTCAACTCGATGCACAGCGGCACGTCATCGATCGGCATCCCAAGGAGATATTTGAAGAACACGATGCCCGGCTGCCGCCATGCCACCTCGGCCAGATCCCCTGCTCCTCGTTCGATGAAGCCGTCGATCAACCGGTCCGTTTCCTCGCGAATCTGCGGTCGCAGCGCCTTCATCCGGGCCGGCGAGAAGTACGGGTTGAGAACCCTGCGGAACTTCTGCTGCCGCGGCGGATCCAGCGTGATGACCAGATCGCCCGCGAGGTGCTCGGACGCCTCCGGTGTCGGATTGCTCGAGAAGTGCTGCCAGTCCTGCAGGATCCGGTAACACTCGGCGTACCGCACCGCCACCCATGCGCCGCCGGGCGTCGCGGAGAGGAACGGGTGGTCGGTATGGGCGAACGCCGACTTCTGCCGCATCACGGCGTAGACGTCGTAGAGGAAGGCGTTGTTGTTGAAATCCTCGTGCCGAAGATCCCAGTTGTCCGCGTGTTCGGCCGCCGACTTACCGCTCACGGAGCCGAATCTTCCTGCTGCTGTTGGGCGGCCTTGCGGGCTTCGCTTTCCTCGTGGATCCGCACGAGCTCGCGGAACCCGATCCGGTCGTACTTCGGCACCGGCTGGATCCCCCACTCGTCGCGTGCGGTGTCCTTGCCTTCGGCGCCTTCAGGCGGACCCAGCGGCGGATAGGGAACCTTGCACTCGAGCGTGTCGTCGGAGTAGCGGACCTTCAGCAGGCCGCTGCAGATCTCGGTGAGGCTCAGGGTCGGGTACCCGTACCACACCGCCATGAACGGCAACGTGAACGCGCCCTCGATGACGAGTGCTATCAAGCACACCAGGACCGCGCGCTTGATGTACTTGTGCATCCGCGCGTAGTACGGCGTGGTGCCCGGGGGAAGGTCTTCGGCCGGGTCTTTCTCATCGGTTGTCGATGGGCTCGCAGGTGGTGTCATGACGTGCTCCTTTTGTTCAGTCCGAGAAGATTTCGCGGTTGACCGTGTGGAGATACGGGATCGCGAGGAACGGGGTTATGTAGAAGATGTCGTAGAGCCACCACCCGATGACCGGGAACAGCACACCGGCGTACCGGGCGTCGGCATACATCGTCATGTTGAACACGTAGGCACACCAGATCACCACGCCCATCCAGCAGGTGATGATCATCCACTGGTGGCCCCAGCGCTTCATCTGCAGGAAGCCGATCGCCGCGGCGCAGCGCATCGCGAAGACGGTCAGGATCAGGCCGGCGACGTACGCCTTCTCGCCCGGCACCGCGGAACCGCCGACCCACGGCTCGTTGTAGTGCCAGAAGTAGGCGGCGTCGAACATATGACCCCAACCGATCATCAACACCCGGTTGATCAGCGTGTGGTTGGCCACCAAGTCCAGCGCCCAGCCGAGGCTGTTGAGCATGCCGTCGATCAACACCAGGTATCCGATGAGGGTGACGATCATCGGTCGCACCGAGAGGCCCGCGCGTGCGGCCTGGCGTTGCAGCCAGACCCCGCGCATGAAGATGGGGAAACCGATCAGGCCCGGCGCCCACATGCCCATCAGCGCGGCGCCCACGATCATCCACTTGTCGGCCCGGCGTTGCGCGACCCGCGATTCTTCGTGGTGGTCTTCGAGACTGACTGTGGCGGTCGCGGTCACAGCGACCACCATCCCCGGTCGAATGACATGTAGAGCTGGATGAGGAACATCGCCAGCAGATAGCCGTAGATGACGATCTGCAGGATGATGAGCGCCTTCTTGCGCTGCTTCTCCTTGGGGTCCATCTGAACTCCCTTCTCAGTTCGGGTTGCTCGAGTTGTTGGCGGCGGCCAGGCTGGCCACGGCCACTTCACGCAGGCCTTCGGTGACCGCACCGTCGCTGGACAGCGGTGCGAGAATGCAGGCTTCGGCGGCATCCAATTCGGTTGCGCCCGCGGCGATCAGGTGCGCGGCGGTGACCAGCACGCGAGTAGACGGCGGCTCGAAGTGAAACGCTTCGTCGGCGGTGCGGATCGCAGTGGCGCATGCGACGAGCCGGCTCGCCGCCGGCAGCGGTATGCCCGTTTCGGCGACGATCACCTCGGCCTCACGGTCAGGCGGGAGATATCTCATCGGCAGCGTGACGAACCGCTGCCGAAACGACGGCTTGAGTTCCTTGAGCGAGCTTCGGTAGGCGGGGTTGTACGAGCACACCAGCATGAAGGTCTCCGGCGCCTGGACGACTTCGTCGGCCCGGTCCAGGTAGAGCGTGCGCCGGTGGTCGGTCAACGAGTGCAGCACGGCAAGTGAGTCGTGGCGCGCCTCGACGACCTCGTCGAGATAGCAGATCGCACCGGCCTTGACCGCCCGGGTCAGCGGTCCGTCGGTCCACACCACATCACCTCCGGTGACCATGAACCGGCCGACGAGATCCGAACTGGTGAGGTCGTCGTGGCAGCTGATCGTGACGACCGGGCGGCGCAGCAGCGCCCCCATGTGCTCGACCAACCGCGTCTTACCACAACCCGTCGGCCCGGTGAGCATGACGGGCAGGCGCTGGTGGTAAGCCTGCTCGAACAACTGGACCTCGTTGCTGTTCGAGTAGTAGGTGTCGGTGGTCATCGGTGCTCGAGCTCCTTCGGTTGGTTGTGCGCTCAGGCGGCGACAAGTTCGCGGTGGACGTGGGCGAGCACCCGCGGCAGGTCTTCGACGCGCCGGATGCGTTGGGAGCGGCGAGGTCCGAAGACCTCGGGCAGCGGGTCGACCCGGGTGGGTCCGACACCGACGTAATACATCGAGACGCCCGCGTCGTTGGCCTCCTCGACAGCGTGGGCGGCGTCGGCCCACGCGTAACGGCCCTCGTAACCCTCGTCGGAGATCAGGCCGTCCCCGATGACGATCAGCAGGCGACGTTCGGAGGGCTGCGCCAGCAGGCGGCTTGTCAAGTGCCGCAGCGGTGCACCGAGCCTGGTGTAGCCACCGGTCGACAGGCCGAGGCGGCTGGGCGGGACGAAGCGCCGATCCTCGAAGTCCTTGAGGCAGTTGACCTCGACCCGGTGCCGGGTGTTGCCGGTGAACACGAAGATGCCATGTCGTTCTCGGGCGAGCGTCATCGCGCGCGACAGTGCGTCGGCGCAGGCCAATTCGAGTTTGAAGATCCGGCCGCCGTGCACGCCCAGCGACGAACTGCCGTCCAACAGCAGCGCGGTGGTGACGTCGCGGCTGCTGGGCAGCAGTTCGCGGAAGATGCGCGGTTCGACGGCCTCTCCGGTGGTCAGGTCGATGTAGTGGCTCACATACTGCTCGACATCCAGGTCGGAACCGTCTTCGAGACGGTTCTTCATTGAGCGGTGGGTGTGTTCGCTGAACCACTTGCGCAGATCGGCCGACACCGTTCCGGGTTGGCGGTTGCGGCTGGCCTGAGCGCGTTCGAGCACCGCAACGTGGTCGCGCATGAAACTCTTTGTCCATTCGTTCCATTCCGGGTAGGGAATGCCGGGCCGGTGATCCGGGGTGAGATCGAGGTCGTTGTCCTGGGGGCGGCTGGGCGGCGGCAGGTTGGGGTTGCGGACCCCCCCGTCGCCGCCGACGGGGACGGAGTACGGACGCGGCAGCCGCTTTTGCGTCGTGGTCCACGGCATCCGGCCGAAGCTGCGCCGCAGTTTGTCCGACAGGCCCTGCGGCACCGTGTACGCCAGCGGCAGCCTGCCCACCACACCCGGGACGTCGCCGACCGGCTGACCGTTGCGCGACAACGAGATCGCGTGTTCGAGCATCGCGTCGGCCGTCATATCGTCGGGCAGCATTTCGAGATCGGGCAGCAATCGCCGCGCTTCGACCACCAGCCCGGGCCAGTTGGCCGCGACCCAGCCCAATGCGACGCCGGCTTCGACCAGCGTGAGCGCACGAAGCTCGCGCGCGGTGAGTTCGTTGAGCCGGTAGTGGGCGAGACGCTCCTTGGACGGTGAACACTGAAGCGCCACACCGCATGTCAGCGTTCTGCGGGTCCAGTCGCGGGCCAAAGACGGGTACGGCACCAGCACGTGATCCAGTCCCGGGTTCAAGCTGAATTGGCGATGCTCACCGGTCACCAGGCGCACCCCCTCGCGGCGTTGGCCGCTCAGTGCGACAGCGGTGACGGCGCAACTGCGTTCGACCGCCAGTGCGTGAGCGTCGGACAGATCAGTCATCGCTGCCCTAGAACGTGCCGAGGCTGGAGAACATCCAATACCAGAACCAGATGACCAGCGCGGCGCCGCCCCACGCACCTACGTAACGCAAGATCTCCCATATCCAAGCCCACACGTCGAACTCCTCGGTTGTTGTGTCGTTGCCTGTACGAACCCGTCATCGCACTTCCAAGCCGCGCATGGCGGTCGAGACCAACTTGGCCAGCATGATCTCTCGGGTCTTCGGGTTGTCGGTGGTGGTCAGCACGCCGTAGATGCCGAGCAGGAAGAAGGTCGCGCTGTAGAAGGCGTCGACCTCCGGATGGACTTCGCCGTCGCCGCGGGCGCGTTCCAGTTCGCGCACCAGCAGGACGATCACCGGATGGTCGGTCCAATCGTCTTTGTGCGGCCTCGTCGGCGAGAAGTGCAGCGCCAGCAGTTCGTTGAAGAGCACTGGGCCGAAGCGGTGTTCCAGATCGGTCACCAGGTCGACCACTGCGGTCAACGTGGTCACCAGATCGTGGCGGTGTTCGAGGAACTCCGCGAACTCCGCGGCGATGCGCGCCTCCTGGCGGCTCTCCAACTCCAGGAGCACGTGCTCCTTGCTGGGGAAGTGGAAGAAGAACGTGCCGTGCGCGACACCGGCCGCCGCGGCAATCATGTTGACGTCGGCGCCGGCCATTCCGGACTTCGTGAACTCCGTGACCGCCGCGCCGAGGATGCGTTCGCGCGTCTGCAGCCGTTGAGCTTGACGCGCCGACACCTTCACCTGTGATGTCATGGTTCGCTCTTTGTATCCCATGCACTGACTGAAGTCAATGAGTTCAGTCAGCCGAGCCTTAGTCGGTGAAGATTTCCCTGTTCACCGAATGCAGGTACGGAATCGCCAGGAACGGGGTGATGTAGAAGATGTCGTAGATCCACCAACCCACGACCGGCAGGATCACCCCGGCGTAGCGGACGTCGGCATACATCGTCATGTTGAACACGTACACGCACCAGATCACCACGCCCATCCAGCAGGTGATGATCATCCACTGGTGGCCCCAGCGCTTCATCTGCAAGAAGCCGATGCCGGCGGCAATGCGCATACAGAACACCGTGAGGATCAGGCCGACTTCGAGCGCCTTCTCCCCCGGTCCGGCCGCACCGCCGATCCACAGTTCGTTGTAGTGCCAGAAATATCCGGCGTCGAACATCGCCCCCCAGCCGTTCAACAACACTCGGGCCAGGATCGTGTGGTGGGCTACCAGGTCCAGGGCCCAGCCGAACACGTTGATCGCGGCGTCGACGATCACGCAGTATCCCAGCAGCGTCACCAACATCGGCCGCACCGACAGCCCGTTTCGGTGCGCCCTGCGCAGCAGCCACACTCCGCGCAGGAACAGGGGCAGCCCGAAGATTCCCAGCGCTGCGGTGCCGATGAGCACACTGCCCGAGATGAGCCACTTGTCGGCCTGGCGCTGCGCCAGCCGCGAGGCCTCCGCATGCTCGTCCAGCCCGCTTGCGGTTGCGGTCATTGCGGGCGAATTCACAGGCACCTCCTGAAACCGGTAAGTGCCCATGAGCTTGTCAGTGGGGCTGACTCAAGTCAACCAGTCAGCGCACCTCGATACCGCGCAATGTCCTGGCGATGTAGTCGTCGAGCATCGCGCTCTGGGTCGGCCACTGGGTCGTGGTGGTCAGCAGTGCGTACAGGCCCAGCAGGAAGAACACCGCACTGTTCATCGGATTGACGTCGGGGGCCACTCGGCCGGCCTTTTGGGCGCGTTCAATCTCGCGGGCCACCCTGACGATGACAGGGTGTTCCTGGCTCTCGTCGGCCGGTCGGCTCTGCGAGAAGTGCAGTGCGATGAAGTCTTTGAACAACTCAGCACCGAGACGACGTTCCAGCCCGAGTACTAACCGGACGGCCTCTTTGAGAATCGCGGGCAGGGTGCGTTTGGAATCCGCGTACCGGCCGAGTTGTTTGGCGATGCGTTCTTCCTCGCGGCGCTCCAACTCGAGCAGCACATGTTGTTTGGTCGGAAAGTGGAAGAAGAAGGTGCCGTGGGCAACTCCGGCAGCAGCGACGATCGCTCCCACGTCGGCATCGGCCATTCCCGCCCGCTTGAACTCGGCGATGGCCGCGCCCATCAGTCGCTCTCGCGTCTGTAGTCGCTTGGCCTCGCGCGCCGATGGCTTGTCTACCACTGCCATACGTCGACGATATCAATACTTTCGTTGGCTTCACATTTGTGATTGACTGCGGTCAGTTTGACGGAGGAGGCTCAATGGCGTTGGAGCAGTTCAATCTCGATGGGCAGGTGGCGATCGTCACCGGAGCCGGCAAGGGCGTGGGCCAAGGTATCGCCAGGGTGCTGGCCGAAGCGGGTGCGACAGTGGTCGGCACCGCACGCACCGAATCCGACATCGTCGCGACGATCAAAGGCATCGAGGAAAGCGGCGGTAAAGGACTCGCCCTGGTGGCCGACGCGATCAACCGTCCAGACGGCGAACGTGTGGTGAACACGGCGATGAATGAGTTCGGGCGCATCGACATCCTCATCAACAATGTGGGTGGTTCGACGTTCGGCTCGTTTCTCGATATCACCGACGAGGACTTCCGGCACACCTTCGACTGGTGTGTCACGTCAGCGTTCATCATGAGTCAACTCGCCGCCCGTCACATGATCGAGGCCGGACATGGCAACATTGTCAACATCTCCTCGGGATCAGCACGTTTCGGCATCCGCGCGCTTACCGCGTACTGCGTCGCGAAGGGTGGGCTCGAAGCGCTCACCCGGGCGATGGCCCAGGAGTTGGCACCGAAGATCCGCGTCAATGCCATCGCACTCGGCTCATTCGCAACCGAGGGACTGCAAAGCGGCCTCGATATGATGCCAGGGGCACTGGACACGATGCTCTCGCTCACTCCGCTGCATCGGCTCGGCGACGTCGAGGATCTCGGTCGCCTCTGCGTCTACCTCTCGACCAAGGACTGCTATGCGACCAACGCCATCTTCCACGTCGACGGCGGAATAGACTCGAACAATCTGCCGCTGCCCATACCCGACTACTGATCGAGGCTTGAAATGCGAAGAGTGGTCCAGTTTTCAACCGGTAATGTTGGACAGCATTCGCTGAAAGCCATCATCGGGCGACCCGACCTGGAACTAGTCGGGGTGCACGCCGCCAACCCCGAGAAGGTGGGGCGCGACGCCGCCGAACTGTGCGGCCTGCCCGAACCGACCGGGGTCATCGCCACCGACGACATCGACGCGCTGATCGCCCTGAAGCCGGATTGCGTGGTTTACACCGCGCTGGGCGAGACCCGGCCGATGGAAGCGATCGAGCAGATGTCGCGCTTCCTGGCCGCCGGAATCAACGTCGTCGGCACGTCGATGGTGTGGCTGGTGACACCGCACCAGATCGACGACTGGCTGCGCACGCCGTTGGAACAGGCTTGCACTGAAGGTAATTCCTCGCTGTACGTCAACGGAATCGACCCGGGGTACTCGGGTGACACCGCGGTCCTGTCAGCATTGAGCCTGGTCACCCGTGCGGAGTCGGTCACCGTCCAGGAAGTCTTCGACTACGGGAACTACGACGATTACGAGTACACCGGCACCGCAATGGGATTCGGTAGCAAACCGGGCGACGAGCCGGCGATGGCCTTCCTGCCGGGCGTCGTCACCACGATGTTCGGCGGGCTGGTGCGCAACATCGCCGATCATCTCCGCCTCGAACTCGATGACGTCACCGAGCGTTTCGAGCCCTGGTACACCGATCAGCGCATCGAGTGCAAGATGATGACCGTCGAACCCGGTGGGCTGGCAGGTGTGCGCTTCGCCGCCGAAGGTTTCCGCAACGGTGCGCCCCTCATCACCGTGGAACACACCACGCGACTCACCCCCGCGGCCGCACCCGACTGGGAGTACCCGCCTGAAGGACACAGCGGCGTGCACAAGGTGATCATCGAGGGTGAGCCGCGCGTGGAGGTCAACACGCTGCTGTCGCACCCGGTGCTCGACGTCACCGAAGCGGGTTGCGTTTCCACCGCTGCTCGCGTCGTCAACGTCATCGACTGGGTGTGCCGGGCCCCCGCGGGTCTGATCTCGATGGAGGAGATCCCGCCGGCCGAGATGGTCCGCGGCCTGATCTGGTGAACAGCCTCGTACCGCCCACTGTCCGTCAGGCGCGGTGGCTGATCCTCGGCGGGATATTTGCCCTCGTGCTCGGTGTGCTGCGCGGATACGCGTTCTTCGCGCACGGTGGCCTGATATTTCTCATACTGAGCGTACTTTTCGTCGGCATCGGGGCGGCGTCGATAATCGCCTCGGTGCTGAGGCTGCGGTTGGGCGACCCGCCGCGTGACGGTGACGCACGCCGCTGACCAAACGCCAGCGGTGTGCGTGCACGCCCGGTCTCACGCCTTGGCGAGTTGTTTCTGCTCGTAGAGCCGAGCCCACTCCTTGCGCGGCCGGATCGACACGTCGACATCGATTGCCTTGGCGCGCAACGCACCCGCGGTCGCCTGCTCCTTCGGTGTGAGCTTGAACGGATCCCAGCTGAAGAACCGGCAGGAGTTCTCCCACGTGATCTTGTTGATATCGGAGTCCGATGCGCCTGCCCCGTTGAGTTCGGCGAGCACCTGCTCGGGCGCGTCGGGCCAGAAGCAGTCGGAATGCGGGTAGTCGCATTCCCACGCGATGATGTCGATGCCGATCTCGTGACGCAGCTTCAGTGACGTCTTGTCGGTCACGTAGCAGGCCAGCGAGTGCTCGCGGAACACGTCGGACGGCAGCTTGTCGCCGAAGTCGCGCCGCAACCACTTCTGGTTCGTGTAGTGCCGATCAGAGCGGTCCAAGTAGAACGGTATCCAGCCGATACCGCCTTCGGAGAAGGCGAATTTCAGGTCCGGGTAGTTGCGCATCGCCGGCCCCCAGAGCAGGTCCTGCGCGCACATCGCCGACACCTGGGTGGCCAGGATGATCAGGTTGTCGATCGGGGCGTTGGGCGCCATGCTGATCGCACCGAAGCCGGTCCCGATGTGCAGGCACATCACCACGTTCTCTTCGGAGAGCGTGCGGAACACCGGACCCCAGTACTCCTCGTCGTGATAGCTCGGAAGACCCTCGAGGTGCGGCAGTTCCGGCATTGTCACCGCACGGCAGCCCTTGGCCGCGACACGGCGAATCTCGTCGCACATGGCCTCCGGACTCCACGTCGGCATGATCGCGATCGGGATGAACCGGTCCGGATACGAACCCGCCCACTCGTCGATGTGCCAGTCGTTGTAGGCCGAGACCATCACCAGCGTGGTCTCTTCGCGGTGCATGTTGAGATGGCGCGCTGAGAAGCCGGTGAACGTCGGGAAGCACATCGACGCGAGGATGCCGTTGCGGTTCATGTCGCGCACGCGCTCGTGCACGTCGTACACACCGGGCCGCATCTCGGCGAAGCCAGCGGGATCGCGTCCCCACTCCTCGGCCGGCCAGGACACCACGGCGTTCAGACCGCTGACGCCCTGGGGCCGACCTTGATACATCCACTGGTCGACACCCTTGTCGTCGGTGACCACGATCGGCGCCTCGTCCTTGTACTTGGCCGGCACGTGCCGAAGGAACATGTCGGGCGGTTCCACAACGTGGTCGTCGATGCTCACCAGGATCAAGTCGTCAACGTTCATACCCCAGTAGTACCGTCTAGCCCTGTGACCGTCTCTGCGCTATCGGACAGAGGTTTTGCCCAACCGGCCAACCTGGCGGTCGGCGCGAAGCGGCGCATCATCGACCTTCGGCGCGGTGGGCGAGCGCTGGGGGGCAGCTACTTGTACGAGGGCGATGCGCTGATCACCGGTTGGCACTCACACGATGTGCACCAGATCGAGTACGCGCTCGGCGGGGTCGTCGAGGTGGAGACCGACTCAGCGCACTACCTGCTGCCGCCCCAGCAGGCCGCCTGGATTCCGGTGGGTCTCGAACATCAGGCGACCATGAATCCAGACGTCCGGACCGTCGCGGTGATGTTCGATCCACAGTTGATCGCGCACGCGGGCGACCGCGCGCGCATCCTCGCGGTGTCCCCGCTGATCCGCGAGATGATGATCTACGCGTTGCGTTGGCCGATCGACCGGCGGCCGGGGCCCGCCGAGGACGAGGAGGTCTCCGAGGCGTTCTTCCGCACGTTGGCCAATCTCGTGGCCGAGGCGCTCGACCACGAGGCGCCGTTGAGCCTGCCCACGTCCGAGCATCCGATCGTCGCCGCCGCCATGGCCTACACCAAGGAGCATCTCGACGGTGTGACCGCCGAAGAGGTGAGCAGGGCGGTTTCGGTTTCGGAGCGCACGCTGCGGCGGCTGTTTCAGGATTCGGTCGGGTTGTCGTGGCGCACATACCTTCTGCACGCCCGCATGCTGAAAGCCATGGCGTTGCTGGCCGCACCCGGTCAGTCGGTGCAGGAGACCTCGTCGGCGGTCGGCTTCGACAGCCTCAGCTCCTTCACGCGGGCGTTCGCCCAGTTCTGCGGGGAGACGCCGACGAGCTACCGAAAGCGGATCGGCAGTACCTCGCTGTAACGAAGCGTCACGAATCGTGGCGCATCTGCCCGTCACGCAGTAGCGAATCAGTCGCGTTCTGCCACCGTTGCAGTTGCTCGGGCGTCTCGAGCGGTTCGGGGAGATGGCGTTCGATATGGGCGCGTAGCACCCACGCCCCGAGGGCCAGCACCAGCGGGTTCAGCGTGCCCCATATCGGGTCAAGGTCCGGTCGCGTCAAACCCTGCTCTGCGCGCACCCTCCACCGTTCGGCACCGATGGCCGCCAGCGAGTCGAACAGCTGTGCGCCGAGCGAGCTCCCGTCGGTCAGCGCCCGGCCGACGTACGCCACTACGTCGGGTTCACCGGCGACCAGCGATGTCACCCGGCTACCGACGTCAGCGATGGTGTCGGCCGGCGGTTGCGGAATCGGTTGCGTCAACGCCTCGGCCATCACACCGAGCACGTGGTCGTCAACCGCCTTGATCAGGTTCGCCTTGGTTGCGAAGTGATGCTGTACCAGTCCCAGTGAGACGCCGGCTTCCGCGGCGACCGCGCGCAACGACGTAGCAGAACTGCCACGCGCTGCAAAGCACTTGAGGGCAGCGTTGCGAATCCGGTCGACGCTCGAACGCGTCCCGGCGCCGGGGACCTGTTCATCTGACTGTAAGGCCGTCATCAGAACCCGAAGCCTAAAGTGCCCACCCCCTCACAGTAGCCAATACGCGTGTACCGTAAAAACCGATACATGCGTATTGTCGGTCTCACCGACGAGAACTTGCCCCGACCGAAAGGAAACGCAGATGCCCGTCGACGCGCGGCCGAACGGCCGGACGGCGCACCCCGTTCCGGTCAACACACCCCAGAACACGGCACTCGGCGCCTGCATTCAGGACCCCGACCGGTGGGCCCTCGGGGCCGACGAGGGCGCCAAGGAGTTGTGCCGGACATGCCCCCGTCGTTGGCTTTGCGCCCAGGAGGCGTGCCGGACGCCCGGCGCGGTCGGGGTATGGGCCGGCATCTACATTCCCGACACCGGCCGAGCACGCCAGTTCGCACTGCGGCAACTGCAGTCGCTGGCCGAACGCAATGGGTTCACCGTCCAAAAGGCGGGCTGAGCCGCATCTTCGAAGCCGCGGGTTTCACCGGCGTTGCCAGTGGGCAACCTCTGCGCAACCGATTCCGCGAGCCACCAGGAGACCTCGATGCGCGAGCACGCTCTCGCCCCCGCCGACGACCCGTCCGCCGAGGCGATCGCCACGACAGGCCTCTTTCTCATCTTCACCGCGATCATCGCGGTCGCGGTGAGCCTGTCGAGCTGGGGCGCCTCCGACGCACCGCTGGCCGCCGTCGCGGGAGCGGTCGCCGCAATCAGCTTCACCGCCAGCCTGGTCTGCTTCGGCAAGCAGAGCGCAGACGACTGACGCGCGCCGGTACAAGCCTGCGATGATGGCCACTTATGGCCCGCTGGTATCCGCTGCTGTCCGCCGACGCTGACTTTCTGGTCTCGGCGCCTCATGTCTTCCGCTACGAGAAGCGCTACGCCGCGACGCCGGAGCAGGTATGGCAGTCGCTGACGTCGGACGAGTCGCTGGCGGCGTGGGGCCCTGCGGTCAAGAACGTCACCTGGACCTCACCGCGCCCGTTCGGAGTCGGGACCACCCGCGAAGTGACCGCTCCCGGCGGCGCCATCCTGCGCGAGCGTTTCTTCGGTTGGGATGAGGGCCATCAAAAGTCCTTCTACGTCTACGAGTCGACGCTGCCGCTGTTCAAACGCTTCGCCGAGGACTACATCGTCGACGCCGACGGCGGCCAGACGAGCTTCACCTGGGTGGTCGCCATCGAACCGAAGAGGGCCATGAGCCTGCCGGTCGCGATCCTCGCGCCGCTGCTGAAAGCCGGATTCGGGCGCATACCGAGCGGCGGACAGAAGTACTTCGCCACGACGTGAGCTGGTGCGGGCGGTGGGACTCGAACCCACACGTTCTCTCGAACACCGGCACCTAAAGCCGGCGCGTCAGCCAATTGCGCCACGCCCGCGACGCGTGTCGATGCTACCCGCCGCCGGTCGGCCCGCCTCGATGAGTTCGTCGGGCCGAAGGACGTCGCGGTACCGTTGGAAGGTGTCCACTACGCAACGTAGGAGGCCGGCGCTCATCGCTTTGGTGATCGTCGGCGCCGTCGGCTGCCTTGCGCTGGCGTGGTGGCAGTGGACCCGTTTCGAGTCGGCCTCGGGCAGCTTCCAGAATCTCGGCTACGCGATGCAGTGGCCGCTGTTCGCCGGCTTCGTCGTGTACGCCTACTACAAGTTCGTGCGCTACGAGGAAGCACCACCCGAGCCGGCCAGAAGCGACATCACCGAGATCCCCGAGGACCTGCTTCCGCGAAAGCCCTCAGCCACAACCCCATCCGACGATGACGTCGACGACCCCGCACTGCGCGAGTACAACGCCTACCTGGCCGAGCTCGCCGAGAAGGACAAGGAACACCCGGCCACATGACCGAACCGCCGATCACCTCCGCCGACAACGTCCGCAAGGCACTTCTGGGCTACCGGGTGCTGGCCTGGACGACGGGCATCTGGCTCATCGCGCTCTGCTACGAGATGGTGATGAAGTACGTCTACCACGTCGAGGGCCTGAACTGGATCGCGGTCGTCCACGGCTGGGTGTATTTCGTGTACCTGCTCTTCACCGCCAACCTCGCGGTCAAGGTGCGCTGGCCGATCGGAAAGACGATCGGCGTACTGCTGGCAGGGACCATCCCGCTCGTCGGCATCATCGTCGAGCAGGTCCAGACCAGGGAGATCAAGGACCGCTACGGCCTGTAGTCAGCACCAGATCGGGTGCTGACTCGTTCACCGCACCGGCCTTCGGAATGGCCAGCGCGGTGAGCGCGGCGACGACGGCCGCACCTGCCGCAATCAACAGCGCGACCCGCAAACCGGCCAACGACGGCACGTCGTGTCCAGCCACCGTCGTCGTCATCACCGTGAGCACCGCACCGATCACCGCGCTGGAAATCGATGTGCCCAGCGAGCGCGCGAGCGCGTTGATCCCGTTGGCGGCGGCCGTTTCCGAGACCGGGACTGCCGCGTTGATCAACGCGGGTAACGACGAGAACGCGAAACCGACGCCGACGCTGACCATCACGTTGAACACACACAGCTGCCACGCGCTGTTCATCAGGACCAGTCCCGACAGATAGCCGACGGCCACCACCGTCGACCCGACGAACAGGGTGAACCGTGGACCGCGCACATCGGCGATCCGAGCCGCCACCGGAGACGTCAACATCATCGCCAGTCCGCCGGGCGCCATCCACAGACCCGTCTGCAACAGCGACTGGCCGAGGCCGTAACCCGAGCCGGCGGGCAGCTCGAGGATCTGCGGCGCGATCAACGACATCGCGAACAGCGAGAAGCCAACCGCGATCGATGCCAGATTCGTCGTGAGCACCGGCCGTTTCAGCGTCGTGCGCAGATCGACGATGGGGGCGACGGTCCTGAACTGCCACAGCGCGAACAACCCGAAGATCACCAGCGACGAGGTAAACATCGTCACGGTGATCGCACTGGTCCAGCCCCAGCTACCGCCCTTGGAGATGCCCAGCAAAAGCGTGACGAGCCCGCCCGCGAGACCGATCGCGCCCAGCGCGTCGAAGCGGTCGGCGGAAACCGAGGGCAGCCGCGGTACCAGCGCCGCGAACGACACCGCCGACATCACCCCGAGTGCGGCGCCGAACCAGAACAACGCGTGCCAGTCGAAGCGATCGGCGATGATCGCCGACAGTGGAAGCCCAAGCGCCCCACCGACACCCAGCGATGCGCTCATCAAACCCATCGCGGTGCCGACCCGATGAGCCGGCACCGATGCGCGCATCACGCTGATGCCCAGCGGGATGATCGGCATTCCGAAGCCCTGCAGCCCGCGGCCCACGATCACCGGGACCAGCGATGTCGTCGTCGCCGCGATCAACGATCCCACCGTGAGCAGTACGGCGCAGATGATCAGGATGGGCTTGGGCCCGTACATGTCGCCGAGCCTGCCGAACATCGGGGTCGCCACGGCCGCGGTGAGCAACGTCGCGGTGATCACCCACGATGCGTTGGACGCGCTGGTGTCCAGCAGTGTGGGAAGTTCGGGGATGAGCGGGATGACGAGCGTCTGCATCAGCGACACGCTGATGCCCGCCGCCGCGAGCACCGCCACGACGATCGCCGGGTGCCGCGTCCTACCGACGTCGGCTTGGGCGGAGGGGCGGCGCACCCCGGGGATGCTACCGCTTAGTTGAGCTATACAAAATTTCCTTGCGCAGCCTGAGCTTGTGATCGCAGGGCCGAATCTCGCGCACAAGATCAGGTTCGGGCGGCCAACTCCCGCAGCGCGGGCAGCAGTGCCCTCAGGGCACGGCCCCGGTGCGAGGCCGCATCCTTCTCGGCGGCGTCGAGTTCGGCCGCGGTCCGCGTCGACCCGGCGGGCAGGAAAACGGGGTCGTAGCCGAACCCGCCTTCCCCGCGCGGTGAGGGCACGATGCTGCCCGGCCACTCCCCGCGCACCACGACCTCACCGGCCGAGTGCACCAACGCGCAGGCCGACACGAACGCCGCGCTGCGCCGCTCGTCGGGTACGTCCGAAAGCTGCGCCAACAGCAGCGCCGTGTTCGCGGCGTCGTCCCCATGCCGGCCCGCCCACCGCGCCGAGAGCACCCCGGGCATTGCGTTCAACGCCGCGACCTCCAGCCCGGAATCATCGGCGACCGCCGCAAGGCCCGTCGCGCGGTGAGCATCGCGTGCTTTGGCCAACGCGTTCTCTTCGAATGTCGCCCCGGTTTCGGGCGCCTCGTCGAAGGCGGGCACGTCGTCAAGTGAGAGCAGCGTCAGCCCCGACACCCCCGCCGCCGCGAGCACCCGGTGCAACTCGGCCAGCTTCTTCGGGTTGCGGCTGGCCACCAGCAGCTCGGTCAGCTTCCGAACGCCTTCTTTGGCGGGTCCTTCGGTTCGGGCAGCACCCCGGGATAGGGCAACTCCAACGCCTCCCGCTGGATCTCGAAGATCTGCTCACACGCCGTCATCGCCGCGTCGAGCATCTTGTCCAGCGTCGAGCGCGGGAACGTCGCGCCCTCACCGGTGCCCTGGATCTCGACGAGAGTGCCGGTGTCGGTGGCCACGACGTTCATATCGACCTCGGCGCGCGAGTCCTCGGTGTACGGCAGGTCGACGCGGATGCGCCCGTCGACAACGCCGACGCTGACCGCGGCGATCGCGCACGACAGCGGTCGCGGATCGGAGAGCTTGCCCGCCGCCGACAGATAGGTCACCGCGTCGGCAAGCGCGACGTAGGCCCCGGTGATCGCGGCCGTTCGCGTACCCCCATCGGCCTGCAGCACGTCGCAGTCGATTGCGACCGTGTTCTCGCCCAGCGCGGCGAGGTCGATGCACGCCCGCAACGACCGGCCGACCAGCCTGCTGATCTCCTGGGTGCGGCCACCGACACGGCCCTTGACCGACTCGCGATCGGACCGATCGTGCGTTGCGGCGGGCAGCATCGCGTATTCGGCTGTCAGCCAGCCCTTTCCAGAGCCCTTGCGCCAGCGCGGCACACCCTCGGTGACGCTTGCCGTGCACATGACGCGCGTCTCGCCGAATTCCACCAGCACAGAACCGGCGGGATGGGTGGTGAAACCGCGGGTGATGCGGACCGGCCTCAGCTCGTCGTCAAGCCGGCCGTCTTCTCTTCGGGACACGAGCCAACCCTATCGGCTGACTCCGACCCCATCGCTTGAGACCATCACGCCGTCGCGCGCACGATGTCGAACGTCTCGTTGCAGACGACCGCGTGCACCGGACCGTCGAACTCGGCCTTGGCCTCGCTGATGACGTCCTCGCGCGACGTCCACGGCGGAATGTGGGTCAGCAGCAACTCGCCGACGCCGGCCTCGGCGGCGGCGCGGCCCGCCTCCGTACCCGACAGATGCAGTCTCGGCGGCCGGTCCGGCGAGTGCGTCCAGGACGCCTCGCACAGGAACACGTCGGCGCCGCGGGCGAGGTCGATGAGTTGCTCGCAGTAGCCGGTGTCCCCGCTGTAGACGAGCGTGGCACCGTCCTGATTGGTGATGCGCATGCCGTAGGACTCGGTCGGGTGGCAAACCAATTTCGGTGTCACGTTCAGCGAGCCGATGGTGACCGTTTCGTTGTCGACCCAGTGGCGGATCTCGAAGACATCGGAGAAATCGTCGATCTCCCCACCCTCGGGCGACGACGCCGCACCGAGCCGGGCCCAGGTGTTGGCCGGGCCGTACATGATTCCGCGTTCCTGCGCCGGCGACGGGTGGTAGCGCCGCCACACGAACAGGCCCGGCAGATCGAGGCAGTGGTCGGCATGCAGATGCGACAGCAGCACGTGAACGTCGTTGGGATCGGCGTGGCGTTGCAGCGCACCGAGCACGCCACCGCCGAAGTCGAGCACCAACGGCGGGGTGTCGGGTGCTGTGACGAGATATCCGGACGCCGGCGAATCAGGCCCGACAACACTGCCGGAGCAACCGAGTACGGTGATTCGCACAGTCACTAGCTTGCCATGCCCGGTCCATAGTTGACGAAAACATGGCCGGTTTGAGCGACCGAAGTCATCTCTGCGCGCTGACGTGACGTTGAACAGGTCGAACGCCGTCGAGCGTCGGGCCGAGAAACCGTGCGGCAAGGGTGGTGAAGGCATCCGGGTCGCCCGTCGCCTCGAAGATCCGCTGCGGCGGCGCGGAGTCGTGCGGCCGCAGCAAATCGAGTTCGGTGAGCACCCTCAGCAAGTCCTTGGCGGTCTCCTCGGCGCTCGACACCAACGTGACGTTCTCGCCCATCGCCAACTGGATCAGACCCGACAGCATCGGGTAGTGGGTGCAGCCCAGCACGAGCGTGTCGATGTGGGCGCGTTGAAGCGGTTCGAGGTATCCCTCGGCGAGCCCGAGCACCTGGCGCCCACTGGTCACCCCCCGCTCGACGAAGTCGACGAACCGCGGGCAGGCCACACCGATCACCTCGGTGTCGCGGGCCGCCGCGAACGCGTCCTGGTATGCACCGGACGCGATCGTCGCCGCGGTGCCGATGACACCGATGCGACCGTTGCGGGTGGTCGCGACCGCGCGGCGCACCGCGGGCAGGATCACCTCGATCACGGGCACCGGTGCATAGCGTTCGCGGGCGTCGCGCAGGCAGGCCGACGACGCCGTGTTGCAGGCGATGACGAGTGCCTTGATCCCGCGCGAGACGAGATCGTCGCCGATCGCCAGGGCGTGTGCGCGGACCTGCGGGATGGACAGCGGCCCATACGGCCCGTTGGCGGTGTCGCCGACGTAGACGATATTCTCGGCGGGCAACTGGTCGATGATCGCGCGAGCGACCGTGAGCCCGCCGACACCCGAGTCGAAGACGCCGACGGGTGCCTCGGCCGACACGGCCGGGTTCACGACGGCAGGTACGGGTTCGACGTCACGCTTTTGCGCTTCTCGCGAGCCTTGCGCTCCGGACCGGACAGCAGATACGCCGCGATGACGCCCGCGACCGCCCCACTCAGGTGACCCTGCCACGACACCCCCGGCGTGCCGGGCAGTACGCCGAGCAGAACGCTGCCGTAGACCAGCATCACGATGACGCCGACGATGATCTCCCAGGCCTTGCGGGTGAAGAACCCGAACACGATGAGGAATGCCAGCCAACCGAAGATCAGCCCCGAAGCGCCGATGTGGTTGGCCTCGCACCGCACCCCCACGTACGGGCAGTGCATGCCGACATTGCCGATCAGCCACGTGCCCAGACCGCCGAGGATCCACACGATCGCGGTCGCGAAGATGAATCGCGACATCCCCGCCAGCGTCATCAGGAAGCCCAGCACCAGGGCCGGAACGGTGTTGGCGATGAGGTGGTCCCAGTTCGAGTGCAGCAGCGGGGCGAACAGGATGCCCACGAGCCCGTCGGACTCCAGTGGCCGGATGCCGTTGTCGTCGAGGCGATGGTTCGACAACGAGTCGAACAGTTCGATGACCCACAGCAGCACGACGAAGCTGAAGACGGTTACGGCGCCGATCACCCACGCGGGCCGCTTGCGCGGTTGCGACGGTGTGGTCCCCGGATATCCGGTCATGCCCATAGCTGCCCTTCGAGCGCGTCTTCGGCGTCATCAAGGCTACCGGCGTACGCGCCGGTCGACAGATACTTCCAACCCGCGTCGGCGACGACGAACGCGATGTCGGCCTGCTCGCCGGCCTTGACCGCCTTGGCCGCCATGCCCAACGCCGCGTGCAGCACCGCGCCGGTCGAGATGCCCGCGAAGATCCCCTCCACCTGAACCAGATCGCGGGTGCGCCTGATCGCGTCGTAGGAGCCGACGGAGTACCGCGTGGTGAGCACGTCCGGGTCGTACAACTCGGGGATGAACCCTTCGTCGATGTTGCGCAGTGCGTAGACGCCCTCGCCGTAGCGCGGTTCGGCGGCGACGATCTTGACGTCGGGTTTGCGCTCGCGCAGGAACCGCCCGGTCCCCATCAGGGTGCCGGTGGTGCCGAGGCCCGCGACGAAATGGGTGATCTCCGGCAGGTCTGCGAGCAATTCGGGGCCGGTGCCCTCGTAGTGCGACTGCGAGTTGGCCTCATTGCCGTATTGGTAGAGCATCACCCACGAAGGATTCTGCAGCGCAAGCTCTTTCGCGTGGGCGACGGCGGTGTTCGAGCCGCCCTCGGCGGGCGAGTAGATGATCCGCGCACCGTACAACTCGAGCAGCTGGCGGCGTTCGATCGAGGTGTTCTCCGGCATCACACAGATCATCTGGTAGCCCTTGAGCAGGGCCGCCATCGCCAGCGAGATGCCGGTGTTCCCACTCGTCGGCTCCAGGATCGTCGCGCCGGGTTGCAGCAGGCCCTGCCGTTCGGCCTCCTCGATCATCCGCAGCGCCGGCCGATCCTTGATGGAGCCGGTGGGGTTGCGGTCCTCGAGCTTGGCCCACAGCCGCACATGGGACGCCTCGTCCCAGCGCGGTGAGAGCCGGCGCAGGCCCACCAACGGGGTACCGCCCAGCGCGTCGAGCAGCGAGTCGTATCGCGCCATCAGACGCCCGTTACCCTCCAGCCACTGCGGGCAGGATCGTCACCGAGTCGCCGTCGGCGACCGTGGTGTCGAGCCCGCCCGAGAACCGCACGTCCTCGTCGTTGACGTAGATGTTGACGAACCGGTTCAGCTTTCCGGGGTTGTCCTTGTCCATCAGGCGCTCGGAGATGCCGGAGTAGTTGGCCTCCAGGTCGCTGATCACGGCCGCGACGGTGTCGCCCGACGCGGTGACGCGCTTCTCCCCTCCGGTGTGGGTGCGCAGGATGGTCGGGATGGAAACGTTGACTGCCATCGGTGAAGCCTTTCTAGTACTGCTCGACGATCTTGACGGGTTCCTCGGTGACGACGCCGTCGACGATGCGGTAGCTCCGCAGTTCGTGCTCCTCGGGGTCGCGGGTCGACACCAGCACGTAGTGGGCGTCGGGTTCCTGGGCCAGTGAGATGTCGGTGCGGCTGGGATAGGCCTCGGTCCCGGTGTGCGAGTGGTAGATCACGACAGGGACCTCGTCGGCGTCGTCCATCTCCCGCCACACCCGCAGCTGCTCCATCGAATCGAACCGGTAGAACGTCGGCGAGCGCTCGGCGTTGGTCATCGCGATGAAGCGCTCCGGACGGTCCGAGTTCTCCGGTCCCGCGATCACCCCGCAGGCCTCGTCGGGATGGTCGGCGCGGGCATGGGCGACCATGGCGTCGACCAGATCCGCTCGGATCACCAACACAGCAGCTACCCCTTTCTGCACGAAACTGTATTCCAGCAGCGAAAAATCGAGTAAACGGCTGCTGGAATGCAATTTCGCGATTACTCGAACGCTCCAGGCAACATGTCTTGGTACGCCGGTATTCCGGCCACCGACTCGGCGGCCAGTACCCCGATCATCACCGCGCGGGCCAGACAGTCCGCCGCGGCGGCGCCCACCCGCGTGATCAGCGGCATCTCAGGCGTCATCGACGCCGGGGTCGTGGGATCCAGCGGCACCTCGACGGCACCGGTGGCCAGCGCGAACACCGTGTCCCCGTCGTGCGGCGTATGGCACGGCCGGATGGTGCGCGCCAAGCCGTCGTGTGCGGCGACGGCGACCCGTCGGCAGGCCGCGGGGCTCATTGCCGCGTCGGTGGCCACCACGGCGATCGTCGTGTTGAGCGGGCTGAACTCCTGGTGTCGGTCGGCGTAGGCGGCGATCTGGTCGGCGGGCGGCGGGACCAACCCGAACTCCTCGATCTGGTACGCCAGCCAGGGCAGGCCCGTCGCCGTGTCGAAGACCTCGCCCGCGGAGTTGACGATCACCAGCGCGCCGACAGTGACGCCGCAATCCAGTTGCATCGAAGCCGTGCCCACACCGCCCTTGAGCACACCGGCGCGCGCTCCCGTGCCCGCGCCCACGGTGCCGGTCGCCACCTCGGTCCCCGCGCTTGCGGCCGCTTGGTAGCCGAACTCCGCGGTCGGCCTGCACTGCCAACCGCCGACTGGGAGGTCGAACACGACCGCGGCGGGCACGATCGGGACCACGCCGCCGTCCAGTGCGACGCCGCGACCCTGCTCCTCGAGGTATTGCATCACCCCGTCGGCGGCCGCCAGCCCGTAGGCGCTGCCGCCGCTCAGTACCACGGCGTCGACGTGCCGAACGGAATTGATCGGGTCGAGCAGGTCGGTCTCTCGGGTGCCGGGCGCCCCTCCCCTGCCGTCGACTCCTCCCACGGTGCCCGGCGGCGTCAGGACGACGGTTGTACCGCTGGCCCAACCCGAACCCAACGTCACGTCCGGATCGAGGCGATGGTGTTGCCCCACCCGGATGCCGGCCACGTCGGTGATCGAGGTCATCTCGACTTCCCCATCAGTCCCAGTACCAGATACTCCTGCAGCACGGTCAGCCACTGGTAGACGTCGAGGTGCCCGGCCATCGGATGGTCGGGCGGCAGTTCGTCGGGCCCCTCCGGTGAGATCGCGAGCATGGTGCCCAGCGCCAAGCGCATGTCGTTTACGGCGGCGGCCCACGCGTGCGCGTCGTCCTCGCTCAGCTCGAACTTGCCGCCCTGCGCCGGCATGGTGTCCAAAAGTGTCTGCGCCGCTTCGCGTTTGGCATCGATGATGTCGGGCTCATGCAAGCCGCGCAGTGCGCTGTTGAGGCTCTCGGCGGCACTGGAGCCGGCGGGGTGCTCGGTCTGCGGCCGGTAGAAATCCGGCAGCAACCGTTTCATCGTGTCGTCTTCGGGTGGCGTCGAATTGCCGGTACGCATGCCGGTGATCGCTTCGAGTTCATCTGCGGGCGCGGATGATTCGCGCTCCTCCAGCATTCCCACCACCGAAGTGGCCAGGCTTCGCAACAGGGCCGCCTCGTGCGGTGCGATGGCCGACCGGAAACGCGCTCCATCGGCAGTGTCCACCCGCTTCCACTTACGCACGTGTCTGTCAGCGGTCCTGCTGCATGGTGGCCCACAGCCCGGCGGCGTGGAGCTTGGTCACGTCGATCTCCATCGCCTCGCGACTGCCCGCCGAGACCACGGCCTTGCCTTCGTTGTGCACCTGGAGCATCAACTTGGTCGCGTGCGCCTCGGGGTAGCCGAACAGCTTCTGCAAGACGTAGGTCACGTAGGTCATCAGGTTCACCGGGTCGTCCCACACGATGGTCACCCAGGGCGTGTCGACGGCGGCGTCTTCAGTCGCGACGGACTTGACGTTCCGCTCTTCGCGAGTCCCCGGTCGAGCCTTCGCCGGCGTAACCATGTCGTTCAGGATAGCCAACGCATATCCGGCACTTCGAGCTACTACGGTGACGGTGTGACCGCCGCATCCCCGGCCCTGCTCACCGACAAGTATGAGCTGACGATGCTCGCGGCCGCGTTGCGCGACGGCACCGCGCACCGACGCACCACCTTCGAGATCTTCGCGCGCCGACTGCCCGAAGGCCGCCGCTACGGCGTGGTGGCAGGCACCGCACGGTTCGTGGATGCTTTGGCGCAGTTCGAATTCGACGATGCGGCGCTGGCTTCGCTCGCAGACTTTCTCGACGCCGAGACGCTCGCGTACCTGGCCGAGTACCGATTCGGAGGCGATGTCGACGGATACGCCGAAGGCGAGCTCTACTTCCCGGGTTCACCGGTGCTCTCGGTGCACGGCACGTTCGGCGAATGTGTCGTCCTGGAGACATTGGCGTTGTCGATCTTCAACCACGACACCGCGATCGCATCCGCCGCCGCCCGCATGGTCAGCGCCGCCGAGGGCCGCCACCTGATCGAGATGGGCTCGCGGCGCACCCACGAGCACGCCGCCGTCGCCGCCGCTCGTGGGGCGTACCTGGCCGGCTTCTCCGGATCGTCCAATCTGCAGGCCCAGCGCGACTACGGGGTCCCGGCGCTCGGCACCAGCGCGCACGCGTTCACACTGCTGTACACCACCGGTGACGGCCCCGACGAGCGTGCGGCGTTCCAGGCGCAGGTCGAGGCGCTCGGTGTGGACACGACGCTGCTGGTGGACACCTACGACATCACCGCGGGGGTGGCGACGGCCGTCGAGGTCGCCGGCCCGGAACTCGGTGCGGTGCGCATCGATTCCGGAGACCTCGGCGTGCTCGCGCGCCAGGTGCGCGCTCAGCTCGACGACCTCGGCGCCACCGAGACGAAGATCGTCGTCTCCGGCGATCTCGACGAATTCGCGATCGCCGCGCTGCGGGCCGAACCGGTCGACACCTACGGCGTCGGCACGTCGCTGGTCACCGGTTCCGGCGCCCCGACGGCCGGAATGGTCTACAAGCTGACCGAGGTGGACGGCCTTCCGGTGGAGAAGCGCAGCAGCCACAAGCAGTCTCACGGCGGACGTAAACAGGCGATGCGGATGGCCAAGGCGACCGGCACGATCGTCGAAGAGGTCGTCTTCCCCTACGAGCGCCCGCCGGCTGACCCCGACGGCCTCACCGCGCGAGTTCTGACCGTTCCACTGATACGGCATGGCGAACCGGTCGCCGATCTGGGCCTCGGCGCGGCCCGCGCCCGGGTCAGAGACGGCCTGACGAGCCTGCCGTGGGACGGGTTGAAACTGTCCCGCGGCGAACCCGCCGTGCCGACGCGGCTGATCCCTCCCGGCGCGTAGGTGGGCACCACGTCGGACATCACCCAGTTGCTGGCCACCGCCGTCGCGGCCCTCGGTGGACGCGAACGCGCGGGCCAGGTCGAGATGGCGAAGGCCGTCACTAATGCCTTCGACACCGGTGAGCACCTTGCCGTCCAGGCCGGGACGGGCACCGGGAAGTCGCTGGCCTACCTCGTGCCCGCGCTCGCACGTGCCGTCGACGCCGACGACCCCGTCGTGGTGTCCACGGCGACCATCGCGCTGCAACGTCAACTCGTCGACCGCGACCTTCCGCGGCTGGCGGAATCGCTGGCCAACATGCTGCCGCGCGCCCCCGAGTTCGCCCTGCTCAAGGGCCGCGGGAATTACCTGTGCCTGAACAAGATTCACAACGGAAGTTCGGCCGGCGGTGTCACCGAGCCCGAGGACCGGTCCCAGGAAGATCTGTTCGAACCGGTGGCGACCAGTGCCCTGGGTCGAGATGTGAAGCGGCTCATCGCCTGGTCGTCGGACACCGACACCGGCGACCGCGACGAGCTGACCCCGGGCGTTCCGGACCGGTCCTGGTCACAGGTCAGCGTGTCGGCGCGCGAATGCATCGGAGTGGCCCGGTGCCCGTTCGGCACCGACTGTTTCGCAGAAAAGGCACGGGAGAAAGCCGGCCGTGCCGATGTCGTCGTCACCAACCACGCTCTACTGGCCATCGACGCGATCTCCGATGCCGCCGTACTCCCCGAACACCACCTGCTCGTCGTCGACGAGGCGCACGAGTTGGTCGACCGCGTGACGTCGGTGGCCACCGGTGAGCTGTCCGCGACCTCGCTCGGCATCGCCCACCGCCGGGCCGCGCGCCTGGTCGACCAGGAACTGGCACAACGGCTGGAGGCGTCGACGGCGACGCTGTCGTCGGCCATCCACGACACCGAGCCGGGCCGCATCGACGTCCTCGACGACGAATTGGCGACCTACCTGACCGCGGTGCGCGACGCCGCGTACCGGGCCCGGTCGACGATCGACACCGCGCCGAGCGACCCGGCGGCCGCGTCCGCGCGCACCGAAGCCGTCACGGCGTTGACCGATATCGGCGACACCGCCTCCCGCGTCCTCGACTCCTTCCTGCCCGCCATCCCCGACCGCACGGACGTGGTGTGGATCGAACGCGAGGACACGCGCGCAGCGGTGCGGACCATACTGCGCGTCGCCCCGCTTTCGGTGTCGGGTCTGTTGCGCACCAGGCTCTTTGAGAACACCACGACCGTTCTGACATCGGCGACGCTGACGATCGGCGGCACGTTCGACGCGATGGCATCGGCGTGGGGGCTGACGGGCGGGGAGACCGAGTGGAAGGGCATCGACGTCGGATCCCCGTTCGAGCACGCGAAGTCCGGCATCCTCTACGTTGCAGCACATCTGCCGCCGCCGGGACGTGACGGCACCGGGTCCGCCGAACAACTCGACGAAATCGCCACGCTGGTCACCGCGGCGGGTGGCCGCACCCTCGGTCTGTTCTCCTCGATGCGTGCGGCCAAGGCGGCAGCCGAGATCATGCGGGAGCGGCTGGACACTCCGGTGCTGTGCCAGGGCGAGGACACCACGTCGGCGTTGGTCAAGCGGTTCGCCGACGAGCCCGAGACGTCGCTGTTCGGCACGCTGTCGCTGTGGCAGGGCGTCGACGTGCCCGGCCCGTCACTGTCGCTGGTGCTCATCGACCGGATTCCGTTCCCGCGCCCCGACGATCCGCTACTGACCGCGCGGCAACGGGCGGTGGCTGCCCGAGGGGGCAACGGTTTCATGGCCGTTGCCGCCAGCCACGCCGCGCTGCTGTTGGCCCAAGGTGCGGGTCGGCTGTTGCGCACCGTCGACGACCGCGGCGTGGTCGCCGTGCTGGACTCGCGGATGGCCACCGCCCGCTACGGCGGATTCCTGCGAGCCTCTCTGCCACCGTTCTGGGCGACGACCGACTCGAACCGCGTGCGTCAGGCGCTCGAACGTCTCCGCGCGCGGTGATTGTTTTCTATTCTGACAACGGTTCAGTGCGCGCCCTGCGGCCGCCTCGACGTGAAAGGCGGCGTCCATGAATCGACGACACGTGCGGGGCGCCGTGACCGCGATGTCGGCGGTGCTCGTCATCACGGGATGCACCACAACCCTTCGCGGCGAACCCGTGTCGGTGTTCAACGATCCGTTCCGTGTCGCGGGCATGCCTGCGACCGACGGCCCCACCGGTTTACGGCCGGACGCGCGCGATCCGACGCGAGTGGTGGTGGGCACCAACGGGAGTGACTCCGACGAGCTGGCCCGCCAGGCGATCAGCGACATCGAAGAGTTCTGGGAAGGCGCCTACGGCGCGGCGTTCGACGGCCGGTTCGAGCCGGTCGACCGCGTCTATTCCTGGGACGCCAACGGATTCGACAGCACCGGGTTCTGCGACACCGACACCTACGCCTTGGTCAACGCCGGCTACTGCACCACCGACAACACCATCGGATGGGATCGCGGCGAGCTCCTGCCCAGTCTGCGGCAGGAGTTCGGCGACATGGGAGTGACGATGGTGCTCGCCCACGAATACGGCCACGCCGTGCAGAGGCAGGCGGGCCTGGTCGACGACGACACCCCGACGCTGGTGTCCGAACAGCAGGCCGACTGTCTGGCGGGCGCCTACATGCGCTGGGTCGCAGAAGACGACTCGCCGCGATTCACGCTGTCGACCGGCGAAGGGCTCAACAACGTGTTGGCGTCCGTCATCGCGTTCCGGGATCCGTTGCTGAGCGAGTACGACCCCGAAGTCGGGGTCGACGAACACGGTTCGGCGTTCGAACGCCTGTCGGCCTTCCAGTTCGGCTTCACCGACGGCCCGTCGGCCTGCGCGGCCATCGACATGCGCGAGATCGGCCAACGCCGGGGCGATCTGCCGGTGCTCCTGCAGGAGGACGAGACCGGCGAATGGCCCGTCTCCGAAGAGTCGGTAGGGGCCGTCATGGACGCGATGGACATCCTCTTCACACCCGCCAACCCGCCGCAGCGCAGCTTCGACCCCCCGGCCTGCACGAACGCGCGACCGAGTCCGCCGGTCTCCTACTGCCCCGCGACCAACACCATCGCCGTCGACCTCGACGAGCTGGCGCTGATGGGCGCCCAGCCCGACATCGAGGACCCGGTCAGCTTGGCCACCGGTGACAACACCGCCTACTCGGTACTGGTGTCGCGGTACATGCAGGCAATCCAGAACGAGCACGGCGGCCTCGCACTGGACAACGCCGAGGCCGCGCTGCGCACGGCGTGCCTGACCGGTGTCGCCACCACCAAACTCTCGAAGAGCGTGACCACCCCCGACGGCAACACCGTCGCGCTGACCGCAGGCGACGTCGACGAAGCCGTGTCGGGCATCCTGATGAACGGCCTGGTGGCCAGCGACGTCAACGGCGAATCGGTGCCCTCGGGCTTCTCCCGCATCGACGCCTTCCGCGTCGGCGTCCTCGGGGACACCGAACGCTGCTTCAAGCGCTTCGACTGATCAGATCTTTTTCGTCACGCCGTACCAGGCGACAATCGCCTCGGACTGGTCGGTGGAATGGCTGAGGTACGCATACGAGCGGATGAAGGACTCGCCGACGCAGCCGTCGATCTTGACCCGGAAATTGCTCACCATCACCCACGGCTCCGCGCCGGTGAACTTCTTCTTCGTCACCGGCACCACGTTGACCAGACCCGGTTTGAGGCCCACGGTGATACCGCCGCCGACATTGCCGCCGAGGCTCGGCAGGATTCCGAAGTCCTCTCCACCACCGACCACGGTGAGCCCCAGCAGCCCGATGGACGGGTTGATGCCTGCGGTGCCGGTAAGGGAGACGCCGTTCGAGGTGCTCATGTCGATGCCGCAGCCG
The DNA here is from genome assembly GCF_001665615.1 of Mycobacterium sp. 852014-52144_SCH5372336. Taxonomy (NCBI): domain Bacteria; kingdom Bacillati; phylum Actinomycetota; class Actinomycetes; order Mycobacteriales; family Mycobacteriaceae; genus Mycobacterium; species Mycobacterium sp. 852014-52144_SCH5372336. Next base: position 458,892 of record NZ_LZSW01000059.1, read on the forward strand.
ATCTCGTAACCGACTTCAAGGCTGCCCTCCGGCGCTTCGCCTCCCCCCGGGCCGATCAGCCGACCCTTATAGGTGCCGCCGACGACGTATTCGCGCGACGACAGTGCGGTCGTCAGCGGAGGTGTCGGTGCCTGGGTCTCCTTCTCGGCGCTCATTTCCAGGCGCCAACCGTCGGGAGTCTCGGTCACCGCGGGCGGGGTGGATTCGACGGCGCCGTCCGGAGGCGGCGGCGGAGGGGGCGCCCCCTCGGCGGGCACTTCGGCCACGACAGGCTCGGCCTCCGGATCGGCCGACGCGGATGCGGCGCCCAAACTGCCGAGCACCCCCGCGACCGTGATCACGGTGAGGCCTCGCCGCAGCACAATCCCAATCGTCACTGGCCACCCTCCGTCGTTAGCAACGCTTGGGAACCTACCGCGCCCGATGTGCGACGCGTGCGGATGCTCCCAGAATCGTTCCGATTGCCCGGTCAGGTCGGCATTCGTAGGACGTGACCGGCTTCCAGTGCGACCCAGACGGCGCCATCGCGGTCCACCGCGAGCCCGTGCGGTTCACTGCCCGGCGGCAGGTCGATCGTGACGATGTCACCGTCGCCGCCGACGCGGGCGAGCTGGCTGGACCCCCACAGCGTCACCCACACGCCGTCGCTGGGATCGGCGACCACCGCATGCGGCTTGCCGGGCAGGTCGATTTCCTGGATGGCATCGTCGACCGGTATCCGGCCGAGGCGTTCGGCGACGATCTCGGTGAACCACAGCGCGTCGTCGTGGGTTGCCGTGATGCCGACGGGACCCGAGGCGGCCGTGGGTGTTTCGCGGATGGAAAGGTCACCGCCGAGGGTGAGGCGGCCGACGGCGCTGGCCTGATTCAGCGTGAACCACAGCGCCCCGTCGGGACCGGTGACGATCATCGCCGGCGCTCCGCCGACCGGGCGAGCCTCCGAAACCTCACCGTCCGTCGACATCCGAGCGACCATTCCGGAGCCCATCGCCGTGAACCACAGCGCCCCGTCGGGGCCCGTCGTGATGCCGTATGGAGCGCTTCCCGCAGGGAGTTCGAACGCGCCCACTTCGCCGGCGGTGGTGATGCGGCCGATGTGGTCGTCGCCGTTGCGGGTGAACCACAGCGCTCCGTCGGGGCCCGCGGTGATGATCGACGGCCGACAGCCCGGCGCTACGGGATACGTCGCGACCTCGCCGCTGTCGGTGACCCGCGCGATCGCGCCGTCGTGCACCAGCGTCACCCAGAGCGCGCCGTCCGGACCTGCCGCGATCCCGTAGGGCCCGCCGTCGAGCGCGACCTTGATCGCGTGTGTCACGCGAGCGTGACGAGGCCGAGCTCGTTGTCGCCCGCCAGCAGCGGGTGGTGCGGCAGGACGCGCACGGTGTAACCCACCGGCCCGGCGACGGGCAACGGAGCGGTCGCGGAGAACACTTCCCTGCCGGCGTCGGCGCTCCCTGTGTGCGCCATCGGCACCGTCACCGGTTCGACGAGTTGATCGCTCGCGTCGACGCGACCCAGCACCGCTTGCACGGCAACCTCTTCGGGGCGCAGGCCCGCCAGGTACACGGTGGCGGTCAACGTGAGCTCCGAACCCAGCAGCGGGGTGTCGGGCAGACCGTAGCTGTCGACGTCGGTGATCTGGATCTTGGGCCACGATTCCTGGGCACGCAGCCGGTAGCCGGCCAGATCCCTTGCGGCGCCGAATGGTTCACCATCATTGCCGGGTTCGACGGTCCGTCGCAGCGACTGCGCCGCCGGCGCGTAGTACTTCTCGGTGTAGTCGCGCACCATCCGCGACGCCAGCACCTTGGGACCCAACACGATCAGCGTGTGCCGCACCATCTCGACCCACCGCGCCGGCACACCACGCTCGTCGCGGTCGTAGAACTTCGGCGCCACGGTCGTCTCCAGCAGGTCATACAGAGCGGCCGCCTCGAGGTCGTCACGCCGGTTCTCGTCGGCCAGACCGTCGGCGGTGGGGATCTCCCACCCGTTCTCGCCGTCGTACCACTCGTCCCACCACCCGTCGCGGATGGACAGGTTCAGCCCGCCGTTGAGCGCGCTCTTCATACCCGACGTGCCGCACGCCTCCAACGGCCGCAGCGGATTGTTGAGCCACACGTCGCATCCCCAGTACAGCTGGCGGGCCATCGACATGTCGTAGTCGGGCAAAAAGGCGATCCGGTGCCGGACCTCGGGCCGGTCGGCGAACTTCACCACCTGCTGGATCAGGGCCTTGCCGCCGTCGTCGGCGGGGTGGGATTTCCCCGCGACGATGAGCTGGATCGGCCGCTCGTCGTTGAGCAACAGTCGCTCCAGCCGTTCGGGGTCGCGCAGCATCAACGTCAGACGCTTGTAGGTCGGCACCCGCCGCGCGAATCCGATCGTCAGGACGTTGGGATCGAAAGCCGTTGCGATCCAGCCCAGTTCGGCTTCCGCCGCGCCGCGTTCCAGATAGGAACGGCGCAGCCTCGCGCGCACGTCCTCGATGAGCTGCTCGCGCAGCTGCGAGCGGATCCACCACAGGTGGCCGGTGTCGACCTGCTGCAGGCGCCCCCACGCGGCGGGTTCGCGGGCACTGGTGAGGTCCTCGCTGCCGAGCAGTTCGCGGCCGAGTTCCATCCACTGCGGCGCCGCCCAGGTCGGCGCGTGCACACCGTTGGTGATCGACCCGATCGGCACCTCGCCCGGATCGAAACCCGGCCACAGCTCGTTGAACATGTGCCTGCTGACGTTGCCGTGCAGCATCGAGACACCATTGGCGCGCTGGGCCAGCCGCAGACCCATGTGGGCCATGTTGAACTTGGTCGGGTCGTCCTCCTCGCCGAACGCGATGATGCGATCGAGCGGAAGGCCCGGCAGCAGCCGCGACATCGCACCCGAGGGGCCGTCGGTCGAACCGCCGAAGTACCGGCGCACCATCTCCACCGGGAAGCGGTCGATTCCCGCGGGCACCGGGGTGTGCGTGGTGAACACCGTCGAGGACCGCACCACCGTCAGCGCGGTGTCGAAATCGAGCCCGGCGTCGATGAGTTCCCGGATGCGCTCGACACCGAGGAAGCCGGCATGTCCCTCGTTCATGTGGAACACCTCGGGCGAGGGCCGGCCTTCCAACTCGATGAACGCGCGGATCGCCCGCACCCCGCCCACACCGGCGAGGATTTCCTGTTTGATCCGGTGCTCCTGATCGCCGCCGTAGAGCCGGTCGGTCACGCCACGCAGGTCGTGGTCATTCTCCGGGACGTCGGAATCCAGCAGCAGCAACGGAATTCGGCCCACCTGGGCGATCCATACCCGCGCCTGCAGCTGATTGTCGTAACCGTTCTCGCTGGGCATCGCCACGGCGACGAGCACCCGTTGCCCCTCGCGGTCGGTGAGCAGCCGAAGCGGCAGCCCCTGCGGGTCCAGGGCCGGATAGCTCTCGTGCTGCCAGCCATCGGCGGTCAGTGACTGGCGGAAGTAACCTGAACGGTAGAGCAGCCCGACCGCGATCAGCGGCAGGCCCAGATCCGACGCCGCCTTGAGGTGGTCGCCGGCGAGGATGCCCAGGCCCCCCGAGTAGTTCGGGAGGGACTCGGCCACCCCGAACTCCATCGAGAAGTACGCGATGCCGTTGGGCAGTTGAGCACCGTGTTCGAGCTCCTGCTGATACCACAGCGGCCGGTTGAGGTAGTCGTCGAGATCGGCGGCCAGCCCGTCGAGACGGCGCAAGAACTCCTCGTCGCCGGCGAGCGTGTCCAGGCGCTGCGGGCTGACCTGCCCCAACAGGCCGACCGGATCGCAGCCGACCCGCTTCCACAGCTCGGGGTCGATCGTCTCGAACAGATCCTGCGTCGGTCGGTCCCAGGACCAGCGCAGGTTGATCGACAACCGTTCGAGCGCAGCCAGCCGGTCGGGCAGATGCGTTCGGACGGTGAACCTTCTCAGCGCTTTCATCGGGCTATCACGCGGAACAACATTACTGACAATCCGGCGGCTCGCAGGGCGCCCGGTCGGACTGCTTGGCCCGCTTCGGGTTGGGCTGCGCACTAACGTGGGTATAGGGCGCGACGAGGCTTATTCATCTTGACTGTGAACGCGACCAAGACGACACAGCGGCCACGCCGGCGGTGCCGGCAGAGCACTTCGGCGGCCGCGCCAGAAGGAGGAGTGATAGGTGGCCGGTCGAATCGAGATCGATGACGTCGCGCCTGTCGTCTCCGAGGGGCGGTACCCCGCGAAGGCGGTCGTCGGCGAAATCGTTCCGGTCGCGGCCACCGTCTGGCGCGAGGGCCACGACGCCGTCGCGGCCACTCTGGTGGTGCGCTACCACGGCACGGCATATCCCCAGCTCGCCGACGATCCACCGGGGCTGGTGACCGCCGAAGCGGTGCCCATCGAGACCGTGCTCGGCGCTACGCCGCGCAAGAAGCCGCAGCATCTGCCGATGACGACGGGGCGGACTCCCGACGTCTTTCATGGTGCGTTCACCCCCGACTGCCCCGGTCTGTGGACGTTTCGGGTGGACGGCTGGGGTGATCCGGTCGCGACCTGGCGCAAGAGCGTCACGGCCAAGCTCGACGCGGGCCAGAGCGAATCGGAGCTGTCGAACGACCTACTGGTCGGCGCCCGGCTGCTGGAACGCGCCTCCACCGGTGTGCCGCGTCAGCATCGCTATCCGCTGATCGAGGCTGCGGCACGGCTGCGCCAGCCGGGCGATCCGTTCACCCGTGCCGGCGCCGCGCTGGCACCGGAGGTCACCCGTCTGCTCGACGAATATCCGCTGCGCGAGTTGGTGACCCGCGGCGAGCAGTACGGCGTCTGGGTCGACCGCGCCGAGGCGCGGTTCACCGCGTGGTACGAGTTCTTCCCCCGCTCGACCGGCGGCTGGGACGCCAAGGGCAACCCGGTGCACGGCACCTTCGCCACCGCCACCAAGGCGCTGCCCCGGATCGCCCGGATGGGCTTCGACGTGGTCTACCTCCCGCCGATCCACCCGATCGGCAAGGTGCACCGCAAGGGCCGCAACAACAGCGTCACCGCCGCGCCCAACGACGTCGGCTCGCCGTGGGCCATCGGAAGCGACGAGGGCGGCCACGACGCGGTCCATCCGGACCTGGGCACGATCGACGACTTCGACGACTTCGTCGCCGCGGCTCGCGACGACGGCATGGAGGTGGCGCTCGACCTCGCGCTGCAGTGCGCCCCCGACCATCCCTGGGCCAAGGAACACCCCGAGTGGTTCACCGTGCTGCCCGACGGCACCATCGCCTACGCGGAGAACCCCCCGAAGAAGTACCAGGACATCTACCCGCTGAACTTCGACAACGACCCCGCCGGGCTCTACGAAGAGGTGCTGCGGGTGGTACGGCACTGGATCGACCACGGCGTCAAGATCTTCCGGGTCGACAACCCGCACACCAAGCCGCCGAACTTCTGGGCCTGGCTGATCGGCCAGGTGAAAAACGAGCACCCCGATGTGCTGTTCCTCTCCGAGGCGTTCACCCGTCCCGCACGGCTGTACGGATTGGCCAAACTGGGGTTTACACAGTCGTATTCGTACTTCACCTGGCGCACCGCCAAGTGGGAGCTCACCGAGTTCGGCCAACAGATCGCCGAGCACGCCGACTACGCGTGCCCGAACCTGTTCGTCAACACGCCCGACATCCTGCACGAAAGCCTGCAGCACGGAGGCCCCGGGATGTTCGCTATCCGCGCGGTGCTGGCGTCGACGATGAGTTCGGCGTGGGGGATGTACTCGGGATTCGAACTGTACGAACACCGTGCGGTCCGGGAAGGCAGCGAGGAGTACCTCAACTCCGAGAAGTACGAGCTGCGACCCCGCGACTTCGACGCAGCGCTCGCCGACGGTGAATCGCTGGAGCCGTTCATCACCCGGCTCAACGAGATCCGTCGACTGCATCCCGCCCTACATCAGTTGCGCACCATCACGTTCCACCACGCCGACAACGACGCGCTGCTGGCCTACAGCAAGTTCGATCCGGCCACCGGAGACCAGGTGCTGGTGGTGGTCACGCTCAACCCGTTCGGACCCGAGGAGGCCACCCTGTGGCTGGACATGCCCGCCCTCGGGATGGAGCCCTACGACCGGTTCTGGGTCCGCGACGAGATCACCGGTGACGAATACCAATGGGGCCAGTCCAATTACGTGCGCCTCGACCCGGTGCGCGCGGTGGCACACGTGTTGAACATGCCGCAGGTGCCCGCCGACCAACGACTCAATCTGCTGCGTAGGGAGTGACGACATGACGCAGACCAAACAAGCGAGCAGCCCACATCTGCGGCCGCACACCGCCGACCTCAACCGGCTGCTGGCCGGCGAGCACCACGACCCGCATTCGGTGCTCGGCGCCCACGAGTACGACGACCACACCGTGATCCGCGCCTATCGACCCCATGCCATCGAGGTGGTCGCGGTCATCGGCGGTGAGCGGTATGTGTTCCAGCACATCGAAGCCGGGCTGTTCGCGGTCGCACTGCCGTTCACCGGGCTGGCCGACTATCGGCTCGAGGTGCACTACCCCGGTAGCGACGCCTCGACCCAGGTACACACGGTGGCCGACGCGTACCGGTTCCTGCCCACGCTCGGCGAGGTCGACTTGCACCTGTTCTCCGAGGGCCGCCACGAGCGGTTATGGGAGATCCTCGGCGCACACCCCCGCAGCTACACCACCCCCGACGGCGTCGTCGATGGTGTCTCGTTCGCGGTGTGGGCTCCGAACGCCAAGGGCGTCAGCCTGATCGGCGAGTTCAACCACTGGGACGGTAACGAAGCCCAGCTGCGTGTGCTCGGGTCGACCGGCGTGTGGGAGGTGTTCTGGCCGGGCTTCGAGATCGGCGGGTTGTACAAGTTCCGCATCCACGGCGCCGACGGTTCGGTCAGCGAGCGCGCCGACCCGATGGCGTTCGCGACCGAGGTGCCGCCCAAGACCGCCTCGAAGGTGACCCGCAGCGACTACACGTGGGCCGACGACGAGTGGATGACGCGCCGCGCGGCCCAGAACCCGGTGTTCGAGCCGATGAGCACCCTCGAGGTGCACCTGATGTCGTGGCGTCCTGGCCTGAGCTATCGCGAACTGGCCAGCCAGCTCACCCAATACGTTGTCGAGAACGGGTTCACCCATGTCGAGCTGATGCCCGTGGCCGAGCATCCGTTCGGCGGCTCGTGGGGTTATCAGGTCACCTCGTATTACGCGCCGACGTCGCGGCTGGGCACCCCCGACGAGTTCCGCCACCTCGTCGACACGCTGCATCAGGCCGGCATCGGCGTGATCATGGACTGGGTGCCCGCCCACTTTCCGAAGGACGCCTGGGCGCTCGGCCGTTTCGACGGCACCGCGCTCTACGAGCACTCCGATCCTCGCCGTGGCGAGCAATTGGATTGGGGCACTTACGTCTTCGATTTCGGCCGTGCCGAGGTGCGCAACTTCCTGGTGGCCAACGCGTTGTACTGGTTGCAGGAGTACCACATCGACGGCCTGCGGGTAGATGCTGTCGCCTCGATGCTCTACCTCGACTACTCGCGCCCCGAAGGTGGATGGACCCCGAACATCTACGGCGGTCGCGAGAACCTCGAAGCCGTGCAGTTTCTTCAGGAGATGAACGCGACCGTGCACAAGGCCGCCCCCGGCATTGTGACGGTCGCCGAAGAGTCCACCTCGTGGCCCGGAGTGACCAGGCCGACGAACCTTGGCGGCCTTGGCTTCTCGATGAAGTGGAACATGGGCTGGATGAACGACACGCTGGAGTTCGTCAAACGCGATCCGATCCACCGCAGCTACCACCACCACGAGATCACTTTCTCGATGCTCTACGCGTTCAGCGAGAACTATGTGCTGCCGATCAGCCATGACGAGGTCGTGCACGGCAAGGGCACGCTGTGGGGCAGGATGCCGGGCAACGACCACAACAAGGCCGCCGGGCTGCGCAGCCTGCTGGCGTATCAGTGGGCGCATCCAGGCAAGCAGCTGCTGTTCATGGGCCAGGAGTTCGGTCAGCGCGCCGAGTGGTCTGAGGAGCGCGGCGTGGACTGGTATCAGCTCGACGAGAACAGCTTCTCGACCGGCATCCAGCGCATGGTGCACGACATGAACACCGTCTACCGAACCCGGCGGGCGCTGTGGTCCCAAGACACCCGACCCGAGGGCTACAGCTGGATCGACGCCAACGATTCGGCCAACAACGTGCTGAGCTTCCTGCGCTACGGCGACGACGGCTCCGTGCTGGCGTGCGTGTTCAACTTCTCCGGCGCCGAGCACTCCCGCTATCGCCTGGGGTTGCCGCACGCAGGCACCTGGCGCGAGGTGCTCAACACCGACGCCGACATCTACAACGGGTCGGGCATCGGTAACTACGGTGCGGTGGAGGCGACCGACGAGCCGTGGCACGGGCGTCCGGCGTCGGCGGTCATGGTGCTGCCCCCGCTGTCCGCGCTCTGGTTCGAATACGTCGCCGAGTAGGGGACGCCAGGTTGCGCCGAAACCGACGCAATGGCGGAAAAACACAACGAGAAACCGCCAATTCGTCGGCTTCGACGAAAGGAGTCGAAGGTCAGTACAGCGCGTTGGCCAGCTTGCGCCGACCGGCGATGACCTCGGGATCGGCCGGATCGAACAGGTCGAACAGCTCGATCAGTCGCGTACGCACGGTGGTGCGGTCGTCGCCGGACGTCCGCTTGACGAGGTCGATGAGCCGGTCGAAGGCCGCCGCGATGTTCTGCTGGAGGACCTCGACGTCGGCGGCGGCGAACGCCAACTCGATGTCGCCGCGGTCCGCGTCGGCGGCGGCGATCGCGTCGGGCGTCCGGGTAGTGGCCCGCTGCAGGAAATCGATCTGGCGGACGGCGCCCTTGGCTTCGGCGTGACCGGGGTTGGCGTCGAGAATCGCCTGGTACGCGGAGCGCGCGGCATCGAAGTCACCGGCGTCCAGATGCGAACGCGCCTGCGCGAGTTCGGGATCGACCTCTTCGGACTCCCCCTCCTGCGCTCCGCCGGGCAACTTACCCGCGACCGCGTTCAGCAGCGAGTCGATCCACCGGCGCAACTGCTCGGGAGGCTGCATGCCCTGGAAACTCGACAGGGGTTGTCCGGCGGCCAGCGCGACCACGGTCGGGATCGCCTGCACACCGAACATCTGCGCCACGCGGGGGACGACGTCGACGTTGACCGTCGCCAACGCCCATTTCCCGCCGTCCCCTGTGGCCAGTTGACCGAGGGCATCACCCAATTGGACGCTGGCATCGCTGCGCGGTGACCACAGCAGCACCACGACGGGAACTTGATTGGACCGGACCAGCACCTCGGCTTCGAGGTTCGCCTCGGTGACTTCCACTCCACCGGCGGGCGAAGACGATTCGCTATCACCCGTCGAGGGCCGCTGCTTAAGGGCGGACAGATCAACCGCACCGGCCATCGAGGCCGCGATAGAGGGGCGTGGACGACTCACGCCCATAGTTTGTCACGTCGTTTCACCGACCGGCTGCCCCGGTTGCGCGATCGGCGCGACGACGGACTCCGCTCCCAGCCGGCCGGTGCGCTCCACCCACATGAGGAAGACCACACTGGCGAGCGGCACGATGCTCGCGACGATCCCCAGCAACCACGTGCCGGTCGCCCATTTGAACATCACGGCCGCGAGCAGCCCGAGCGCGACGAACGCCACGAAGACCGCTCCGTGGGCGGGGCCGAACACCTTGACGCCGATCTCGGTGCGCGGGGTGCCGAGGTACTTGAAGTACATGCCGATCAGCAGTCCGGCCCAGCTCACCGCCTCGAGCAGGGCGACGAAACGGAACCATCCCGCGACGGTGCGCTGATTCAGGCGAGTCATGGCCGCCATTGTGCCCGAAACACGTGTCGATTACTACACGCCGTCGTAGGACCTCAGCGTGCGCGGAGGATCAGCGCATCACCCTGACCGCCGGCCCCGCACAGCGCGGCCACGGCGTAACCGGAACCACGCTTGGCCAGCTCGAGCGCGGCGTGCAGCGTGATGCGGGCGCCCGACATCCCGATCGGGTGTCCGATGGCGATCGCACCGCCGTTGACGTTGACCTTGTCCGGGTCGACTCCGAGCTCCTTCGTCGAGGCCAGCGCGACCGCGGAGAACGCCTCGTTGATCTCGATGACGTCGAGCTGGTCGACCGAGATGCCCTCGCGCGAAACCGCCTTCTTGATGGCGTTGGCCGGCTGCGACTGCAGCGTGGAGTCCGGGCCCGCGACGACGCCGTGCGCACCGATCTCACACAGCCACGTCAGCCCCAGTTCCTCGGCCTTGGCTTTGTTCATCACGACGACGGCACACGCGCCGTCGGAAATCTGCGAGGCCGACCCGGCGGTGATGGTGCCGTCGTTGCGGAATGCCGGCTTCAGACCGGCCAGCGACTCGACGGTGGTGTTGGCGCGGATGCCTTCGTCCTCGGCGAACTCCAACGGGTCGCCCTTGCGCTGCGGGATCTGCACCGGCACCACCTCGTCGGCGTAGACACCGTCTTTCCAAGCGGCTGCGGCCTTCTGGTGGGAACGGGCGGCGAACTCGTCTTGTTCGGCGCGGGTGAACTGGTCGACATCGTTGCGCTGCTCGGTGAGCGCGCCCATCGGCTGGTCGGTGAACACGTCGTGCAGACCGTCGTAGGCCATGTGGTCGAGCACGGTGACGTCGCCGTATTTGTAGCCCGTCCGGCTGTTCATCAGCAGGTGCGGAGCCTGTGTCATCGATTCCTGGCCGCCGGCCACGACGACGTCGAACTCGCCGGCACGGATCAACTGGTCGGCCAACGCGATCGCGTCGATACCCGACAGGCACATCTTGTTGATGGTCAGCGAGGGCACGTCCCAGCCGATGCCCGCCGCGACGGCCGCCTGCCGGGCCGGCATCTGCCCGGCCCCCGCGGTGAGGACCTGGCCCATGATCACGTACTCGACGGCAGCCGCGTCGACGTTGGCCTTCTCCAGCGCCCCCTTGATCGCGATGGCGCCGAGATCGCTGCCCGAGAAATCCTTCAGCGAGCCCATCAGCTTGCCGACGGGTGTGCGCGCCCCGGCAACGATCACCGACGTGGTCATCTACTACCTCCAAAAAGTGGGTATTGCGATGTGTGTTCCATGACACATTCCGCAAACATCTGTCTCAAGGTTACCGTTACGTTATGACCACCGAACACGTAGACGCACGTCCAGCGCTCGCCAGCGCACTCGTGACGGCGATCGATCACGTGGGGATCGCAGTCCCGGACCTCGACGCCGCGATCAAGTGGTACCACGATCATCTCGGCATGATCGTTCTTCACGAGGAGATCAACGAGGATCAGGGTGTGCGCGAGGCGATGCTCTCGGTGCGTGGCGCCCCGGTCGGCAGCGCGCAGATCCAGTTGATGGCGCCGCTGGACGAGACCTCGACGATCGCCAAGTTCATCGACAAGCGCGGTCCCGGTCTTCAGCAGCTGGCCTATCGCGTCAGCGACATCGACGCGCTCAGTGAGCGCCTGCGCGCCGACGGCGTGCGGCTGCTCTACGACGACCCACGTCGCGGCACCGCGAACTCGCGAATCAACTTCATTCATCCCAAGGATGCCGGCGGGGTCCTCGTCGAACTCGTCGAGCCTGCTTCCGACAAGCACTGACGGCGACCACTAGGACCACCTGCGGGTGGGGCCGCGCGTCGCGCGGTGCGTCCAGCACGGCGTGTGCCAGTGCCGACGGTCGTCGACCGCCCGCTCCCCCATATCGGCCGGAAGTACCACGACATGTGCTGTCCCGGGCCGGATTTCGTGATCACATCCGGGACACCGGTACGTCTTGGTGGCACGCGCGGCGGCGATCGGACGAACCTCGTACTCGTGGCCGTCGGGCCCCGTCTCGACGCGGCGGGACGCAGATAGCGACGGTGGTGGCCGCTCGGAACGCCGACGAGACCGCCTGCGGGCCATCAGAACAACCGGAACTCGTCGCTGTCCATACCGCGCATCTTGTCGTAATCCAACGTGACACAGCGGATGCCGCGGTCGGTGGCCAGCGTGCGGGCCTGCGGCTTGATCTGCTGCGCGGCGAAGACGCCCGCGACCGGGGCCAACAGGCTGTCGCGGTTGAGCAGTTCGAGATAACGGGTGAGCTGCTCAACCCCGTCGATCTCGCCCCGGCGCTTGATCTCGACCGCGACCGAACCGCCGTTCGCGTCGCGGCACAGCAGGTCGACCGGGCCGATCGCGGTCATGTACTCGCGCCGCACCAGCGTGTAACCCGCGCCCAGCAACTCGACATGCTCGGCCAGCAGCTCCTGCAGATGTGCTTCTACGCCGTCCTTGACCAGGCCGGGATCCACGCCGAGCTCGTGGCTCGAGTCGTGCTCGATGTCTTCGACCGTGATCCGCAGCTGCTCACCGGCCTTGTTCTCGACCACCCAGACGGGCGTCGGGCCGGAGGTGTCCTCGGTGAGGCGACACGGCGGGGTCATCCAGTTCAGCGGTTTGTAGGCACGGTCGTCGGCGTGCACGCTCACCGAACCATCCGCCTTGATCAGCAGCAGCCGCCGCGCCGAAGGCAGGTGAGCGGTCAGGCGTCCGACGTAGTCGACAGTGCACTGGGCGATCACGAGACGCACCCGACCACCTTAAGTGGCCGCCCGGCAATTTAGGCTGAGGGGACGATGACCGCCAACAGGAGCGTCGCACATCGGCTGGGTCGCGTCCTGGAGACGGTGACCCGCCAGAGTGGACGGTTGGGCACCCCGGAATACGGGTCGTGGTTACTCGGAAAGCCCCAAGAAAGTCAGGCGCGCCGACGCGTCCGTATCCAGGTGATCCTGACGTTCTTCATACTGTTCACCAACATCCTCGGCATCGCGGTCTCGCTGCTGCTCAACGGGGTCGCCATCCCGGTTCCCAGTGTCTTCACCGACGCACCGGCCTGGCTGACCTGGGGCGTGGTGCCGGCCTACATGGTGGTCGCGCTCGTCTTCGGCACGACCTGGATCACTTCGCGCACCGTCGGCTCGCTGCGGTGGGCGATCGAGGAGCGGCCCCCCACCCGCGAGGACCAGCGAAACGTGTTCCTGGCGCCATGGCGAGTGGCCAAGAAGCTTCTTCTGCTGTGGGGCATCGGCACGGTACTGCTGACCGTGCTGTACGGCATGCAGGACCCGGCGTTCATTCCGCGGTTCCTGCTCGCGGTGGGCTTCCCCGGCATCGTGGTGGCGACCGCGTGTTACATGATCACCGAGTTCGCTCTGCGCCCGATAGCCGCTCAGGCACTCGAGGCCGGTCGTCCTCCGCGGCGGTTGGCGCACGGCGTCATGGGGCGAACGATGACGGTCTGGCTGCTCAGTTCCGGGGTGCCGGTGCTCGGCATCCTTCTGCTCGCGGTGTTCACACTGGCGCTGCGGAACCTCACCGCTACCCAGTTCGCGGTAGCCGTGATGATCATCGCGGTGATCGCCCTCGCCTTCGGGCTGACTCTGATGTGGCTGCTGTCGTGGCTCATCGCCACCCCGGTCCGAGTTGTGCGCTCGGCTCTCAAGCACGTCGAGGAGGGCGATCTGGACTGCAGTCTCGTCGTTTTCGACGGCACCGAACTCGGTGAGCTACAGCGGGGGTTCAACAAGATGGTGCACGGGCTCAAGGAACGTGAACGCCTGCGCGACATCTTCGGGCGCCACGTCGGCCGGGAGGTCGCCGCCGAGGCCGAGAAGCAACGGCCCAAGCTCGGCGGCGAGGAGCGTCATGTCGCGGTCATCTTCGTCGACATCATCGGGTCGACGAAGCTGGTCACGTCCAAGCGCGCGACCGACGTCGTCGGCCTTCTCAACCGGTTCTTTGCGGTGGTCGTCGAGGAAGTGGATCGTCATCACGGCTTCGTCAACAAGTTCGAGGGTGACGGTGCGCTCGCGGTGTTCGGGGCTCCGGTGCGTCTGGAGAACCCGGAGGATTCGGCGCTGGCCGCCGCGCGGGCGATCGCGCGGCGCATCCACGAAGAGGTGCCCGAGTTCGACGCCGGCATCGGGGTCGCCGCCGGCGAAGCGGTGGCGGGCAACGTCGGCGCCCGAGAACGTTTCGAGTACACCGTCATCGGCGAGCCCGTCAACGAGGCGGCACGGCTATGTGAACTGGCCAAGGAAACTCCCGGCCACGTACTGGCCAGCTCTGATGCGGTGTCCGGCGCGAGCGAAACCGAGCGCGTCCACTGGCGTTTGGGCGACGAGGTGACGTTGCGGGGCCACGACGAGCCGACGAGGTTGGCCCTACCCGCCTGAGTCACCGGTGCGCAGGTTCGCCGTGGCGCTCAGCGCGTCTTCGAGCGTGCCGTACACCCTGGCGTCGAAGCCTTCGGTGTGGCTCGCGGTCAGGACCCGGTCGGGGTCGACCACGTAGCCCTCCTTGCCGGCCGCGACGAGCGATTCGCGCATGCCCGCGAACATGCGACGCGCCGCGTCGTCGATGTCGTCGACCCGTGACAACTCTAGAATCGCGACGTCGAATGCGTCGCGCTCGCGATAGACCCTGCGCAGCACCTGTTCGGCACCGGCGAACAATAGGTCGCCGTGCAGTTCGAAAACCCGCACACCCGGTTCGACGTCGTACGCGTTGCGGATTGTCGACCGGGATTCCCGGGTGTGCGCGAGGAAGTGCAGGCCGAGCTCCGCCGACATGGTGCGACACACTTCGGTCCCTCGCACGCTGTTGCCTTTGGCGTCCAACCGCGGTGAGTAGACGCCGATTCCGAGCTGCCCCGGCAGCACGGCCGCGATGCCGCCGCCGACACCGCTCTTGGCGGGCATGCCGACGGCGCTCGCCCAATCCCCTGCCGCGTCGTACATCCCGCACATGACCATCACGCTCAGCGTGCGTTGCACGACCGCCGCACTGGCCACGCGCCGCCCAGCCACCGGCTCGACGCCACCGCGAGCGAGCGTGGCGGCCATGACGGCCAGATCGGTGCTCGTCACTTTGATCGAGCACTGCCGGAAGTAGACGTCGAGAGCCTCGTCGGGATCGCCGTCGAGTACGCCGAAGCTCTGCAGCATGTAGGCGATCGCGCGGTTGCGACTACCGGTGGCCTGCTCTGAACCGTAGACGTCGTGATCGATTGCGAGCTCGCGGCCCGCAGAAGCCGAATAGAACTCGTGAATCTGGTTGAACCGCTCGTCGACCGTGGCGCCAGGTATCAGGGAGGCGGCGGCGATCGCACCGGCGTTGATCATCGGATTCTTCGGCGTTTTGGTGGTTTCGTCGACGCTGATCTGGTTGAACGCCTCACCGGAGGGTTCAACGCCGATCTTGGCGTCGACGGCGTCCATGCCCATGCGCTCGAGCGCGAGCGCGTAGGTGAACGGCTTCGATATCGACTGGATGGTGAATTCGATTGCCGTGTCACCGGATTCATAGACATAGCCATCGGCCATGGACAACGACAGGCCGAATCCCTTGGGGTCCACGCGTCTGAGCTCGGGGATGTAGTCGGCCAGCGCCCCGTCGTCGTTGTCGGCGTGCTGCTCCCGAATCTGGTCCAGGAACGACTGCACCAGTTCGGCCATGGCGCAATCCTAGGCCGGCACCCAGTTTCCGTGGAACCCCGCGGGAACGCGGTGCGGTAGCCTGATGGTCGCGACGTCTTCCAAGGTCTGCGCATCGAGCAGCGCCAGCTCGCTGCGGTCTGTCCGGCGGTCGTAGACATAGCCCATCAACACGCCGTCGTCCTCGGCGGCATCCGGTGACGAGGGCTCGAAGACGAACTCCCCGAGCACTTTTCCGTCACCGAATGACCGCGACTGGGTTGTGCCGCCGATGAAGTCGTGCTTGAGCAGGACGTCGGCGGCTTCACCACCGCGGATACTCGGCGCATATCCGTAGCGGTGGCGTCTGCCGGCGCGGCGTTCGTCGACACGGGGAAACTCTTGACCGCGATCGTCGATGCGCGATTCGCGGACCTTGCCGTCGGCGAGATCGACCGTCCAGCGGTCGAGTGTCGGGGGTCCCTCGTCGGGGCCAAGCCGGTTGGTGTCGAACATCTTCGGGTGACGAACGACGTCGAGCACGATGGTGTCGCCGTCGTCGTAGGCGTTCATCGGATGGAACACGTAGCAGGGTTCGACGTCGAACCAGCGCACATCGGCGTTGCCGCCCTGGCGTGGCATCACGCCCACGCGCGCCGGATACCGCGGGTTCCACGAGTACGGGAAGCGGCGATCGGTGGTTTCGCCCCGCGGTTGCCGCGCGCTGATCGGGTCGGGGATGCGGACCCGGCCGATGAGGGCCGACAACACCAGCCGGGAGACGAACCGAAGACCGCGCGGAACCGTCATCTCCACTGCCATACCGGCGTCAAAGGTCACCGGCAGGTCGTAGAACACGACGTGGTTCTCGGTCAGCGAGAAGTCGTGCATCATCGGGCTTCCCGCGACCTCTACGTCGACCGTGCGTCGCGCGCGTCCGCCGGTGTCGATTACCGAGTACTGCACCGTGTTGCCGCGGTACATGCTGTACGAGACGGCGTGCAGCTCACCGGTGTCCGGGTCACGCTTCGGATGCGCGGTGTAACCGCCGGTCAGCGTCCCGTCGAAATCGCATGCGCCGACGGTGTCGAGCTCGTCGGTGAGTTCGACGTTCGTCACGCCGGACTCGATCAGCGCGATCGTCTTGCCGGCATGTCCGATGACGTTGGTGTTGGCGCCGATTCCCGAGATCGGGAAGGACCCTTTTGGCGGCCGCTCTCCCAGGGCCCGCGCGGTCTGCGGGCCACGGACCCACCGGTTGCGATACCACTCCGCCCTGCCGTCGCGGATCCGGATGCCGTGCACCATCCCGTCTCCGATGAACCAGTGGTACAGCTCGGGATCGAACTCCCCGATCGGGTTCGGGCCGTTGCGCAGATAGCGACCGTCGAGGTGGTCGGGAATCGTCCCGGTGACCTCGAGGTCGGTCAGCGTGTGCTCGTCGTGAATCGGCGCGAAGGCGCCATCGAGGTAACGGTTCGTCATCGGGACATCCCTATAACAGTGTTATGACCCCCTCTGTATAACACCGTTATGGCACCATGGCAAGGGTGAGCGGCGCTCGAGAGCACCTGGTCGAGACCGGCATCCGCATCCTCGAACGCGACGGCCTGGCCGCCCTCAGCGCGCGCAAGTTGGCCGCCGAAACCGGTACGTCCACGATGGCGGTGTACACCCACTTCGGGGGCATGTCGGGTTTGATCGACGCGATCGCCGGCGAGTCGTTCGCCCGCTTCACGCGGGCTTTGACTGAAGTGGCACCGACCGAGGACCCGGTCGCGGACTTCTTCGTGATGGGCGCTCGCTACCGGGAATTCGCGCTGCAGAACCCCCAGCGCTACCAGATGATGTTCGGCACCGCGGCCGAGTCGTTGAACCGGTACCACGCCGACCTCACGGTCACCGGCAGCGCCAGCGCCCGAAGCGAGTGGGCGGTGTCGTTCGATGCACTACTCACCGGCGTGCGCCGGATGATCGAGGCCGGGCGCATCCGCGATGACGGGGAGGCGGCCGTCGCGGGGCGGCTGTGGAGCATCAGCCACGGTGCGGTGCTGCTGGAGATCGCCGGGTTCTTCGGGCACGAGGGGCACGGCCTGACTCAGATCCTCGGTCCGTTGACCGTCGACGCGCTGGTCGGACTGGGTGACGAGCGCGACCGCACGATGGCTTCTCTGACGACCGCGATGACGACCCTGTTCGGGTCGTAGCCATCACGCGCCATGGGCTGCCGCGCAGGACCGAAATCTCAAGTGAGAGTTTCGAGCTCGATCGGCAGTGAGTCGGCCGGTGTGGGTCCGGTCCCCCACGTGAGCGGCACGCGGTAACCGTCGGGCACGCTCCAGCGGAAGCGACGCAACAGCTTGTGCATCACCGTCTTGACCGTCATATCGGCGAACTGCTGGCCGATGCACTTGTGGGCGCCGCCCCCGAACGGCGCGAACGCATAGCGGTTGACCGCCGCGCGGTTGGTCGCGTCGGTGAACCGCGAAGGGTCGAACGTGTCGGGCGCGGGCCACCAGTCGGCCAGCCGCATCGAGGCGTGCACGCTGATCGCGATCTGGGCCTTGCGCGGTATGTAGTGCCCGCAGATCTCAGTGTCGCGAATCGCCTGGCGGAACAGGGATCCCGCCGGGGCATACATGCGCAGCACTTCCTTGAACGCAGCGTCCAGCAAGGCGCACTGTTCCAGGTCGTCGAGGGTGGGCGAATCGATCGGATGGGCGACAGCCTCGTCACGAAGCATGTTCTGCCAGTGACTGTTTCGCCCTAGCTCATAGACGAGCATGGCCAGGGCGATGGCCGTGGTGTCGTGAGCGGCCATCAACAGGAAGATCATGTGGTTGACGATGTCGGCGTCGGTGAAACGTTGACCGTCGTCGGATTCGCTGCGACACAGCATCGAGAACAGATCGGCGCCCTCGCCGCGACGGCGGTCCGCGATCTGCCTGCCGAAGTAGCGCTCGAGGCGTTCTCGCGCCCGCAGTCCTCGCGCCCACGTCCCGCCGGGCACATCGGCGCGGACGATGGCCTGCCCGCCGTGCACGGTGTCGTGGAAGTCGCGGATGAGTTGGTCGGACTCCGCGCCGATTTCGGTGCCGATGAACACCTCGGCCGCCTGTTGCAACAACATCTGTTTGATCGACGGATACATCGGAAAGCGGGTCGCCGGCCGCCAGGTGGCCAGCGCGCGGTCGATGCCGTCAGCAGTCTCGGTGAGATATGTGTTGAGTGCAGTGCGCGTGAACGCCCCCTGCATGATGCGCCGGTGGTCGCGGTGTTCCTCGAAATCCAGCAGCATGATGCCGCGATGGAAGAAGGGTCCGATCACCGGTTGCCATCCCCGGGTGCTCGACAGCGCCTTGTCCCGGTTGACCCACGCCGCCTCGAGCGCCTCGGGTCCCAGCAGCACGACGACCCGGAAACCGACCCCGCCGGCCCATGACACGGGGCCGTACTTCGCGTACCGACGGCGGGCGAACTCCAACGGATCGACGAGTGTTGGCAGCACGTGGCCGAGGAACGGCACGCCGTAATTGCCCATCACCGGCGCGAGCCCGGACCCGGCAGGCGGTGTCGCCAACGGGCAGTCGCGACTGGGCCACCGGTCGCTGACCGTCGCGCCGACCTCCTGAAGCCGCCCCTGGAGCCGTTGTCGCGCATCGAGCAGTGAGGCCGGCGGGTCCATGAGGTTGATCATCGGCCGATCCCTTCGACGACTATCTGGTACGTAACCGTGCCAGTTTTGTTGAAGCGTTGTCAACGGTGCGACGATCGGAACCATGGCCTCGTCGTCACCGCGCAGCTATGGAGGTGTCTCCGGCGCGCAACGTCAGCAGCAGCGCCGGTCGCGACTGCTCGAGGCTGCCCTGGAGGCGATGAGCCGCGACGAGTGGCGCGAGGTGACCGTCGAGCGCCTGTGCGCCGACGCAGGCCTCAACAAGCGCTACTTCTACGAGAGCTTCACCGAGGTCGATGCGGTGGCCGGTGCCGTGATCGATGACATCGCCGCCGCCGTCCGCGACGCAACCGTAGGCGCTGCCGTCCAAACGCAGACGAAACCCGTTGAACAGCAGGCATTTGCGTGCGTCACGGCGTTGGTGCACAGCCTGGTCGACGATCCGCGCCGCGCGCGGGTCCTGCTGGGTGGGGTCGCTGCGACCCCGGGTCTGCGCACGCACCGCGTTGCGGTGATGCGCAGCCTGACCGACGTGCTCATCGAGCACGCGCGCACGGTGCACGGCGTCGAACTCGCCCGCGACCCGCTGGCGAAGGTCGCGCCGGCATTTCTGGTCGGAGGCACCGCCGATGCTGTTCTGGCCTTCGTCGACGGCACCGCGGCGATCACCGTCGACGAGCTGATCTCTCAGTTGACCACGCTGTGGCTGATCACCGGCGACGGCGCCGCCTCAGTCGCGCGAGGACGTTTGATGGGCGATCACGAAGCCGGAGCCGCCCCGTCGAGCCGGGTGTCCGACGTCGCCGACTGAGCGGCTGCGGTCCCGTCAGCTGTCGTCGTGCCCCACTTCGGCGGGCAGCGGTGGTGGCAGCGGCTTCTGCGATGTCGTGGGGGCCGAACTCGCCGCGGGCGGCGACGCCCCCGGGTTCGATGCGGGCGGCGACGTCCCTGGGCCCGACGCGGAGACCTCGTGGAAATCCAGCATCGCCTCGTCGCGGATGACGCGCGACCCCGCCGCGAGGATCAGCGATTCCTCGGACACGGTGTAGGTGATCCCGTCGTTGTCGACCGTGAACGTGTTGCCCGACTTCTCGGCGGTTTTGATCAGTTTGGCGCCGTCGCGCAACCGCACTCCGCGGTATTCATAGCTGCCGTTGGGTGTCTCGCAGATCGCCACGCGCGACGTGGCGGTACTGCCGAACACCACCGCCGAGTAGGGCGCCGCACAACGCGCGGTCGAGTCGACGTAGCCGCGGGTGTCGGATGCCGGCGCGGCGACGGCCGACGGCGCGGTGAACGCAGCCGCGGCCGAGCATGCGGCCACGGCGCCGACTAGAACCCACCCTCGATTCGACATTGCTTCCACGACACCACGACATCGGCATCCGCGCACCTGACAATGGCAGACGGGTTCGAATCGTTAGCGCGCCGAAACCGGCCCGTTAGCTGGATCAAACCGTCTCGATCGTCGACTCATGAGCCTCCGACGACGATGTCGGTTTTCCGCCAGTTCTGTCGGGGGCTGCGTGTAAAAGTGGGTGGCATGTACCACGATTTCGACCGCTGCTACCGGGCCGTCCAGTCCAAGGACGCCCGGTTCGACGGTTGGTTCGTCACCGCGGTGCTGACCACCGGGATCTACTGCCGGCCGAGCTGTCCGGTCCGGCCGCCATACGCCCGCAATATGCGTTTCTATCCGACCGCTGCGGCTGCCCAGAAGGCCGGATTCCGCGCCTGTAAGCGGTGCCGACCCGACGCCTCGCCGGGTTCACCGGAATGGAATGTCCGTGGCGACGTGGTTGCGCGAGCCATGCGGCTGATCGCCGACGGCATCGTCGACCGCGAAGGTGTCACCGGGCTGGCCGCCAAGCTCGGCTACACCACCCGCCAGGTCGAGCGGCTCCTGCAGGCGGAAGTCGGCGCCAATCCGCTCGCGCTGGCGCGGGCGCAGCGTTCGCAGACGGCACGTGTGCTCATCGAGACCACCGAATTGCCGTTCAGCGACGTCGCATTCGCATCAGGCTTCTCCAGTATCCGCCAGTTCAACGACAGCGTCCGAACGGTGTACGACCTACCTCCAACCGCATTGCGCCACCGCGCGCGAACGCGCCTGGGCCGAAGCGACGACGGTGCGGGCGCCATATCGCTACGGCTTCCGGTCCGCACCCCGTTCGCATACGAGGGGTTGTTCGGCCATCTGGCAGCCAGCGCAGTGCCGGGCGTCGAAGAGGTGCGCGACGGCGTCTATCGCCGCACCCTAGGCCTGCCCAACGGGAACGGGATCGTCTGTCTCACACCGCAGCCGGACCATGTGCAGTGCCGCGTCGCGCTCGACGACTTCCGCGACCTCGCCACGGCCATCGCCCGCTGCCGACGGCTGCTCGACCTCGATGCCGATCCCGAGGCGGTCGTCGACGCACTCGGCGCCGACGCCGACTTGAGTGCGCTGGTCGCCAAGGCTCCCGGGCAGCGCATCCCACGCACCGTCGACGAGCAGGAACAGGCCGTACGAGCGGTGCTCGGCCAACAGGTGTCGGTGAAGGCGGCGCGCACGCATGCCGGCCGGCTCGCGTCGGCGTACGGTCAACCGATCACCGATGTGAACGGTGGTCTGACGCATGTCTTTCCGACCGTCGAGCATCTCGCGGGAATCGACCCCACCCATTTGGCATTCCCGAAGTCCAGACAACGGTCCCTGATGTCGCTGATCCGCGCATTGGCCGACGGTGACGTGGTGCTGGATGCCGGCTGCGATTGGAACAGCGCGCGTGGGCAGCTGCAGGCATTGCCCGGAATCGGCCCGTGGACCGCTGAGATCATCGCCATGCGGGGGTTGGGAGACCCCGACGCGTTCCCGGTCACCGACCTTGGCGTGCGGATGGCGGCCGAAAAACTAGGTCTGCCCGCCGATGCGCGGGCGCTCACCGAGCACGGCACCCGGTGGCGACCGTGGCGGTCCTACGTGACGCAGCACCTGTGGACCGCCCTCGATCATGCGGTCAACGACTGGCCTCCGAAAGCGAGCGGCTCGGTCTAGCTCCGCGCGAGACGGTCGAGCCACTCTCGCAGCAGTGCGGCTTCGGTGGGGCTGAGGGTTTTCGTATCAGCCGACTCCAGCACGGATTTCAGGGCGATTGCGCGGGTGGCGATACGGGTGTCGCCGAACGGGTCGTCGCAGCCTTCGGTCGTGATGGCCGCCAGGATGGCTTCTCGCGTCGCATGCGACAGCCCGGGGTCACGGTCCTCGGGTAGTTGCGAGATCAGCGTGAACGCGACACCGCGACAGGCCGAATGCACCATCTCCGCGGCACGGTCGACGTCGACGCGAAGGCGGCCGGCTTCGGCGATGCGCTGCATCAGATAGCGCAGGATCGCGTCGCCCTCGACCACGGCCTTGGGTCTGGCGTTGGGCCGCGGGTCTCCATACAGCACTGCGTAGACGTGTGGATTACGCACGCCGAAGTCGATATGTGAATCCCACCCGCCTCGCAGGTCTTCGATCGGATCGTCGGTCAGGCGTCGACTTCGCTTCTCGGTGAGGTACTCGACCATGCCGAGGCTGGCGGCATCGCCGATCAATTGCCGCATATCACCGAAGTGCCGATAAATCGTGGGCGGTTGCACCGCCGCGGCAGCACTGACGCTGCGCGTCGTGACCGCATCGCGCCCCTCCCTCGTCAGAAGGTCGGCGGCCGCGCGAAGGATGCGCTCTCGCGGCTCGAGTTCGGTTTTCAGCATGTTATCGACGATAGCACTTTCAGAGTTCTGCTGATAACATCAGCGATATCACTTATTCGATACCACCGATAAGAGATCGGAGCGCCGAGCTATGGAACCGACCGACACCGGACGAGACACCGGAAGCGAAGGCAAAGGCGCCGCGACTCGCATGGCACGACGGTCGATGCTTTCCGCCGGTGGCGGCCGCGGCGGTTCTGCTCTCGGCGGTCGGCCTGGCCGGCGTCGCGCAGTCCGCGCCGTCGGGTCCCGGCACCGCCATTGACACCATCCGCAACCTCGAGAGCCAGGGCAAGAGGGTCATCGTCAACCGCGTGGGCACAGCGCCGCTGTCACAATGCAACGTGAGCAGCGTGGCCGAAGGACACGACGTCACGGTGCGTGATCCCGTCGGTACCACCGGTTCTCAGGAGCGCATCCGCTACAGCACGGTCTACGTCACGGTTCGGTGCTGACCGCCTCTCGCGGCTGAGACACTTACAGCTCGCCCATCGTGCGACCGCAGGCCGTTAGCTGTGTCCGATCAGTCGTGCTTGGCTTCGTAGCGCAGCAGGACCGTGCCGCACTCGAAGATGCGGTTCTCCAACAGCCGCAACGAGATCCAGGACGGCAGGGTCGGGAAGAACGGGGTGCCGCCGCCCACCGCGGTGGGCGCCAACAGGATCCGATACTCGTCCACCAGGCCGGCCTGCACGATCGGTGCGGCCAGCGTCGCACCGGCGACCTCCAAATTGCCGTCGGTTTCGGCTTTCACCTTTGTCACCACCTCAACGGGGTCGCCGCGCTCCAGGCGCGAGTTCCAGTCGACGGACTCGAGGGTGCTAGAGAACACGACCTTGGGCATATCACGCCAAACCTGAGCGAAATCGACGATCAAAGGAGTCGCGTCCGGTGCCTCGTCGGCGGTCGGCCAGTACGCAGCCATCAGTTCGTAGAGCCGCCGCCCATAGAACGACAGGGCGGTCTGCCGCTCGAAGTCGTTCCAGTACTGGTGCAGTTCTTCGCTCGGATCGGACCAGTCGATGCTGCCGTGCGCGTCCGCGATGTACCCGTCCACCGACACGTTGAAGCCATAAATGAGTCTGCCCACGACGATCAGACTGCACCGGAGGGCAGAAGTCATCGCGATGCCACACCGTGTCGTCCTGGCGCCGCGAGCACTCGCGACGACGATGTCGGATTTCCGCCAGCTTGAGCCGTGGACACGTGCCATCGTGGGATGTGCACGACATCCACAGTGAGCTGACCACGACGGGGCTGGCCGCTTCGGCGAGAACCGGTGACCAGCATCGGCGGTCGTATGCCAGACGGACGGTGGCTGCCAAAGGAGAAGCGATGGAAGCCATGCACTTTCGCGTTGTCGACAGCCCGGTCGGTCCGCTTACCCTTGCGGGCAAGGACACGCGGCTGAGGCACCTACGGATGGCCGACCAGACATATGAGCCCAGTCGCGAAGGCTGGATAGCCGACGATGGCGCCTTTCCCGAGGCTGTCGGACAGCTCGAGGCCTACTTCGCCGGTGAGCTCACCGAATTTGACTTGGAGCTCGACATGGTCGGTACGGCGTTTCAACGAAAAGTGTGGGCGGCGCTGCTGACCATTCCCTACGGTGAGACGCGGTCGTATGGTGAGATCGCCCGCCAGATCGGAGCAGCGGGTGCATTCCGTGCGGTCGGTCTGGCCAACGGACACAACCCGATTGGCATCATCGTGCCGTGCCATCGGGTGATCGGCGCCAACGGCAGCCTGACCGGATACGGCGGCGGCCTCCACAGGAAAAGGGCGCTGCTCGACATGGAGAAGAGTCGTGTCTCGCCGGCGTTGACGTTGTTCGACTGAATCGGCCGACACGGCCACGACAATCATTACGGCAATTAGAGCGCGGGGCGCCACTCCGAATTGAGTGCGCCGGTAAAGGTGCGTGCCGTACAAATGCCTGTGGCCCCCAATCGAATTGGGGGCCACAGGGCTTAATTTGTGTTCGGCGGTGTCCTACTTTTCCGCCCGGGTGGGGCAGTATCATTGGCGCTGGCAGGCTTAGCTTCCGG